>JAMCWL010000112.1 GCA_023481285.1 Actinomycetota bacterium | reverse complement strand
AATCGGCATCGACCTCGGGACAACCAACTCTTGTATGGCCGCCGTCGGCCCGTTGATGATACGCAGGACCTCAAGCCCGGCGATTTTGCCCGCGTCCTTTGTCGCCTGGCGCTGCGCATCCTCGAAGTAAGCGGGCACCGTGATGACGGCCTTGGTTACCGGTTCACCCAGGTAAGCCTCCGCATCCCTTTTCATCTTCTGCAGAATGAAAGCGGAGATCTGTTGGGAGCTATACTTTTTACCGTCGATCTCACCGGTCGCCCAATCGGAACCCATGTGTCGCTTGACCGAGGTAATCGTCCGGTCGGGATTGGTGATCGCCTGCCTCTTGGCAACCTCCCCGACAAGTATCTCGCCGGTCTTGGAGAATCCGATGATCGACGGTGTGACGCGCCCGCCCTCGGAGTTGTTCAAGACTTTGGCCTCGCCGGCTTCGAAGACGGCCATACAAGAGTTGGTTGTCCCGAGGTCGATGCCGATTGCTTTTGCCATTAACCAATCACTCCTTCCTTGAGTCTATCGTTAATATAAAATCTAAGTCTCCCGTTGTCAAGTTTTTTAAACCAAAATATCTCCGCTCCTCCTGACCGCTTTTCCTAGTAGTGACCATGCGCTGCGGCGGCGCCATCAAGAGGATTAAAATGGCGTCACTGCGAGACCCTGTCGGTCGGGCACGCCACCGGCGTGCCCTCGGGCGGTTCGCGAACCGCCCCTACAACGGCGGTCATCGGTCGACGGTCGTATTTTCGTGGTAGGAAGGCTGTCTTAACGAGGGCCGTTCTTGCGGAACCTTAAGCAAAAAATTATTAAATAATCGCAATAACAATGTTAAACTAATGAGATTGGCGGGGAGATTGGCTCTTTGCGTGCCCACGGATCTAAAAATTGGGGGGCGGTAGCGTGAAAAAGGTCCCGAGCGGTATTCCTGGTTTTGATCAACTCTTGGCCGGAGGAATTTACGAGAGAAGCTCTACCGTTATCGGGGGGCCACCAGGTGCGGGCAAGACGACCTTCGGTCTGCACTTTTTGTACGGTGGCGCGACCCGCTACGGCGAGCCCGGTATATTCATCACCTTCGAGGAGTTCCCTGAGACGATCTATCGAGACGCGCTCAATCTAGGCTGGGACTTGAAGAAGGAAGAGGAGGCCGGCCGCCTCAAGGTCATATTCACCAGCCCAAGCGTATTGAAGAGCGAACTGGAGAGAGAAGGAGGGCTTTTTGACCAGCTCGTGGCATCCATCGATGCCCGTCGGGTCGTCATAGATTCGGTGACGCTGATGGAACAGATTGCCGAGGGCCGGCTTGAGCTCAGGGCGATCTATAACGGCCTGGTCAATGGATTTAAAAGACTGGGTCTGACCAGCATCTTGACCGCCGAAGTCCCCTGGCTCTTCGGTGACCGCACTTCCCTCGAGAGCGGGCTTGGTTTCCTGGTCGACAACATCTTGCTCCTGAGATTCGTAGAGATCGAATCCGAGCTGGAAACGGCCCTCACCGTTCTGAAGGTGCGCGGGAGCGCCCACGCAAAGGATATTCGCCGCTATCACGTTGGAGCGCATGGTATCGAGATAGAGACTAAATTCGCAGGTCGGCAGGGAATCCTGACCGGATTCCCATCCCGGACCGTAAGCGCAGAGACGCTTCTTCAAGAAGGACTTATTAAGAAAAGAAGGTAGCGCTTTTATGAAACTTGCATCAGGCATCGAGGTCGTTAATCTCCTTCTCTCCCTTACCGCCGGCCTGGTTGCAGTGGGAATTTTGCGGCGCGTTTCGGGGAGACTTGCAACGAGCTGGAGATTTCTGCTCATCGCTTTTCTCGTCTTAGCCTTTGCTGAGCTGTTCGGCGCCATAGAAGGCAGCCTTGGTATTTTTGGCATCTCGAAGGTGCTTGCCGTCTCGCTCCTCTTCCAATCGGGACACCTGGTCTTCATCGTTTTGGCCTTTATTGGTCTCTGGTACCAGTTTGGCCTTCTGAAGAAGCTGACTGGCCGGGAGGATGAGTAGTGGAGATTACGGTGAAATTGGCAGGAATTCCCATCCAGCTCTTCTTCCTGGACGTCGTCGTCTTCGCCATAGCGATCATGGTCGCCCTTGCTGGACTCGTCACCGGGCTTTTGGCGAGGAAGATATGGCTGATGGTCGAGGGGGAGCTTGCAGCAAGCTGGCGGTGGGTTCTTCCCGGCTTCGGCATCTATGTCGCCGCTTCCGGTCTGCGGGTCCTCTCCGTCTTCTTGGGCAGCCATGATGTCTATCCGCTGGTGTCGAGGTATATTAGCTTCGTCAAGACCGAAGAACTCTCAAGAATTTTCCTCGTGCTGCAGTCCGCTTCCGAGCTGGTCTTCCTCATCTTCATAGTCTTTGGTCTGGTTCGCCAGTACCGTCTTTTCGCATCTCTTTCTCTGAGGGAATAGGATGACTCAGCTACAACTTGATGTGATATTAAGCATAGACCCGGAAAAGAGGCGGACCGTCCTGGCGCTCCTGGCGTCGCAAGTTCGCTGGGATCTCGTCCGATTCTTCCGAGCGAATCCTTTTACCATCCACACTGCGCAGGGCCTGGCACGAATTGTGGGTCGGCGGGTGGAACAAGTGGAGGTCGAAACGAAAGCTCTCGTTCACGAGAGCGTTTTGCGCCGGCTGTCACAGGACGAAGACTTCCCGCCAATCTATGCGTATGAGCCGAATGCCGATTTGCGCCTCCTCATCGAGCTTGTCGAGCAGCTCACCGACGGTCGCTTGGATTTCTTCGACGAACTCCGCAAGACCCTCGCCGACCTCGATCAAGAGGTTACGGCGAGATCGGATTGCCCTCACCCAACGGCTAGAGCTAAAACCGCATCCCACAGACGGCATTCGGCAAGGACTCACCGGTAAAAAGGCTATTTTTTCAGACGCTACCCCTCATTGCTCACTCCGTTTAGCTATCTACCGTAATCGGTATATATGCCTCTGATTTAAACACTTCGGTCGTTGTTTGGCGGAGGCGAGCTTGGACGGCTCTCTGTGGCTGCTTCTATTCTTGAATCTGGCGGACATCACCCTGACCAAGTATCTCGTTGACCTGGGGGCCTTTGAGCTAAATCCGATAATACGCCACCTGCTTGCCGTCGATTTCCTCTGGGCGCTCCTCTTTAAGATCTTAATAGTCGGCCTTTTTGTCTTTTTGACGCGCGGGGCGATACGAGAATCGAGTCTCGTCAGGCGGACCGTCAACATCGCCAATGCTTTCTTTGTTATGCTGGTCATATACCAGCTTATAGGGGTCGTCTATCTCAGCTAGCCTTGTTCCTTCCTCATGGCATGCGCTAAGATTCTTGTTGGTATCCTTGTAAGTTGGGGGCCAGTATGAGATTGATTGCCAGGAAAGATCGGGGCGACGAGGTGGCGGATGTCCAGCGTCGCCTGGCGATGCTCGGCTACGACATCGGCGTCGGCGGCGCCGACGGTTCATTCGGCGAAGATACCGAGAAAGCCGTGAAGCGCTTCCAAGTGGATCACGCTCTCGATGCCACGGGCGTTGTCACGGATGAGACCTGGCGCCGCCTCGTTGAGTCCGGTTACTCGCTTGGAGATCGCCTGCTCTATTTGCGGACCCCCTTCTTTCGCGGGGAGGACGTTAAGCGACTGCAAGTTTGGCTTAATAAGCTGGGGTTCAATACCGGCATGGTCGACGGCATTTTCGGCCAGACGACCGAGCGAGCCGTGCGTGAATTCCAGCGAAATACAGGTCTGGTAGCCGACGGGATAGTCGGCGACTCAACCATTGCTGTGTTTGACAAGCTACACGGCATTCTTGAGGATGGGGCAAGCCGCGTCTTCCCCGACCCTGAAAGAGCTTCGGCCATATCGGCGATCGTGGGTCGACCGGTAGCGATCATGGTTGGGGAGGGCATCTGCGCCGAGCTGGCCGGCCGCGTCGGCAACCTCCTGGAAATACTCGGAGCGGACGTCTGCTTTTCATCGGACAAGTTCGCCGGCGCAGAGCTCTTGATAGGCTTTGAAGAGTTCCAAGCTGGAGAGGGCCCGGCGACCGTATACGAATCCGATAAGGGTTTCAAGGAGGCATCCCGTGGCCTTGCGCTCTCCATCAAGAAGGAGCTAAAAACATCTCTTAACTGCTCGGAGATGAACATTTCTCCTCGACTCATAGGAAAAGGCATGCCCGCCGCTATTATAAGGCCCCCGCTCGAGCTGGATCCATGTGACCCCGCTGGTCAAGAGATATACCACCAAAAGATCGCCGTAGCCGTATTCGATGCGGTAAAGGCCTTCCTCGAAAGTGCTTCCTAAAGCGCTTCCTGATTTACGGCCAAGGCTCCTTGTGATAAGATTTTTACTGGTCAAAGCAGAAACGGTTTAGGGAGGTAGTAGAAATTTTAGCTTGCCCATACAGGCGGTTGGTCTTAATCGTTACTGCGCTTTGCGTAATCCTAACACCCGCCGGAGTGCTGGCGGTGCCCCCCGAACTCCCTCAGAAGCAATCGGAAGCGGAAAGAATCAAAACGGAAATCGAGCAGATCGATATGGACCTCGAGCCGGTTATCAATGATTTCAACAGAGCAAACATAGACCTTGAGGGCACCAGGGCGGAGATAGCCGATAATACAAAGCGCTTGCAGGACGTGGAAGCAAAGCTGGCTGCCGGGCGTGCACTTCTCAACCAGCGGGTCGCTGGAATTTATAGGAACGGCTCCGTAAATCCCGTTCAGGTCTTTTTCGGCTCGAAGAGCTTTGACGAGCTGGTTCGCCGCTTGGACATGTTGAAGCGGATCGGCCGGAGAGACGCCACGATCGTGAGAGAGGTGCTCGCCGCCAAGAGGGAAGTTGAGCAGAGAAGATCAGCCTTGCAGCAGCAGGAGAAGACGGAGACCGCCAAGCTGGAGGAGATTTCACAGAAGAAAGCCGAGATCGAAGGTAGGCTCACTGAGCGCAACGCAAAGTTATCGCTGATCAAGGATGAGATTGCCGCTATCGAGCGGGCTGAGGCCGAGAGGTCGGCAAGGGAAGCTGAGGAGCTTAGACGGCGCCTGGAGGCCGAAAGGGCCGCCGCCGAAGAGCGGGCACGCCGGCAAGCTGCTCCGTCAACCTCGCGAGGGGATGGGAGAAGCGACGTAGTCGAGATAGCCCTGAGATACCTTGGCATTCCCTATGTCTACGGAGGCGCTGACCCGTCGGTGGGGTTCGATTGTTCCGGTTTTACGATGTACGTCTACAGGCAGGTGGGCATCGGTCTTCCTCACTATGTGCCTGATCAGTATGGCTATGGCGCGCATGTGAGCAGAGTCGAGCTTCAACCCGGCGACCTGGTCTTCTTTAACAATCTCGGCCACGTCGGCATCTACGTCGGCAATGACCAGTATATTCACGCACCGAACACCGGCTCCTCAATACGGATTGATTACTTAAGCGACCGGGCGGATTACGTTGGAGCGACGAGGCTGTAACCTATTTTAAGATGCTGGTTCAGGCGGCCGCTTTGAGGTCGGCTTAAAGAGGCGGCGGCAAGGGGAGTTTCCGTGGTAGTCAACAGCGCCATTCGGATCTCAACACGCTCCAATGTTGAACTGGTTGATATTACGAAGGGCGTCTCGAAGGCCCTGCAGGACGCAGGCATTACGAGCGGTATCATTCTGGTTTACACCCCTCACACCACGTCAGCGCTTCTCGTCAACGAGAACGAGCGCGGCCTTGTCACAGATCTGACGCGGGAAGTCCAGCGCCTCGTCGATTGGGAAAGCGCCTATGAGCATAACCGCGTGGACAATAACGCGCCCTCCCATATCACCGGGGCATTTCTCGGGCCTTCGGTCGTTCTCCCCGTAATCGATGGAGAGTTGAACCTTGGAACGTGGCAGAGCATCTTCTTCGTCGAGCTTGATGGGCCCCGCGACCGCCGGGTTATAACAATTGCCAGCGGAGAATGAGCAAAAGTTTTGGCAAAACATGTCGATAACAAGGAAGGCAAACTCTCTTTTTCTTCCATCGTTGGCGGGGGTGATCGCACTTGGATATCTTGGATTTGATCAAAGTATTGGATGCAAAAGGCGGCTCGGATCTGCATATTAAAGCGGGCAGCCCACCTTATATAAGGGTGGACGGCGTGCTCTTCCCGCTGGAGCTTCCCCCGTTCAGCGAAGAAGATGCGGAGAGATTAGCCGTATCGATGCTTAACGAGCGACAGGTAAAGATCTTTGACGCCGGTCGTGAGGTTGACTTTGCTTACACCATCCCGGAGATCGGTCGATTCAGGGTTAACGTATTCAGGCAGCGGGGAAGCGTAGCGACCGCCATGCGTAAACTTGGATCAAGCGACCTTACGATTGAGGATCTGGGCTTGCCGTCCGTGGTTAAGAAGCTTGCGTCCGAACCGCGAGGCTTAATCCTGGTGACAGGCACGGCTGGCTCCGGTAAGACGACGACGCTGGCGGCGATTATAAACCACATTAACTCGACCCGACGCACCCACATCGTAACGATTGAAGATCCAATCGAAGTCGTCCATCAAGACAAGCTTTCGTTAATTGACCAACGCGAGATAGGCGTCGATACTGAATCTTACGCCGAAGCGCTCAAGACGGTCGTTCGACAGGACCCCAACGTCATACTCATCGGTGAAATGCGGGACGCCGAGACGGTCGGGGCGGCTCTCTCCGCCGCCGAAATCGGCAACCTGGTCCTTTCCACGCTGCACACGGTTGACGCCACCGAGACAATCAACCGCATAATCGACTTCTTCCCACCCCATCACCAAAAGCAGATTCGCCTAATGCTCGCCGCGACCCTCAAGGGCATCGTCTCCCAGCGCCTTCTGTCGAAAGTGGGAGGTGGTCGAATCGTGGCCACTGAGGTCATGGTCGCGACCGCAACGGTCAGGGATTATATAGTGAAAGAGAGCTACACCTCTCGAATTCTCGAAGCCCTTGAGCAAGGTGAGTATTACGGCATGCATAGTTTCGACCAATCGCTTCTCGCTCTTTTTGCTGAGGGGAAGATTACCATCGATGACGCTTTCATCAACTGCGCGAACGCCCACGATTTCAAGTTGAAGGTACAAGCAGCGGGCATTCAAGTTTAGAGCAAAAAAAAGGCGCCGATGTGGAAATCGGCGCCAAAAGGTCACGTCGACCACTATTCTTCCCAGCTTATCGCTCCGGTCGGGCACTCCTCGATAGCCTCATCGATGCGGCCCTTAAGATCTTCATTCGGCTTCTCGTTGACAACGTACGCGAGCCCGTCCTCTCTCAGCTCAAAGACCTCTGGGCAGATCTGCTCGCAAAGGCCATCACCAATACACTCGTCGTGATCGACCACGGGTTTAGCCATCTTAATCCTCCTTCGCTTTGACTTTTAGCTATTATACCTCTGACTCGCTTCTTCTTTCCAAAAAAAGCGCTGGCTGTCGGTAGCTCCTCTTGTTTATGAGCAACCAACCGCACGGCACTTGACTAGCTCAATCAGATTAACCTTCGTCCTGCCGGACTGTCAAGGGTTCTGTTGTCACCGGAGTCGGGCTCGCCCAAGTTTTGGCCGTCAAATACGGGGGTAAATGAGGTCAGCGCAGGGGGGCTTAAATGAAGGGCAACATCCAGATCGCGAGAATATTCGGCATTCCGATAACCATCAATTATAGCTGGATAGTCATCTTTCTCCTTTTAACCTGGGCCCTCGCCTTCTTTTACTTTCCCCTGACTTACCCGGCGCTTTCCAGGGCGACGCAGATATTGATGGGCGTCGTCACGTCCATTCTCTTTTTCGGTTCGGTCGTTTTTCATGAGCTTCTTCACTCAATCGTCGCTCGCCACTACGGCTTACCGATCGAGGCGATCAACCTCTGGATCTTTGGAGGAGTCTCCCGGCTATCGGAAGAGCCCCGCACGCCGGGCATCGAATTTCGGATGTCCATCGCCGGTCCCCTGTCGAGTTTTTTCCTTGCGGGCGCCTTCGCACTGATAACGTATTTCGGGACGCTTTTGCGCGCCCCGGCCATCATCGGCGTCGCGTTTTACCTGGCCTTCATCAACGCTTTCCTGGGGGCTTTTAACCTCCTGCCAGGCTTTCCGCTCGACGGGGGTCGGGTGCTCCGCTCGGTGGTCTGGTACTTCACGGGCGATTTCTGGCGGGCGACCAGGGTCGCGACGATCGGCGGGCGCATCATCGCCTATCTGATGATCCTCCTCGGCTTTGTCGCCGTCTTCTCGGGAGTTTTCACCGGTCTCTGGCTCATTTTTCTCGGCTGGTTCCTTTTGCAAGCGGCCGCAGCAAGCTACGAGCAGATGGTGCTGAAACAGGCCCTCGAAGGTCTTACCGTTGGTGAAGCGATGACCGGCAACCCGGCGACGGTCAGGGAGGACCTCTCTCTGCTGGAGCTGGTCACCGGTTACTTTAAGCGATATCGCTGGAGTGCCTTTCCGGTCGTCGACGAGGCTGACACTCTCCTCGGGCTGGTAACCATCCGCGGCATCCGAAAGATTCCCCGCGAGCGCTGGGATGGCTTGGTAGTAAAGCAGGTAATGATCCCGCTCTCCGACGAAATTGTAGTCAGTCCCGATGACGACATCTATAGAATTCTGCCGAAGCTTGAGAATAAATCAGGTGGCCGCCTGCTTGTAACTGAGGACGGACATCTCGCCGGCATAATCACCCGCGAAGACGTCACAAGAGCCCTGAGAACGCGCATGGAGCTTGAGCGTTAGTTTACACCAGCCAAAGTAGGGAAAAACACCCTTGTAAGCTTAAGAGGGGGTGATTCCGGGGTGCAAACTAGCGAAATCCTACCAGAGGAAAGCGCCGTCAAGGCTAAGCTGACAAAAGAGTCGCTAGCCGAAAGACTCGAACGGATCGCAACCAATCTGGATCATCAAGGAAATGCGCTGGCCGATCGGCTGCGAAAGGTTGAGGGCGACGGCATCAATGTCGTTTCGGGCGGAATTAGGCGAGCCGCAGGTACCGTCAGGCGGCTCAGAACGCCGGACCTTTTAACAGCGAGAGGCGGTCTGGAGCAGAGTCAACCGTTGATCCCGATTGCCGTTGGCCTCGGCGCAGGACTTATCGTCGGGCTGATCATCAGGAAGATGGTGAAGTAGTTGACGACCGGAGCGCGTGAGAAGCCGGTTAGAGAGGCCGGGCTTGCCGAATTGATTAACGGTCTGACGGGCGACATCACGCTTCTAATCAGGCAAGAAGTTGAGCTTGCGAAGAGGGAGCTGGCGCGAGCGGCTAGGTCAGTCGCGCTATGGTCGGGTCTATTGGTTTTGGGAAGCTTGATCTTGCTTTATGGGCTCTTTTTTCTCTTTTTCAGCGCTGTTTTTGGTATCGGCACCGTTCTTCCGGCCTGGGCATCGTCGCTTATCATAGGAGGTGGCCTGGCGGGAATCGGCCTGTTGATTGCCTTGCCCGCGGTTGTCGCTCTGGTGCGGATGGAGCCGCTGCCGAGGACCATCAAGACGATAAGAGAGAATGGGGAATGGCTAAGGCGCAAAAGACTCTAAATCAGGAGATAGATGAATTGGAAAGCGTCATCATGGAAGTTCGCCAACGGATAGATAGCAGGGTGGATGAGCTGAACAAAAGAACGAGGCGGTCGCTGGATTTAGGATATCTTCTGACCGAGTATCGTGACGCTTTCGTGGTTGCCGCATTTACGGCGGGCGTTATAGTGGGCTTTAGCGTTTTGAGTGGCCGGAAGAGAGAAAGAGCGAACGCCGGAACTTCGTCCAACTTTATCATGGGTATTTTGTCACCGCTGGTAACCGAGCTTCTTCTCCAACGGGTTAGGAAGCTAAACTGGTAAGCCCCCAAAAAACATCTGATTATTAAGCGGCGGTTTTGTGCTTGTTGGCCGTCTTTCCAGAGAATCTTTGCCCGGGCCGGTTCGGCGACGTTCATCCTGGACGGCGTCGAGATAACATAAAATTTACCAATATGACCGGCGGCAGGGCTTTCCAGGGGACGGCTGTTGTGATATAGTGAATGTGCTTGTGACAATGTGAAAGTTGGCGGTGTCGGGAGTTGTCCTTGAGCGGAAAAGAGAACGCGTTACTCACCGTTAAGACTAAGGAAACGGACGGGGTCCACATACTCTGCGTAAATGGTGAGTGCGATATGTCCACAGCCTTCATCTTGAAAGACGCTCTGCACTCGCTGATCTTTCCATCGGCCGAATTGCCAACCAAGTTGGTTGTTGATCTGCGAGGCTTGAGCTATCTGGATAGCAGCGCTTTTTGGGTGCTTGCGGCTGTCAATCGTAAGATCACCGAAACCGGTGGTGAGCTTGACCTCGTCGTCGGTACGGGACAGCCCATCTTGCAAGCGGTTAAGCTTCTTAAAATGGACCGCATAATGAGCGTCTACTCAACTATTGAGGAGGCGCTGTGCCATCTGTCGATCGTGGACAAGAAGAAGAACAGCGCCAAAAACAAGCCCGCACGCCGCGGCGCGCGAGTTCGCTAAATCGTATTTTCCGCCGCAGACCTCACACTCACCAATTTCGGATTAACAAACCCTCGCTGGTAATCCGCTAAGTTTTATCGTCCCAGAATTTTCTTTGACAAAGGACAAGCTATTGTTTAAAATCTTAGCAGTAGCTATGGATAAAGAAAGTATCAG
>JAMCWL010000100.1 GCA_023481285.1 Actinomycetota bacterium | reverse complement strand
GCGTGCCGCTGGCCAAGGGGGCCGCCAAGGTGATGGCAGGCAAGACGCTTGCCGAGCTCGGAGTGACGGAAATACCGCCGACAAAGTATATCTCTATCAAGGAAGCGGTGCTACCGTTCGGCCGGTTTCCAGAGGTCGACACGGTTCTCGGTCCGGAGATGAAGTCGACCGGCGAGGTTATGGGCATCGATGCGGACTTCGCCGAAGCTTACGCCAAGGCCCAGATGGCCTGTGGCTTTGAGCTTCCGACCAAGGGCAAGATCTTCATAAGCGTCTGCGACAAGGACAAACCGGCGGTGGTCCCGATAGCCCAGGGCTTTGCGGATCTCGGGTTCTCGCTCGTCTCTACCCGCGGGACGGCGGAAGTCCTGCGCTCCTTCGATATAGAAGTGGACGTGGCCCTGAAGGTGCAAGAGGGAAGGCCGAACGTCGTCGACCTGGTCAAAGATGGGAAACTTGGCTTGATAATAAATACTCCCTGGGGGATGGGGCGAAAGGACGGATACGAAATACGCACCGCGGGGGCGGCTTATGGCGTCCCCTGCATCACGACCATCTCGGCTGCCAGAGCCGCTGTCAAGGCGGTCGAGGCGGCAAAACGGCGTAAGCTGGTCGTCAAACCGATCCAGGATTATCATACGGCGGCTGAAGAGAAGAGTGAGGCTGGATCCGAAGTCGTGGGCGGCGGCGAAGAGCTGGTGCTGGAATAAGCAATTAGCAAGTAGCAAGTAGCAAGTAGTTCTTTAGGGGCTTCCTGCCAATCGCTAATGATGTACAATTCGGGGTCTATATGTCTTACGAGGTTAAGCTAGAGGTTTTTGAAGGGCCGTTCGACCTTCTGATAGGCTTGATAGCCAAGCAGAAGGTCGACATCTATGATGTGCCCATCGCTAAAATCACCGACGAGTACCTGGCGTACGTCAAGGCGATGCACGAATTGGACCTCGAAGTGGCCACCGAATTCTTGCTCGTGGCGACGGCGCTTCTGGATATAAAGACGTCGACCCTCCTCCCCATGGAGAGCGCTCCGGCGCCGGACGAAGAGATCTCCGCCGACGAAATACGCGAGAATCTAATCGCCAGGCTTCTAGAGTACAAGAAGTTCAAGAGCGTTGCGGTTGTGCTTGGCACTCGTTACCTCGCGGAAGGCAAGTTTTACATGCGCGAGGTTGAGATCGACGAGGAATTCGCGACGGCCCTCCCCGAACTGATCCTCGACGCCGATGCACAGTTGCTATGCTATCTCTACGATGAGTTGACGAGCCGGCCGCCGGCAATCCTGGATGCAGAGCACATCACCCCCGAGCCGCTGCGAGTCGACGCGTTCGTCGTCACGATAAGGGGGCGCCTTGATATTAAAGGTCGCCAATCATTCCGGGAGCTCACCCGGGATTGCCGGACGAAGGCCGAGGTAATAGCAAGCTTCCTCGCGATTCTCGAGCTCTATAAGCGCGGGATGGTCGAACTCGGGCAGGCTGAAACGTTCGGGGAGATAGAGATCGAGCTGGTGGTTGAGGAGGTCTTGGCGGTTTGAGCGGCGACGTGACGGCACCCGCGAACCAACTTAAGAGCGCCATCGAATCGCTGCTTTTCGTCGCCGACCAACCCATGTCCGTCGCTAAATTGGCTGAAGCTCTTGAGGTCAGCGAGGGCGAGGCTCGTAAGGCCCTCAGAGAGCTTGCCGACGAGTACTACGTAAACGACCGTGGTATTCAGCTCCGGGAGGTGGCGGGCGGCTACCGGTTCTTTACCCACCCGGCGAATGCCCCATACATCGAAAGGCTCTTCAAGATATCGGAGGCGAGGCGGTTGAGTCAGGCGGCCCTCGAAACACTTTCGATTGTTGCATATAAGCAGCCCGTGACGAGGGTGGATATGAGCGCCATACGCGGAGTCAACGCCGATGGCGCCCTATCCACGCTCATCGCCAGAGGGCTGGTGAAGGACGTAGGGAGGCAAAGTACGCCGGGCAATCCGATTCTTTATGGAACCACAAGGCGCTTTTTGGAGGTTTTCGGGCTTAAGAGCCTTGCTGATCTGCCGCCGCTAAAAGATTTTGAGCCGGATAGCCAGGCAAGGGAGCAGATAGAACGGAACTTCAGGGCCGAACCCGAGACGACAAGTGAAATCCCGCAAGATGAGAGGCTCCTCACTCCAGCCAAGCCATTGGAAGATCTACTGACAGAGGGTTGGTTACAAAAATAAGCCAACGAGTTATAAGTTAAACCAACAGGCTCGGCGGCCTCATTTTTATCGAGCATTGGTCATTCGTCACCTTCAGAATCCTTGCTCTTCTCTTCCTTTGGTCTCTCTTCTTCCTCCGGTGGCGATCCCGGAGGTTGCATCTCTATCATTGTCGGCGGCGTCTCAGGGGGAGGAGCGGGTTTGTAATAGAAGTTCTCATTTATGAATTGCCAGACGAGGTTGAGAGCGACGAGGAATGGAACGGCCAGGATCGTACCGCCGATCCCGCCGATTTCCGCTCCGGCTATGATGAAGAAGAGTACGATGATTGGGCTGATAGTGACAGTTGCTCCAAGGATGTAAGGGGTCACGAAGACGCCCTGCACGCCGGTTATTGCTATGAGAATGGCGGCGACGATGATGCCGGTTCTTATCGAGATGAGGAAAGCGAGAAGGAGCGGGGGTATGAGGGCGATCACGGGCCCGATAACCGGGATTATTTGCACGATTCCAGCCCAGAAGCCCAGGATGATGGGGAAGGGCAATCCAAATCCGGCGCTGACCAACCCCACGGCTAGTCCGTAGGTGACCGATACGATGAGCTGGCCGATTATATACCTTGAATAACCGATGTCCATCTTGGCGACAAAGCGGTCGTAAAGCCAATGGTACTGGTCGGGAATCCAAAACCTGAGCCAACCATCCATGTCTTCGAGGAAGACGAGAATATAAATGGCGAATATGAAAATGACGATCGCTCCGGCGATGCCCGAGATGATTGACGGTACAAGAGAGACGATCTTTTGGGACTGTGCCGTTATGGTGCTCACTGCGCTGTCGAAGACCTTCTCGGCGTCGGCGGGAAGCAGTTCCCGGAGAGAGGCCGGCAGGAGGCGTCTTAGGCTGTCATACTCGGCTCTGGCCGACTTCGCGAGCCTTGGGAGGTCTTTGACAAACTCCCTTACCTGACTGATGAGAGAAGGAGTTATCATAGCTACAAACAGGATGATTAAGAGGACGGCGATGACCAAAACGATAATCACGGATAAACCGCGCGGTATTCCTTGCTTGGTAAGCCAGTTCACAAACGGGTGGAGTATGTAAGCGAATATTGCGCCTATGAGGAAAAAGACTATCGTATTGACGATAAGCGCGAAAAAGGTATAGATCAGAAAGAGGGCGACGACAAGGAATATCGCCTTAAGCCAATCGGGAACGTGAATTCTCAGGCGCCTCGTCTTCAAACCAGTTCACCGCCGTATCTCTGGGAGATCGCCCATATCGCCAAAGGTAAAAGCGTTATCCTCGCTGCGGCTCGGCTCAACGGTCACCAAGGACAGCGATGGCGATCCTTAGCGAGCTCATCAAGGAGGCGCAATCGCATGCATGGCGAACGCGCTCGTCTTGGCTGATGACGTCAGTGCGCTAGCCCGAAGTTCTCTCCCCGAGAGTCACGGTCACCGTCTTCTGGTCGGCCCCTCGGAAAAAAATCATTTCGACTTCATCTTCGGGGGCGTGGCCGTTAACGACTCCGAAGACGTCATCGGCGGTCCGGACCGGCAGTCCGTCCATTTTGACGATCACGTCATTTGTCTTAAGGCCCGCTTTATCGGCCGGTCCGTCGGCTACTACGTCCTTAACGACCGCACCCTGGTTTACCGGTACGTTCAGCTTGCCGGCGGTCTCGCTAGTGAGCGTCTCCGGTGTCAGCCCGAGAAAGGCGTGTGTTGCTTTACCCGTATCGATAAGCTGATTGCCGACCCGTTTAGCGACGTCCACCGGGATGGCGAAACCCAAGCTGACCGCGCCCGATTGCGGAGGGATGAAAGCGGTGGCAATCCCAATTATCTTGCCATCTTTATTGGCAAGCGCACCACCCGAGTTTCCGGGACTGATCGCCGCGTCGGTCTGGAGCATGTTGGTCAATGAGGGGGCCCCTCCCGGTATGCTTCGCCTGGTTGCGCTGATGATGCCCTCGGTGACGGTGTTTTCAAAGCCGAACGGATTTCCGATGGCGATGGCTGTCTGCCCCGCTTTTACGCTCTTGCTTTCGCCGTATGTCGGGACGGGGAGATTTTTTTTGTCCACCTTGATAATGGCGATGTCGGAGAACGTGTCGGTGCCGATAACCTTGGCTTTAAGCTCAGTGCCGTCCGAAAAACCAACGAAAGTATTATCCGGGTCGGTGATCACATGGGCGTTTGTGATGATAAAGCCGTCCGGTCTGAAAACGATCCCAGAGCCTAGCGATTCCTCCATACCGCCGTGCGAAGGTTCTTTCTCTGATTTGCCCCTGGTGATTACGGCGACGACCGATGAAGAGACCTTATCGGCGACGCTAACGGCGACGTTTGAGGTATCGGCTTTAGCAAATAGACCGGTCTTTTGGTTAGCGACGGAGCCGCACCCTGTGAGGATCACGGGTATGAAAAGTAAAGCCAATAGGGTCGCGAATAGCCGGTGGTACGCACCGCTTTTCATTTGAACCCCTTTCGGATGAAGAGAGACGATCTTGTAACCGGTTTCGCTATACCCGCTAACTAGAGAGCAGAAACTAGAGAGTGTAAACTAGGCAGAGCCGGCGGTATGCGGAGAGTGGAGGCTGGAAACCGGAGACCGGAGACCAGGCGAAGCTGGCGTATGCAAAGTGAGCCTCTTCTATCACCGACGGCTGATTTGGAGGAGACCGTTTTTAGTGATATCGTTTCCTCAAAAGGGCACGCCACCGGTGTGACCTACAGTCCGCTGGAAGGGCATATGAGTGGAGAAGATGGACCGAAAGGTGCGCGACTGCAGAAATTCCTGGCCTCAGCGGGCGTAGCTTCACGGCGGAAGTCGGAGGAGCTAATTTCAGCCGGCCGGGTGAGGGTGAACGGGGCGGTAGTGACGGAGATGGGAGCCAAGGTCGACCCCGAGCTGGACATCGTCGAAGTCGATGGCGTCTGCGTCGAGCCGTCCGTCCAAAAGGTCTATGTCATGCTCAATAAGCCCTCGGGTTACGTGAGTACCGCGAAAGACGAGCTGGGCCGTCCGACCATTCTCAGCCTGGTCGGGGAGATCAAGGAGCGGCTCTTTCCGGTTGGGAGGCTCGACATGGATACCGAAGGCCTGCTGATACTTACAAATGATGGCGATTTCGCAAACCTTCTCATGCATCCGCGCCATGAGATCTGGAAGACTTACGTGGCGGTCGCCCGGGGTCGGCTGACCGACGGCGATCTGAGCGCTCTGCGCCACGGCGTTCTTCTGGAGGACGGTCCGACGGTGCCTGCAAAGGCGGAAGTCGTCAGGGTTAACGCAAGCTCGACGGATGTCAAATTGTCGATCAGGGAGGGGAGAAAGCGCCAGGTGAGAAGGATGTTGTCATCAATCGGCCACCCGGTAGAACGCCTGGAGCGTATCTCCTATGGTCCGCTTGAGCTAGGAGATTTACCCCGTGGCAAATGGCGTGCGCTCAATGAAAAAGAGGTCAAAGGTCTACTAAAGGAAGCAAAAAGGTAGCCGAAAGATAACCTGTGCAATGCGTAATGTGCGGTCTTGCTGAGCATCGTCTGTGGAGCCGTTTGCGAGCTTAAGAGTTAAAACGGCTCTCCGTTATTCATGGTGAAGGCGCCTACGCCGTTGTTGGTGCAATCTCGGGGGTGTCGCTAGCACGACATTTGGTGCTCGCTCTCGCTCTATCCTCAAGGGCTCTGATAAAAGAATCGCGTTCATCCACGCTCAAAATGATTCTATTAAAGCGAGCGAACCTCCGTCGCAAACTCCAGGGCACCGCCTGGATGATATCACGGAAGTCGAAATCCTCGGGCAGCTTGTACTTGGCGGTTTTTTCGCTCGTAAGTTGAATCTCCACGAGCCCCTCTCGTGAGGGCCAGCCGATGTAGATATGAGGCTTGTCATTTGGGATGTCGAGGTCTTGCATGAAGTTGACGTTCGGCCAGGTCCAATAGGTATCGAGCGCTCTCACTGAACCAACGTCGTCAAAGCCGACCTCGAAATCTTCCATAAACCACGGCGCCCTGATTTCCAAAGCTTTCTCGGTAAGTCGATATCGGGCGCCGAGACCCTCAAGATAGCTGAGGCGAGCAGCCACAACGGCTGTTCCGATCCCCAGGATGATAAAGATCGTCGTGAGGATGGCCGCGGTCGCGGCGAGCGCCATCCAGATCCAGACTGCAAAGATAATGGTTGCGAAAAGCACTTCGATCCCCAGTCTGAGCCATTCGGCCCACGTGCGCTTGCTCCTGTACTCATACCCGGCCATGCTCACCACCCCATTCCGTCGACTTTGTGACCTTGTGATAAATTATATCCAATATCCCAGATAATGTCAGCGCTTTTTTAGAATCCTCGCCGCATGGACCCCTGGTTGTGATTGAGCAAGGCCGATCAGTGCCGTACCTGAAAGCCAGATTCTTCTTGCTTGGGCTTTAAGCGACTAATATAATGGGTATGAAAGTTAATAAGAACCCAGGTGCCTGTTGAGGTCTTGATAAAGGCTTGTTTTACTTGGCAAGCCCTAAGTCAAGGTCTCGCGGGAGAATAGGGAAGCCGGTGAGAATCCGGCACGGGCCCGCCACTGTAACCGGCGAGCCGTCCTGCAGAATCCTGGTCTTGTGATACCAGAATGGCTTGGTTTATTTATGGACAAGCCCTAAGCCACTGGTGGATAAGTGGGCACGTGATCGTGTGCCCCTACGGACCGGGAAGACGAGGGACGGCGCTGGAGCCGGGAGTCAGGAGACCTGCCTGGGAGGATAGGCCTTCGAGGATTGAGGTGATAGCCGTGAAAAAGCTCTGAGCCCCGAGGTCGGGGCTTTTTTAGTTCCCGACGAGCGATCGAGCTATCTCAACATTTGATTGATCAAGTAGCCGCTTGATTCACTGCTCATGTAGGATTCGCTTACCTAAACCAGGAGGATATCGTTAATGAAGCAAGCGCTTAGAAACAAGTTCGGATTACTCGCCAAGCTGTTGGCGCTCGTGGTGGTCATGGCGGCCGTTTTCGTAGCCGCTGGTTGCTTGCAGAAGGCGAGCAAGTCCAAAGAGGCCCAGAAGGTCCGGGCGGAGCAGGGCGAGTTCCCTATGACCGTTAAGGACGACGCCGGCCGCTCTGTAGAGATCAAGAAAGCGCCCGAGCGCGTGGTCTCCCTCGCCCCGGCAAACACGGAGATTCTCTTCGCAATCGGAGTGGGCGATAAGGTGGTGGGCGTCAGCACCTACTGCGACTACCCGCCTGAGGCGAAGAAGAAGGAGAAGGTCGGCGACTTTGCCAATCCAAACGTCGAAAAGATCATCGCCGTGAAACCAGATATAGTCTTCGCGGCGGCGGGCGTCCAGGGTCCAGTAGTTAAGCGACTGGAGGATGCCGGAATCAAGGTTTTTGTTGTCAACCCCAAGAGCATACAGGGAATTCTCGATGCTATCGAGAGCATCGGCAAGGCAACCGGCTCCGAAGAGAAAGCCTCGAGGGTTGTAGCCGGTCTTCGGAAAAGAGTCGATGCGGTTAAGGAGAAGGGCGCCAAACTCAAGCTCAAGCCAAAGGTCTTTTACGAGGTATATAGCCAGCCGCTGATGACCGCGGGCGGGCCGACGGTCGTAAACGACATGATTGTGACGGCGGGAGGCATAAACGTCGCCGGGAATTTGGATAAGGACTTCCCCCAGTATAGCTTGGAGACTCTGATCCAAGACGACCCGGAGATATACGTAGCCTCAACGGGTTCGATGGCTTCGCCCGGCGATATCGGCAAGCGCCCGGGCTGGGAGAGGATATCCGCCATCAAGAACGGCAAGGTCTTCGTCTTCGACGAGAACATCATGAACAGATACGGTCCGAGGTTGATCGATGGTCTGGAGAAGGTCGCGGAAGCGATCCAAGGGAAGTAATGGGGATATGTTGGGCGCTCGGTCAAGAAGTGACCGAGCGCCCGGTAAATGAAAGCCGGTGAGCACGTGCGAGAGATCGAATATGCGGTGGCGTCGAGGAGAAGGAGATACGCACCGATCCTGCTTCTGGCGGTCGCTCTTCTAGCCGGGTTGACGATCGCGAGCGCCTTCGGCGCGGTCAACATCCCCATAAGATCGGTCATAAGGTTTTTAACTGAAGCTCCGCCGGCCGAAGCTTCGACCGATGCCTTCATCTTTTGGCAGGTGAGGCTCCCGAGAGTGGTGCTAGGGGCGCTGGTAGGTGCCTCGCTGGCCCTGGCGGGCGTCATACTCCAGGGGCTCTTTAAGAACCCGATGGCCGAGCCTTATGTCGTCGGTGTCTCCTTCGGTGGCGCATTGGGCGCATCCATCGTCATCCTCTTCGGAGGCGCCGCCGGATACTTCAGGTTCTTCGGCGTCCCCGGGGCGGCGATAGCGGGCGCCTTCGCGACCACCTTTCTCGTCTACAGGATCGCAAGGGTCGGGAGCCGAGTGCCGATATCGACGTTAATATTATCCGGCGTAGCGATCAGCTCTTTCATGTCGGCCGTCATATCGCTGATGATGGCGCTTAAAAGTACCGATCTTAACAACCTCATATTCTGGTTGATGGGCGGGCTTTCGGCGCGCAATTGGAACCACGTCCTGATGGTTCTGCCTTTTATGGCGGCGGGTTTCCCGCTGGCTATGGCTTATGCGAGGGACCTCAACGCAGTCTCGCTTGGCGACGAGAAGGCGTACCAGCTAGGGATCGACGTGGAGAATACAAAAAGGATCCTCATAGCTGCCTCAGCAATGCTTGCGGGGGCCGCGGTTTCCGTCTCCGGACTTATCGGTTTCGTGGGGCTCATCATCCCGCACGTGGTGCGCTTGATTATCGGTCCCGATCACAGATTGCTGATGCCGTGTTCGGCGTTGGCGGGGGCGCTCTTCCTGGTCTTCGCCGATACGCTAGCGAGGTTGATACTGGTCCCTCAGGAACTCCCCGTGGGCATAGTCACAGCGCTCTTCGGGGCGCCATTCTTCATTTATCTGCTTAGAAGCGGTAAGAGGTCTTTGGCATGATGGTTGACGGCTTGACCCTCGAAGTGGAAAGGCTATCTTGCGATTACGGCGATCGGCGAGCGCTCGATGCCATTAGCGTCGCCTTCAAAAAGGGCCTGTTTACGGCGATCGTGGGTCCGAACGGTAGCGGCAAAACGACGCTCCTGAAGGCGTTGACCAGGGTGATAACGCCTTTAGGAGGAGCTATCTTCTTGAACGGCAAAGACGTCGTGAGGTTTAGTAGGCGAGAGCTTGCCAGGCTCATGGCCGTAGTGCCTCAGGAGGCGTCCCACGCCTTCGCCTTCACGGCGCTCGAAGTGGTTTTAATGGGGAGGACGCCCCATCTCGGCCGATTCGAATTCGAGAGCGCTCGAGACATGGAGGTTGCCAGGGACGCGATGGAGCGCACGAACGTCTGGTGCTTTAAGGATCGCCCGGTGACCGAGCTTTCAGGCGGCGAAAAGCAGCGAGTGATCATAGCCCAAGCTCTAGCCCAAGAGCCAAAAGCCCTTCTGCTGGACGAGCCGACGCTCCATCTCGATCTTAGCCACCAGCTGGATCTGATGAACCTTTTCAAGCGGCTGAATTATGAAGGGTTGACCGTCGTCGCCGTCCTTCACGATCTCAATCTTGCCGCTTACTATGCGGATGTGATAGCGCTCGTCAAAGAGGGCAGGTTGATAGATGCCGGGGTCGTCGAGGAGACGCTAACCCCTTTAAAAATTAAAGAGATATTCGGGGCTGACGTTCTGGTCGATGAGCACCCGGCGACCGGGCGTCCGCACGTAACCGTGTTGCCTCTGGGAGTGAACGGTTCAGGTAATGGGCAATCTCCCGGGGGCGCTTCATGAGCAGAGTCATCTTTATACTTGGAGGGGCTCGCAGTGGGAAGAGCGCTTTTGCGGATAAGCTGGCAGCCGCCTTCTCGCCGGTGATCTACTTCGCGACCGCCTCTGCGGGGGACGAGGAAATGGCAGAGCGTATCAAGCGTCATCGCGATGGGCGGCCGCCTGGATGGCGGACGGTCGAGGTGGAGAAGGACCTGCCCGGCTCGATAGAGAGGGAGGCGGTCGCAGGGGGCGCCGCGGTCGTCGACTGCCTTACCGTTCACGTCTCGAACCTGCTATGTAGTGGTCTCTGCCTCGACGATGTATCTGCGGACGCTGAGGCGCTCGCCGAGATAGTAAAGGAATGCGGAGCCACCGCGATCATCATCTCCAACGAAGTAGGACTCGGAATCGTTCCCGAGAACGAACTGGCGCGCGCTTATCGGGACGCGCTTGGAAGATACAATCAGACGATCGCTGAGGTCGCCGACGAAGTTCTTCTCATGGTTGCGGGGATACCGTTGAGGATAAAGTAGGGGCGGTTCGCGAACCGCCCGTGGGTCATGGCAATGGTAAGCATGCCGATGTAAATGCAGATGAACGAAGAGCTACATTGCGCTAAGTCGATAATGATCCAAGGCACCGGCTCCGGAGTCGGGAAGAGCGTGCTTGTCGCAGGGCTCTGCCGCTTACTCGCTCGATCAGGATTGAAGACGGCGCCATTTAAAGCCCAGAACATGGCCCTCAATTCGGCGGTCACCCCGTGTGGCGGGGAGATCGGCTGATTGTATCTTCCAAGCGCG
>JAMCWL010000057.1 GCA_023481285.1 Actinomycetota bacterium | reverse complement strand
GCTGGAGTCGCGCGGTGTCCTACAGTTATGAGCACATTATCGGCACCGAAGAAGAACTCTACGCCCTACGTGAGTACATTTCGAACAACCCATTGAAGTGGGCTTTAGACGACGAAAACCCCCGCCGGACAGATAAAGCACAGATGAAAAGATACTTGCGAATACTATCTATAGAAATGCCAGCTCGGACGAGGTTATTAAGACAGCGCCTGCGGCTTTCATCTCCGCCAGAGCTCGTTCGCTGTCGCCAGGTTTGACGTCGACGCCCCGGACGGCATCGGTCAAGACAAAGACCCCGAGACCGCCTTCGAGCGCGCCATGGACTGAGTAGCGCACACAGTAGTCAGTCGCAACGCCGACGACGAAAATGCGGGACACCCCTCTTCCTTTTAGCATCCCCGACAGTTTGGAAGTCTCGTCAAAGCAGGAGTACTGCTCATGCCGGGCATCGAAGCCTTTCCTCACGATGATTGACAATCGTGATTGATCCAGGTCCGGATGGAACTCGGCCCCCTTTGTTCGTTGAACGCAGTGGGGAGGCCAGGGACCGCCCTGTTCCTTGAATGAGATGTGGTTCGCTGGATGCCAATCCTGGGACGCGACGACCAGCGGAAAGCTGCGAATAAGGGGGCTCAATATCGGAAAAATCTCGTCTCCGCCCGGAACAGCCAGCGCGCCCCCGGGCATGAAATCATTTTGCGGGTCCACGATGACAAGCGCATCATCCTGATTTATCCTAACCACGGAGCGTCCCCTTGCCGTGTCACAGATCACCAAACGTCCTTATGCGGCCATGCGCTCCTTGATGACGCCCATCCCGAACTCTTTCATCACCTTCGGGAAGATGACCTGGTGTGCTACGTGCAAGTTGTCGACCTGGTTGTGAAGTATGCCGCCTATCCCCCACGCCGGCTCCACGATGACCATGTTTTTCTGGGCGTCCACCATATTATAAAGGGCTTCCGCCTGCTCGACCCCGAGAAGATTGTCGTCCCGGCCGTGCAGGATGAAGACGGGGCAACGTATCTGCCTGACGATGTCTTCGTTGAGGCGCAAGCCTTTAAGCCTTTCCTTTCCCTCACGCATATCGGAGAAGCCCATAGCGAATAGAGTGTTGACTAGAGATTCCCTGGAGAGGAGCCGGTACAGGCTATCAAAGACGCTCTCGACATCGACGAGCGCGCTCCAAACAAAGCAAAAGCTGAGCCTCTTCTCGTACGCCGCCGCCCTGGCGGCCATATACCCGCCCAAGCCCCATCCGATGAGGCCTATCTTGTCCGATTCAATCTCCGACCGCTGCCTCAAGAAATTGACGATCGCCGGCAAGAAGGTTTCGGATGCCAGAGTGAACTTCATCCCCCGTGTCCGCAGCGCCTCCCCCTGTCCCGGCGCATCGATGCAGAGACAAGAGATGCCTCGCTCGACCGCCGCTCGACCGAGAGCAAAGTACTGCTCTTCCTTGGTCGTATCGAAGTCGTTCAGGAAGATCAGGGCAGGCGACCGACCGGGCGCTCTGGGAGTAAACAGGTAGGCCGGTAGTGACCCGCCTTCGATGCCGATCTGGACTTTCTCCACGCCATGCCAGAAATTCTTGCTCGCGCGTTCAAAGCAGACCACGCTTCTACTGAACGGGTTGTTCATCTCGAGGCGGCGCGGATCGTCGGGATAAAGATAGTGGTCGGCTAGTCGGTAGTAGGTGCAGGCCCTCAGGTACGCATCCCGGGACGTTACCAGGTCGCCGTTTTGCTCGGCGTTGTGAGCGATTTCCTCGACATTATCGGCCATATCGTCCCAATTCTGATACCAGCTTTCCGGATTGCCGACCCTGATGCCTTTAAGGGCCAACTCGATCTCGGTTAAGTCTCCTCCACCGAAAGCCGACTCCCCAATCGCCCTAGCCAGAGTATATGAGTAATCGCGGTTTTTCCAACGCCAGATCGTATTCGGAACATCGGGCCGTGACTTAGGGTTGTTTTTCACCATCTCGATACCGGGCATTCTATATCCCTCCTGAATAGGTTATTCTTCAAAGCACTCACTGCGTCCCGCACAGTTCAAGGTATTATTCCTCATTCCGGGCGACGCAATCCTCGCCGACGGCAACTTAAGCGACTATTATTTAAGTTCGATGGTCTACCGGCGAGAAGGCTTTACGCTCTTGCCGGGCCACTCTCTCCTGCAGACAGCTTGATTGTTAGAAAGTAGAAGAATCTGTCGTATATTGTGAGTGTCAAACTCGATCGGCGCACCGGGACTCGACATCCCACGGTTGCATCAGCGAAATTACCAAAGCACACTATATTGGAGGAATTATGGGACGAAAAAGCAGATTATTCACTATAGCACTGATCATCCCGGCCGTTCTTTTTAGCGCGACGGGTATGACCGCAGCCTTCAGCCGGCCTCTCGCTAACAGGGACTCGGATACGACCGAAAGTGGTATCGTCAAAGCGACAGATGCTTATTACGCGAATGGCAATACCCTGAAGAGCGCTCTACCGGGTAAGATAATTCCAATCCCACCGTTTAGCGAAGGTCGCGAAATCAAGCCCGGACCCGGCGTCTGGGAAAACGATGAGGGCCGCTCCTTCGACGCCCAGAAGCTTCATCCGATCTGGAAAGCCGAGAAGCCGTCGAAGACCGCCACCTCAGCCATGAAGCCGGACAAGATTTAATCCAATTAGAATATGTTTTGACCGAAAGACTTTCTTCGGGTAAAATTTCGCATGAGAGCAGGCGGCCGCGCGGCGGCTAGCTGGGCGTCTAGCAGCAGTATAAACTGCGGGACTCGATCGAGTCCCGCAGTTTTTTTTGCCGAAAACGGAGATTGACTACGACGATGAGAACGATGGAAAAAGAGTGGCATGTGCTCTCAAATAAACAAGTTGTCGAGCGACTTCAGACAAACCCTAAATCCGGTTTATCCGAGGAAGAATCCGCGGAACGGCTGAAGATTCACGGTCCCAACGCCATCGTCGAAGAGAAAGTAAGACGCTGGCCCGAGCGGCTCTGGGCAATCGTGACCCAACCGTTCTTCCTCCTTATCATCGCCGGCTCAATCGTCTACGCCCTCCTCGGTGAAGGCCGCGACGCGACATTCCTCGCTTTTATGATCGTTCCCCTCATAACGATACAATTCATCCAGGAGGGCCGGATGGAGAAGGCGGTTGCTTCCTTGAAGCGGCTCTCGGCGCCGACGGCCGTCGTCTTACGCCACGGTCAGGCGCATGAGATCCAGGCGGAAGACGTCGTCCCCGGTGACCTGCTTCTCATTGAAACCGGACGCTTGATACCGGCGGACTCGCGAATCATCTCGGCAAATCAACTTACTCTCGATGAGTCCATCCTGACGGGCGAGTCGCTACCAGTGTCCAAAGGTCCGGGTGACGGATTGGCTCCGGATACTCCCATCTCCGACCGCTCCAACATGGCTTACTCGGGAACGATGGTCGTCAACGGTACGGGGACGGCGCTTGTCGCCCGGACGGGAATGAAGACGGAGCTGGGTAAGGTCGCCACCCTCATGCGGGGTGTGGCGGAGAGGCCGACTCCGCTCCAGCGCGAGATCGGCAGGATGACGACCGTTTTTGGTGCGGCCGGCTTGGCGATCAGTGCGCTTGTCATTGTGGTCGGCGTTATGCAGGCCCGCCCCCTTCTCGACCAGATCCTCATCGCCATCGGCATGGCGATGGCAGCCATACCCGAGGAATTGCCCTTCATTCTGACGGTCTTCCTGGGCCTGGGCGTGCGGCGAATGTCGCAGCGAAACGCCCTGGTTAAAAGGATGATGGGCGTCGAAACGCTCGGCGAGGTAACCATCATTTGCTCCGACAAGACCGGCACTATGACAACGGGTAAAATGGCGGTCGCGCAGGCTTGGGTGGACGGCGAAGCGCGGCCCTTTGCGGAAGTTGAAGCGTCGGACCCGGTCATCGGCCGCCTGTTGGAGATCGCCGTCCGCGCCAGCGACGCCCGCTTCCCGGAAGATAAAGACGCCGAACCGATCGGCGATCCGACCGAAGTAGCCCTTCTAATCGGCGCACGGGCCAAAGATGTGAGTGCTGAAGTTATTACTCAAGATGGTCACGTCGTTGACGAGATCCCCTTCGACAGCTCGAGAAAGTGCATGGTAAAAACGTGGGAACGTCAGGGTGAGCTTGAATCGTACATAAAAGGTGCCCCGGAAGTTCTGTTCGAGCGCAGCCGTCGCGTCCTCGCAAAGGACGGCGAGAAACCATTTGACGATGATTTCCGGATGGCGGCTGCCGAAGCAAACAGAAGGCTCGCCGGTTCGGGCTTGAGAGTCCTCGCCCTCGCATATGGGCGGCCGGATGCAGGTGAGCCCCCGGATGAGAATCTGACCCTGGTGGGCCTCGTCGGCATCGAAGACCCGCTGCGGCCGGAGGTGAAGGGCGCCGTTGATGAGTGCAGAAGGGCCGGAATAAGGGTCGCCATGATCACAGGCGACCAGGTCACGACGGCTCTGACCGTGGCGCGCGCGATCGGCGTCAACTCCGACGGGCGCGCTCTGACCGGCCGAGAAATCGATTCGATGGACGCGGGCGAGCTGAAGCGTGCGGTCCGTGAGGTGACCGTCTACGCGAGAGTCTCTCCCCAGCACAAGCTCCGGATTGTAGAGGCTTTGCTCGATAACCGCGAGGTCGTCGCCATGACGGGAGATGGTGTCAACGATGCGCCGGCACTAAAGAAAGCCGATATCGGGGTCGCCATGGGAGAACGGGGAACGGACGTCGCCCGAGAGGCCGCCAGCATGGTGCTCGTCGACGACAACTTCGCCTCTATCGTCAGCGCCGTCAGAGACGGGCGAACGATCTACGACAACTTGAGAAAGGCGACACGCTATGTCGTCGGGCTTCACGTGGCGCTCCTCGGTATCCCTCTCGCAGCCACCTTTCTCGGCTACGTCTCTCCCCTACTTCCGGCAAGCATCATCCTGATGGAGTTGATCCTCGACCCCATGTCATCCGTCGTTTTTGAGGGTGAACCGGCCGAGCCGAATCTTATGACCCGCCCGCCCCGCCGCCCGGGCCAGCGGCTGATCGATTGGCGGCTCGGTGGGTCGGTTCTCGCCCAGGGAGCGACGATACTCCTTGCCGCCCTGGGCGTCTACATTTGGTCGCTCTCCAGAGGAACCGACGTCGACGTCGCACGGACGCTCTCGCTCTCGACCCTCATCCTCTCGCAGCTTCTCCTTGCGGTCAGCGTCCGATCGGAGAGGCGCTCCATCTTCGAGTTGAAGCTATCAAGCAACCGCTATTTCCCTCTGGCGGCCGGCCTTATCTTCGCCATCCTGATCGGCGTCGTCTACGTCCCCTTCCTCCAGGCGCTCTTCCACACCGCCGCGTTTGAACCTCGGAGCTGGCTGATCGTCCTTGGAATTTCAATCCTCGCGACCGGCTGGGTCGAGATACCAAAGGCGATACGGCGAAAGCTAGGTAAGGGCGCCTGACGGCGCCGACCGTCTAGTCTCTTGGGTACTAAGGTACTAGAAGTGGTCGACGGATCAGGTTCCCTGCTGTGTCTGACATCATCGCTGAAATATCGTACTATTCAAAGCATGGCGAACTTCGAAGTCAAAGCCCCTTACGAGCCCCGTGGAGACCAGCCGAAAGCGGTATCCCAGCTCGTGGAAGGCGTGCAGTCAAATCTAGATTACCAGACGCTTCTGGGAGTGACCGGTTCGGGCAAGACCTTTACGATGGCGAAGGTCGTCGAGGAGGTGCAGAAGCCCACCCTCGTCATCGCCCCGAACAAGACGCTCGCAGCCCAACTGGCCAGCGAGTTCAAGTCCTTCTTCCCGGACAATGCCGTCGAGTACTTCGTCTCCTACTATGACTACTACCAGCCGGAGGCGTACATCCCCCATACCGACACTTACATTGAGAAGGACTCCTCGATAAACGAGGAGATCGACAAGCTCAGGCACGCCACGACCATGTCCCTCCTGTCCAGGAAGGACGTGATCGTTGTCGCCTCCGTCTCCTGCATATACGGCCTCGGTTCACCCGAGGATTACCTTGAGCGGGTCGTCCTCTTCAAGGTCGGCGAGAATTACGACAGAGACGCGACCCTGCGCAAGCTCGTCGACATCAAGTACCAGAGGAACGACATCAGCTTCACCCGGGGCACTTTCCGGGTGAGGGGCGACGTCCTGGAGGTCTTCCCGGCCTACGATGAGACGGCCCTTAGAATAGAGTTCTTCGGTGACACCGTTGAGAAGATCATGCGAATCGACCCCCTGACCGGCGAGCTCCTGGCCACCTACGAGCAGATGCCGATCTATCCGGCCACTCACTTTGTGACGGTGGATGAGAAGCTTCGGAGAGCCATCGGCACGATCGAGGACGAGCTGGCCGAGCGCCTTGAGGTACTGCGCAAGGAAGAAAAGCTACTGGAGGCCCAGCGACTTGAGATGCGGACCAAGTACGACCTGGAGATGCTCGAGCAGGTCGGCTACTGCAATGGCATCGAGAACTACTCGAGGCACTTTACAAACCGGGCGCCGGGCGAGCCGCCATACACGCTGCTCGACTTCTTTCCCGAGGACCTCCTGGTCTTCGTCGACGAGAGTCATATCGGTGTGCCCCAGCTCAACGGCATGTTCAACGGGGACAGAAGCCGCAAGGAAACCCTGGTAGAGCATGGCTTCCGCCTTCCCTCCGCCCTAGACAACCGGCCCCTCAGGTTCGAGGAGTTCCTCCAGAAGGTCGGCCAGGTCGTCTTCGTGAGCGCGACCCCCGGACCGTTTGAGGAGAAAGTGTCCAAGCAGGTGGTCGAGCAGATCGTCCGCCCGACCGGCCTCATCGACCCCGAGGTCCTCGTCCGGCCGACCCGGGGGCAGATCGACGACCTGTTGAACGAGATACGCGACCGTGTCGAGCGCTCTGAGAGAGTGCTGGTCACGACCCTGACCAAAAAGATGGCCGAGGACCTGACGGACTACCTCTTCGAGATGGGGGTGAAAGTCCGCTACCTCCACTCGGACATCGACACGCTGGAGCGCATCAAGATACTGACCGACCTCAGGAAGGGTGAGTTCGACGTCCTCGTCGGGATCAACCTGCTGCGAGAGGGCCTCGACCTCCCTGAGGTGACGCTCGTCGCCATCCTCGACGCCGATAAAGAGGGCTTCCTGAGGTCCGAGAGGTCTTTGATACAGACGATCGGCCGCGCGGCTAGAAACGTCTCGGGCCAGGTCATCATGTACGCGGATAGCGTTACCGATTCGATGAATCGAGCGATCTCCGAGACCAACCGCCGGCGCAAGCTCCAGATGGACTACAACAAGAAGTGCGGCATCGAGCCGGAGACCATCCGCAAGGCCGTAACCGACATAATCGAGCTCGCGGTCGCCGAGAACCCGACCCTCTACCGTACTCGCACGCGAGACAAGACCAGCGTCAAGAAAGTTCCTCGGGGAGAGCTCGATCACCTGATCAGAGCATTGGAAGAGGAGATGAGGAGCGCCGCTGAACAGCTCAACTTCGAGCAGGCCGCCCTGCTGAGAGACGAGGTATTTGAGCTGCGAACCGAGCTCGCCCGCATGGATGAACTAAGCGACCGCCTGCGAAGAGCGTAGGGCGTGTCGCTGCCAGAAAAGAGCGAACAACGAAGCTGAACTTATCTCGATAGACAAATGTCCTTTTCATAACTAAAAGTGCTGGTAGAGAAAGTGCGCCGTACCAGGTACCGCGGTGAGCGCTCGACGGGCGCGCTATTTGAGCTCATTCTCATAGAGCTCGCGATACTTGGCACGGCTTTTTTTGACCCTGGCTACGAATTCTCGCGTCTCCTTAAATGGTATCCTCTCAACGGTCGTCTCCGGCGTCTGACCGGCCGACATCCACTTATCGACATTTTCCATCCCGCCATTGTAGGCGGCGACCGCCAAATCCTCATCATTGTACTTGGCCTTGAGATATCGGAGATACCACGATCCCATATCGATGTTGACGCCGGGTTTCAGCAGGTCCTCTTCCCTGAATAGCCTACCTTGCCTGGCGGCGACCCACCGGCCGGTCTCCGGCATGATCTGCATAAGGCCGACGGCTCCAGCCTTCGAACGGATGGCGGGGTCGAACTTGCTCTCTTCGAAAATGACCGCCGAGATTAGGTAGGGATCGAGGCTATGTTCAACCGATGCTTTTTTAATCAGTTCGGAGTGCTCAAGAGGATAAAAAAGTCTCTCCACACCTCTCTTGGCCGCCGGATACAGGGCCAACGCAAGAATTGCGAGGACTATCAGGATGAGCAGTCTCAAGATGAGCTTCACCTAGTCATCCTCTTTCAGCGCTCTCCATAACTCCATAACTTTCTCTTTGAGCTCGGCGAGCGTCCCGCTGTTTTCGATGACATAGTCGGCTCTCAATGAGAGCTCTTCCTGTGTAAGCTGGGCGGCCGCCCTCAGCCCGACTTCGCTTTCCGTATAGCCCTGGGCCTTAAGACGCTCGAGCCGGTCCCTCTCGTCGGCCAGCACAACCACTACCTTTGCGACGAGCTTTTCCACGCCCGACCCAAAAAGAATCGGCACGTCGATCGCTACAAGATCGACACCTTCGCCAAGCTCTCCAATGTAGCGGAGGCAATCTTTTATCTCGTCGACGACCCGCGGGTGAATGATTTCGTTTAAGGCCTTGAGCTTTCGTTGGTCGTCAAAGACGATCGAGGCTAGCTTCCTCCGATCGATCCGGCCATCCTCGAGAACGACTTCTTCTCCAAAGAAGTCTACAACCTCATAATAGGCTTCCGTCTCGGGCTCAAGCAGGTTCCGGGCGATCGAGTCGGCATCCAAAACCCGTGCCCCCAAGGTCGCCAGCAATTTAGCGACGCTGCTCTTGCCCGCCCCGATTTGCCCGGTGATACCGACTACTTTCAAAACGCCCTCCATCTAACCGGGCTTCTGCTTTATCTTCATAGCAAGCCTCATTCCCACCACCGCCACCAACGCGCCCATGGCGTTTATCAGCGCGTCGTTGACGTCGGCGGTCCTTGTCGGGATGTAGAACTGCGCCACCTCCACCAGCGCTCCATAACCTGAAGCCCAAAGAAAGGTGAGTACATCCAAGACGAGAGAGCCTACTCCACTCACAGGGGCAAGCGCTACTCGTACCAATACCGCGAGTATACCGTATTCAATAAAGTGGACGAGACCCGGAAGAGTCGACGCGTAATCGACCGTCACTCGCTTGGTTGAAAGGTAAAGGATAACGAGCATCCATCCCGCAACCGCGAGCCAACGACCTTTCGCCATACTGCACTCCTAGGTAGCAACGAGCGTGGCCGTGATTGTGGCCGGGGAAGGCGCGCCGTCTTCGGCTTCGGGCGCGCTGCCGGCGTGCCCTACAGTTGACGCGCCTCGGAGCTGGCCCGCCTATCAAACAATCTTTTTAATTATACCCAGGGGAAAAAGCAAAGGCTACAACCTTAGTTTTTGCACCCAGAGTAATGACAACTGACTTCAGGAAACATTGCACGCCGGAAGACCTGCGCACTAATTTAGTGCTGGTTTGAGATACTTGCTTTCATCCCTTATACCGCCGGAAGCATTAGTGCCTCGCAAAGACAAAGCTATGACTTAAAAACACTGCCCTTACGTTTAATAAAACCGTATGAGGGTAAGAATAACCCTTAAATACATACCGTCCGGTATCGTTAAGATGCCCAGATGTTAGAAAAAGCGTAAAACAGCTATACGACCGAGTGTAAGAAAAGCACTTACAGCGGTTTATAGACTTTCGACAAAAGGAGTATCTATGCTTTACAGAAAGGGCTTTATTCTTGCCACTCTACCTAGAAGGGGGTGCTTTTGGCTTCTTTCAAGCTTACTCTGTTTGCTCTTGTTTTTCTCAACGCTTGTCGGCGCAACCCTGATGCCAGCCAGCCGATCTATGGCTGCGGTAAACGACGCGAACGGCGACGGAAAGTCCGATGCAATAACCCTCTATAATTATGGAGGGGGGAGCACATCAGCCTGGGAGTTTCAAACGACCACGACGACCGCCAACTCCGTGGGCCTAACCTTCGCCCCCAGTATCTGGTGGACGGGCGCCAGCACAAACGTCGGCACAACGGTTGCGGGCGATTTCAACGGTGACGGCATGGGGGACTTCGTCTCCCTTCAAAATTCCGGCGGCACGAATAGTACATTCTTGTTCTGGAGATCGACGGGTACCTCTTACGCCCAGCCGGTCCAGAGCTTTTCCTCGTCGAATTGGGCTTCGACCATGACCCAACTGGTCGCGGGAGACTTTGACGGCGACGGGAGAGACGAACTCATCGCTTTTTACAATTACGGCGGGACAAATACGGGAGTTTTGTTCTTCGATACAAACACTGATGGGACGTTCAAATACCCGAGTATGGTCTTCTCGTCCCCAAACTGGGACTGGTCGAAAACGACGCTTTTAGCCCTTAAAGATGGCGGGAAATCCAAAGTGGTAGCCGCTTACAACTATGGTGGAACGACGATGGGCCTGTTGATCTTCACGACGAACACCGACGGGACCATGAACTATCCCCAACTGGCTTTCATCTCCAACTTCTGGGCGTGGACGAGAACACAGTTCCTGGCCGGCGATGTAAATGTCGATGGCAAAGAAGACGTCATCGGCTTTTATAACTATGGGGGAACTAATACCGGCGGGTTCGTCTTTACCTCCACCGGAACCTCTTTAAACTATCCGACCATGGTCTTCTCTTCCTCGCTCTGGGACACGACAAGGTCGACTTTTTCTCCGGGCGACTTCAATGGGGATGGCAAAGGGGACGCGGCGATCGTCTATGACTACGGCAACAGTACAACCGGAGTCTGGCTGTTCATGTCAAATGGGTCCGCGCTTACCAATCCGGTCATGGTCTACTCCACCCCCCTCTGGAACAACGGGGCCGCAAACTGGATCATGCCCTATTAGGCTGGCGATTGATCGGGTAGGAGGGGGATTCGCATCCCCCGTCCTCCCACACCACCGTGCGTACGGTTCCGTACACGGCGGTTCATGACGCAAAATCAATCCGACG
>JAMCWL010000038.1 GCA_023481285.1 Actinomycetota bacterium | reverse complement strand
ATGCGCCTTACATCTCGCTTGATCAACGCAGGTGCTTCTAGCTGTGAGCTCTGAGCTATGGGCCTTGAGCCAAATACCGCGCGTGTATTGGTGGCGCTGTTCGCGGTGGAGGTTGGTGCTTTAACCTGTATGCCTTCGGCATACCTTAAGGTACCAAGGCACTAGAAGTGGTCGGACTTCAGCCGGGCGCATCCAAACGTTGGTTTTAGCTCATAGCTCACAGCTCAAAGCTCATAGCTGCCTTTGTCGGCGGTCTATTTACGACAAATGCTTCGCTAGGATATCAGCTATGCGTTCGGAGGCATGGCCATCGCCATAGGGATTGACTGCCTTGGCCATTTCGTTATAGGCGTCCGTGTCCGTCAGGAGGCGGGTCGCCTCCCCAACAATCCTTGCCTCGCTTCTGCCTACGATCCTCACCGTCCCTGCCTCGACGCCCTCCGGACGCTCGGTGACCTCCCGCAAGACGAGGACCGGTTTCCCGAGCGAGGGCGCCTCCTCCTGGATGCCACCGGAGTCGGTCAGGATTAGGTGGCACAAGTTGATGAGCTGGACAAAGGGCTCGTAGTCGAGGGGATCTATCAGGTAAACCCGCTCGCTTTCATTAAGCACCTTACCGACCGACTCGCGCACCCTCGGGTTGCGGTGAACCGAGAAGACGACGTCGACGTCCTGGGTTTTCGAGAGCGTTCTTATCGCCCGGCAGATCGCTTCGAGGGGCTCACCCCAATTCTCCCGCCGGTGGGCGGTGACGAGAACGAGCGGCCTCCTCCCGAAGGCAATCTTGCCGAGCACCTCGTGCTCGAACCGGTAGTCTTCGCGGACGACTGAAAGGAGCGCGTCTATAACGGTGTTTCCAGTGACGAAGATGCGCTCAACCGGAACGCCTTCTTGGAGCAGGTTTTCTCTGGAGACTTTTGTCGGCGCGAAGTGAAAATCGGAGAGGACCGTCGTGAGCCGGCGGTTGGTCTCCTCCGGAAACGGGTGGTGCTTGTCGAAGGTGCGAAGGCCCGCCTCGACGTGGCCGACGGGAACTTTAAGGTAGAACGCGGCGAGCGCCGCGACGAAGGTGGTTGTTGTATCGCCCTGCACCAGCAGGACGTCGGCGGCTTCCGCATCGATGACCGGTCCGAGCTTTTCGACGGCGCGGCTCGTCACATCGAAGAGGGTCTGATTGGCCGTCATGATGTTGAGGTCGTGGTCGGGCACGATCCCGAAGAGGTCGAGAACCTGATCGAGCATCTCCCGATGCTGAGCGGTTACGACGACCTTCGATTCGAACTCCGGCCGCCGCTCGAGCTCCTTGACGACCGGCGCCATCTTTATCGCCTCGGGACGGGTCCCAAAGCAAGAAAGAACTTTTATCTTTTTTGTCCTCTTTTTGCTCATTCTCTCTTCACTTAAGGGCATTTGGCTAAATAGTTAGTTTACTTAGTAAACAACGTCCCCTTAGCTTTTCTAAAGTATTCAACTGTCTTTTGCACTCCGGTTTTTAGATCATTAGCTGGCTCCCAGCCGAGGAGCTCCTTCGCCTTCTTTACAGCGAGGTAGGTCCGCTCCAGCTCCCCGGCACGGCGCGGGCAGTAGATCGGCTCTCTTTCATAGCCTGTGAGCGCCGCCATCTCCTTAAAAAGCTCATTGACCGAGGTTCCCTTGCCTGTACCTATATTCACCGAGATACCATCACCCCTGGTAAGGGCAGCTACGTTTGCAGACACAACGTCTCCAACATAGACGTAGTCGCGGAGCTGCTCGCCCGCCCCATATATTCTTACGTCGTTATTGGCCAACATCGCGCTTGAGAAAATGGCGACGACGCCCGCCTCGCCCAGGGGATCTTGCCTGGGGCCGTAGACGTTGCCATATCTCAAGATAGCGTAGGAAAGAGCGTGGAGGCGGCCGAAGGTCTCGATGTAGAGCTCGCCCGCCGCCTTAGCCGCCCCGTACGGGGCGAGCGGGATAATTCTCGATTCCTCCGGAGCCGGTAGCACGGCCGGCTCGCCATAAATGGCCCCGCCCGAGGAGGCGAAGACGAATCTCTTCACCCCCGTTTTAGCGCAGAGTTCGAGGAGTTTAATCATCCCAAGCACATTTACATCGGCGTCGAAAAGGGGGTCCTCAACGCTGACCCGTACGTCGATCTGAGCGGCGTGATGGTTAACGATTTCGGGTTTTTCCTCGGCAAAGACTTCAACCAGTTGAGGAGATCGAATATCGACTTCATAAAAGCGTGCAGCTTCTTGAACGTTTTCCCTTTTTCCGTTTGAAAGATTGTCGACGACCGCAACATCATGGCCGGCAGCCAGGTAGGCGTCGACGATATGGCTGGCGATGAACCCGGCCCCGCCCGTTACTAGAATTCTCGACATGCCACCGTCTCCTTGAGAAACTCCCTGAGCTCCGGCCCTATCTCTTCGTCGGCAAGGGCGAGTTCGACCGTCGCTTTGAGCCAGTCGAGCTTGTTTCCGATATCGAATCGGCGGCCGGTAACCTCGAGGGCACAGATCCTTTCCTTGTCAAGGAGGGTCTTCAGCCCATCGGTGAGCTGTATCTCGCCGCCGCGACCGGGCGGTGTTCTCTCGAGGGCCGCAAAGATACCGGGCGTCAGAACGTAGCGCCCGAGGACGGCCAGGTTGGACGGGGCCTCATCCAACGAAGGCTTCTCTATGAGATCCTCGACCTCATAGAGACCCCCGCCCAGATGCCCTCCCTTTATGACGCCGTACGAGGAGATCTTCTCCATCGGAACCTGCTCGACGGCGATTATCGACGTGCCCACGTCGTTATAGGCCTCGACCAATTCGCAAGTGGAAGGTGGGTCGTCCGTAATGATGTCGCCGAGGAGAACGGCGAACGACTCCTGGCCGACGTGCTTGGCCGCGCAGAGAATGGCGTGCCCCAGCCCCGCCGGGTGCTTCTGCCTGATGTAGTGTATCTCCGCGAGCTGGGCTATACTCTCCAGTTCAGCCAGGTTGGCGAGGTCGTTCTTCTCCCTTAATGTCGCCTCCAGCTCGAATGAGCGGTCAAAATGATCCTCGATCGCCCGCTTCCCCCGACCGGTGATTATCAAGATGTCGTTTATCCCCGATTGGACGGCTTCCTCGACCGCATACTGGATGGTCGGCTTGTCAACAACCGGAATCATCTCTTTGGGCTGCGCTTTGGTGAGCGGCAAGAACCTGGTGCCGAGACCGGCCGCCGGTATCACCGCTTTGCCGATGCCCTTCAAAGCCATTTACGCCTCCTCGCTTTTCAAGAAGTCGGCGAGCGCCTCCTGCCACGGGCGCATATGATCGCCGATCGTCTTTTCAAGAGCGAAGTTTCTCAAAACCGAGTATGCCGGCCGCTTCGCGGGCCGGCCGAGTTCTTCGCTAGTTATCGGGTTAACATCAACTTTCTTTCCGGCTAAACGGAAGATCTCCTTTGCGAACTCGTTCCAGGAGCACTCTCCCGTATTCACCATATGATAGATGCCGAAGTTTTTCGACTCAACCAGTCGAACCACCCCTTCGGCAACGTCTTTAGTGTAAGTCGGCGAGCCGACCTGATCAGTCACCACGCTGACCGAATCTTGCTCCTCGCCAAGCTTTAACATCGTTTTGACGAAGTTCTTGCCGTTCGGCCCATACAGCCAGGCCATCCGGACGATGTAGTACCTGTTGAGAAGGTGGGCGATCACCCGCTCCCCGGCGTACTTTGAAGCGCCGTAGACGGAGAGCGGCTTCGGCTGGTCCCATTCGATATAAGGCCTGCGGGCCGTGCCGTCGAAGACGAAGTCGGTTGAGCAGAGAAGCATCTCCGCGCCGACCTCCTGGCACCCGAGGGCGACGTTCTGCACGCCGAGGGCGTTCACTTCATAAGCTAGGTCGGGGTTGGTTTCACATCCGTCGACGTCCGTATATGCCGCCGCGTGGACGACCAGTTCGGGCGCCAATCTGGTAATCTCGCCTCTGGTCGCCAAAGGATCTCTTATATCAAAGTTATCGCGGCTAGCGCTTATCACCTCGTGCTCGCAAGAGAGGCGAGTGACTAGGGTACTGCCGAGCATTCCTTTAGCGCCGGTAACCAGTATCCGCATATTGATGTCTCCACATTAAAGGCAGCTCTGAGCTCTGAGCTCAAAGCTGGCCTTTCGGCTGCTTAAGCTTTCGCCACCACCACTCGTTGTTTATATACCAATCGACGGTCAACCTTAACGCTTCCTCGAAGTCGTGCTCCGGCGCCCAACCGAGCGATCTCACCTTCGAGGAGTCTATCGAGTAGCGGCGGTCGTGTCCAGGTCGGTCTGTGACGTAAGTGATGAGGCTTTCGTCTTTACCAACCAGCTTGAGGATTCGCTTTGTGAGCTCTATGTTCGGCACTTCGTTCCCCGCGCCCACGTTATACACCTCGCCGACCGCTCCCTCTCTCAAGATCAGATCGAGCGCGGCGCAGTTGTCCTCGACGTAGGTCCAATCCCTGACGTTAAGACCGTCGCCGTAGACCGGCAGTGAGATACCCTCCAGCGCGTTCGTCACGAAGAGGGGAACCATCTTCTCGGGATATTGGAAAGGGCCGAAATTATTTGAGCTCCTCGAGATTATAACGGGCAACTTGAAGGTGGCGAAGTAAGCGTGGCAGAGAAGGTCCGCCGACGCCTTTGATGCCGAATAGGGGCTTGAAGGATCGAGCGAATCGCCCTCCTTAAATGAGCCCTCTGGAATCGAACCGTAAACCTCATCGGTCGAGATGTGGAGAAGGCGTCCTATCCTCATCTCTTTGACCGCTTCCAGGATGACTTGCGTCCCAGAGACATTCGTCTCGATGAACTCCGCCGGCCCGGTTATCGACCGGTCGACATGACTTTCAGCCGCAAAATTAACGGCGACATCCGCCCCTTCCATGACCTCTAGAACGGCCCTGGAATCGCAGATGTCCCCCCGGACGAAAGAGTATCGGGGGTTGTCATGCAAGTCCTTAAGGTTTTCAAGATTGCCCGCGTAGGTGAGCTTATCGAAGTTCACCACCTCGTCGTTCGGATATTTGGCAAGCAGGTAGTGGATGAAGTTGGAGCCGATAAAGCCGGCGCCGCCCGTTATGAATATTCTCATCCGTTCTTCAGGCTCCAGTCGTACGGTATCTCTTCCGTATTATAGGGCAGACGGTATTCGTCCGGTTCGGCGTAGTTATAGAGCTCGTCCGGGCAGTTAACGATATAGGCCTCCGACTCGCTCACGCACTTCCAGCCGTGGTAGACGCCCTTCGGAATCCTGACCAGGGTCGGGTTATGCTCCCCGATAAACAGCTCGTTTACCTCACCTTTGGTTTGAGACCCCTCGCGCGGATCGAAGAGCGCTAGCTTGATCATCCCCTTGACGCAGGCCACGTGATCGGTCTGGCGCTTATGAAGATGCCAGGCCTTGATCACGCCGGGGTAGGTCGTCGTGACATACACTTGGCCGAACTTTCCAAAGAACTCATCATCGCTCCTCAGAACCTCCATGAGCCGCCCGCGCTCATCCGGCATAACTTTTAGCTTCTTGGTAATAACGCCGTCTATCATTATGCCTCCTTTAGGTCGGCTGATAGCTGATAGCTTTATACGACTTCCACCTGCGAATTATCTCCCACCATTAAACGGAAAGCGCGTGGTTTAGTATCACTCTTATGTAGCTTGACGTTGCGCCCCAGGAGCGAACCCTCCAGGCGCCCGCCCAGGTTCTCGATGACGCAATCGGCCAGTATTATCGAGTGCTCAACCTCGCTGCCGACGAGCCTCACGTTATTATGTATTGCGGTGAACGGTCCCACGTAAGAACCGGTTATCTCGCTGTTCTTCCCGATGATCGCGGGGCCGCGGATAACCGAGTTGGTAATATGAGCCCCTTCTTCTATAACCACGCGGCCGTGAAGCGTCGAGTCAGCGTCAACCGTACCTCTTATGTCCGTCTCGATCCCTTCGAGCATGATGCGGTTGGCCTCGAGAATGTCATCCAGCTTCCCGGTATCCTTCCACCAGCCATCTATAACATGCGGTCGCACGTCATAACCCTTCTCCAGAAGGTACTGGATGGCGTCGGTTATCTCCAGCTCATCCCTCCAGGACGGCTTTATCGCTTTGACCGCTTCGAAGATGTGGGGGTCGAACATATAGACGCCGACGAGGGCCAGATCGCTGGGCGGATCCTTGGGCTTTTCGATGAGGCGCTCAACTTTTCCATCGCTCGTGAGCTCAGCGACCCCAAACTGTTCTGGATTCTCGACGTGGGCCAGGAGTATTTGGCAGTTCGGTTTATCCCGCTCGAACTCCTCGACGAGACCGGCGATCCCCTCTTTGATGAGATTGTCGCCGAGGAACATGACGAAAGAATCTCCCGCTATAAAATCCTCGGCGATTTTGACGGCGTGGGCGAGGCCGAGCGGCGCCTCCTGCTCGATATAGGTAATCTTCACCCCGAAAGCCGAGCCATCTCCAACCGTCTCTTTCACCTCTTCTTTGGTATCCCCGACGATGATGCCGATATCGGTAATACCGGCATCCCCGACCGTCTCAATCGCGTAGAAGAGTATGGGCTTGTTGGCAATGGGCACTAGCTGTTTGGCACTCGTAAAGGTGATCGGGCGCAACCGGGTTCCGGTCCCGCCGCTCAGGATCAGGCCCTTCATTTGTCCTCCGAATGACGATTAGAGATAAATCTAAGGTTTTGCTTACGGGATATCGTCTAGTCTAACTCAAAAGGTCACCATTTAACATCCATGACGCCGCCGAGTTCGATGGCGCGCTCGAAAATCGCCTTATACTTCTGCGGATGGACCAGGAAGTCGAACTTCTCGGGTTTCGACGTGATGGAGGCATAAAGCGATCTGCCCTTCAACAGGGCAAACTCCGATACTTCTTTGGCGGCAGCCCATCTTGGGGGGTGCTCGACCTCATAGCGCTCGTTCAGCTCCCACTCCCCGTCCGCCACCTGATAATAAGCCGCACCGCGCATTTTGGCAAACGGTCGATAGTCGGAGGAAAAACCGTCGGCGGTGACGTTCGACATGACGAGGGGCTCCTCCAGCGGATTGATCGTTATATGTCCGTAACCCGGCTTGATGACCACCTTGTCGCCGGGGTTGGCCTCTATGATGATGAATTCGAGAGCCCTGTGGCCCTCAGCGCGCTGGCAGACATAGTGCGCTCGACCGTGGAGCACCTCGTAGACCTCCGGGTAGGTCACGTCCTCGCCAGAGACTAGAGGATGGTAGTGACCGATCGTTTTCACCCGTTCTCGGCCGACGAGGCCCGGCCTCAAGATGGTTATGTCGTAGCGGTAATTGTGCTTCTTGAAAAGTCCCTCGTCGCCAGGTCGGGCGATGCCTCGATACATGAAGTAGACATCCTCAGGACCGGTGAGCTCCCCATCCGGCGCGAAGACCGGCGCGAATTCGCTTAAGTGGCGGACGTCCGGTTCGACCGGGGTGAGCCCGTCTCCGAAGACCAGTCTCACGCCGTCAAGAGAGAGCGGGAGACCCGACACCGCTTCAAGGCTTACCATGCATCCTCCTGAAAGGTATCCATGCCCATAGAGACGCGATTCTGAATCGGCGCCGCTCTGAACATATTATAACCCTTTCAGCGCCTTCTTAGCCGCTTCAACGGTGCCTTCGATGTCTTCAAGGCTGTGAGCGGCTGAGACGAACGCCGCCTCGAACTGCGAGGGGGCCAGGTTTATCCCTTGATCGAGCATCGATTTGAAGAATTTCGCGTACGTTTCGGTATCCGAAGTCTTAACCGTCTCCCAATCCCTGACCGGTGTCCCGGTAAAGAATATCGAGGAGAGCGAGCCGACCCTCGTGAATTGGGCGGGAACGCCGGCTTCCGATGCCGCGGCCCTCAAGCCATCGGCCAGGAACGCCCCTTTACGGTCAAGCTCGGCGTAGACCTCCTTGTTTGAGAGGGCCTTTAGAGTGACCAGCCCCGCCGTCATCGCGATCGGATTGCCGGAGAGTGTCCCCGCCTGGTAGACGTCGCCCGCCGGAGCCAACCTCTCCATGATCTCCCGCCGGCCGCCGAAAGCCCCTACGGGGAAGCCCCCGCCGATTATCTTGCCGAGACAGGTAAGATCCGGCGTCACACCGTAAAGCTCCTGAGCCCCGCCGAAAGCGGCGCGAAAGCCGGTGATGACCTCGTCGAAGATGAGGAGGGCGCCATACCGGTTCGTGATATCCCGCAAGCCTTGTAGAAAGCCAGGCGCCGGGGGTACAACGCCCATGTTGCCGGCTACCGGCTCGACGATGAGGGCCGCTATCTCTTCGCCCGCCTTCTCGAAGGTAACTCTGGCCGCATCGAGGTCGTTGTAGGGAAGAACGATGGTGTCGGCGGCGGCGCCTCTGGTGACCCCCGGCGTCCCGGGGATGCCCAGAGTGGCGACGCCCGACCCGGCGGCGACGAGAAGATGATCTACATGACCGTGGTAGCACCCCTCGAACTTGACGAACTTCTCCCGACCGGTGTAGCCGCGGGCGAGCCGTATGGCCGACATCGTCGCCTCGGTCCCCGAGGAGACCATGCGGATCTCCTCGATGGAGGGAACGGCCCCGACGACCGCTTTGGCCATCTCTACTTCAAGTTCGGTCGGCGCCCCGAACGAAGTGCCCTTTTCCAGCGCTTCCCTGACGGCCGTAAGCACCTCGTCCGGCGCGTGACCGAGGATCATCGGTCCCCAGGAGCAGACGTAATCTATGTACTCGTTGCCGTCGACGTCGTAAATCTTAGAGCCCTTCGCCCGCTCAATGAAGAGCGGGTTGAGACCGACCGACTTGAACGCCCGGACCGGTGAATTCACCCCGCCGGGAATGACTTTTTTGGCCTCGTCAAACAATTCAGTTGAGCGCTTGATATTCACGTAAACCTCCGCATTTACGCTTCTGATCCGTCGAACAACCCTTTAATTATACACGAAGTTGTAAGCCATAGGCCTACAGGCCGGTTCCAATACCCGTAATATAGCATGTTGCATAAATCTTAGTTCTTTGAAAGTTGCATAAAGAAATGCCACCTTCTCTCTGGTAAGGTGGTGTTCGCCAAAACATCCCATATATAATAGAAAAGAGAATGTTAGGCACATAAAGGGAAAATATGCCAACACTGCTTGGACTGCGTTTAGATGACACCGGCTCAAACATCCAAGCTCTTGGTCGGTACTTGCGCGACAACACCGGTGCCGAACTGCGTGAGGCTCTGGCACAGGCGTTTATGCTTGGAGAACGCGAAGTTGCTCGATGTAAAACCAAGGAAGAGATATGGGACCGTGCGGTACAGGAAGAACTTCTGCGGCTCTCAAGGGAAAAAGACCTCTTTTTCCCCGGCGTGGAGCTTCTTCTTGAAAAGGGTCACGGCGGTAAAGCGGTATGGGACTATGGTATTCATGTTTTCACTAACCGGAGTGGGCGTCGGTGGACGCTCCCGGACGGCCGATTCAGACAAAGACCGAAAAGATTGCCGTCGAGCTTGATCATGGAAAAAGTCTGGGAGACTGGGCAAGCAAACTGCTCAAAGCCGTCAGATTAGCCGCGTCACCGAAAATCAGCGGCGTTCTATTCTGCTACTTCACCCCCTGCGATCAGAGGAAGTGGTTTGTCGGGGGCAACTTCACGCCGGAATTTTGCAAAATACTTGATAATGGTGCAAGCAAACCCGTTAGCATTATCACAATCGGTAAAGAGTTCGACAGCGTGAAGCTTTGAGATGGGATAGCCGACAAGCACCTCATGGGCTAAAATATTTGCCAATCTGCATGCTTAAAACAGCAAAGAAGCACCTAACAAGGCGTTCCAGTGGATGTTTATAGCGGCCAAAAGCAGGCCAAACGCTGTAAACACCGCTGATCAAAGCGTTATCCAGACGTTCTTGCAGTGATAACCTTCGCATACTTGACGCTTGTCAGTCAGATGGCAAGGGGATAGAATAGAGGCATGCCGGTAATATCGGTCTTCTTTGGAATCGTCATCCGAATGTTCTATCGCGAGCACGGAGACGTGCACTTCCACGCAGAATACCAAGGCCAGCAGGCCACGTTCACAGTCGACGGTGAGATTCTGGCGGGCGCCATCCAGTCCCGGACCGCGCTCCGATTGATCAAGGAGTGGGCAACAGTGCACAGGGTTGAGCTGGAAGCAAACTGGGAGAGAGTCAAGGCAGGTGTGCCACTGGAGCGCATCGCCCCGTTGGACTGAGGAGGTTCTCATGTCATTCCTTCCGATAGTGATACAAGCTGAGTATCGCGGCGAGTTTAGAATCAACCTGGTGTTCAACGATGGGCTGGAGAGCACGGTCGACTTCTCGCCGTGGCTTGAAGGTCCGGTATTCGAACCACTGAGGGACCAAGTATATTTCCAACGTTTTTTCCTTGAGGGTGGCACAGTGACTTGGCCCAATGGAGCCGACATTGCGCCTGAAACCCTTTATGAACGGGCGAAATCCAGCAGAGCCGCCTAGAACTATCTCAAACCGCTAAGTCTTGTTATAAGCAGCGAGCTTCGGCACGTATATGCAGTATGGTTCTTCCGCTAAATAATCGCCGGTGGCTTCAAAGGCTCTGGCGCGGCAGCCCCCGCAGATCCGCTTGAACTCACAGGCGCCGCACTTGCCCTTGAGCTTGTCGAAGTTCCTCAGGTCGTTGAAGAGAACCGAGCTCTCCCAGACCTCCCTGAAAGAGCTCTCCTTGACGTTGCCCGCCGCCACGTCAAAGTAGCCGCAGGGCTGTACCTGCCCGACGTGGGAGATGAAGCAGAAGCTGATTCCGCCAAGGCAGCCGCGCGTCATCGTCTCAAGGCCTCTTGCCGCGTGCGGGTGAGCGCTCATCGTCGCGGCACCGGGGGCGCCCTCCTCTTTGGCTCGCTGCCGCATGATCCTGAAATAATGAGGAGCATCCGTCGGTTTGAAGAATATGCCCTTGACCTCTTTCTGCTTATCGTAAACCCAGTTGAGGGTCCGCTCGTACTCTTCGGGCGGGAGCTCCTGCTCTTCAAGCTCTTTGCCTCGCCCCGTCGGGACGAGGAGGAAGGGGTGGAAAGCGACGGCACCGAGCTCCTTGGCGAGCTGGAGGAGATCATCGAGGTAGGCGACATTGAGCTTGGTGATCGTCGAGTTGATTTGGATCTCAATCCCGGCTGCCTGGGCCGTCTTTATGCCGGCGACCGCCGAGTCGAAGGCGCCGGGGACCCCCCTGAACTTATCGTGAAGCTCGGCCGTCGGGAAGTCGATCGAGACGGAAATCCTGGGTATCCCCACACTCTTAAGCTGCTTCGCGATTTCGGAGGTCATCAGGGTCGCGTTCGTCCCAACGACCATACGCAACCCCCTCCCCCGGCCGTAGGTTGCTATCTCAAAAAAATCTCTTCTTTCCAGGGGTTCACCGCCGGTCAAGATGATGATGGGATTGGCAAACGAGGCGATGTCGTCGATGATCTCGAAGCAGCGCTCGGTTGAAAGCTCGCCCGGATAAGGCCCGTGAAGGGCCGAGGCCCGGCAGTGAACGCACGCGAGATTGCAGCTTCGTGTGATCTCCCAGGCGATCATCCTCGGCGGAGCCGAAGATCCTTTACCGGCGACAACCTCTCCATGGCAGGGGCTCTCTACTTCAACCATCTAGCTGCGTCCTTGGCGTGGTAGGTGAGGATCATATCGGCGCCGGCCCTCTTGACGCCGGTCAGAAGCTCGAGGACGGCCTTCTTTTCGTCGAGCCAACCTTTTGAAGCGGCGGCTTTGACCATCGAGTACTCGCCGGAGACGTTGTACGCCGCGGTCGGGTAGCCGAACTCTTGCTTGATCCGCCAGATCAAATCGAGAGCGGCGAGCGCCGGTTTGACCATGACGATATCGGCCCCTTCCTCGATGTCGAGGGCGGCCTCTCGAACGGCCTCGTTGCCGTTGGCCGGGTCCATCTGGTAGCTTCGGCGGTCGCCGAAGCTGGGTGCAGATTCAGCGGCCTCCCGGAACGGGCCGTAAAAGCTCGAAGCGTGCTTCGCCGAATAGGCCATGATTGGCGTATCGGCGAAACCTTCCTCGTCGAGCTGGCTCCTTATCGCGGAGACCCGGCCGTCCATCATGTCGGACGGGGCGACGATATCCGCACCGGCTTCGGCATGGGAGAGCGCCGTCTTGGCGAGGAGCTCGAGAGTGACGTCGTTCAAGACCTCGCCATCCTTGATAACGCCGCAGTGACCGTGGCTCGTGTACTCGCAGAGGCAGACGTCGGTGATGACCAGGATACCCGGCACGCTCGCCTTGAGCGCCCTAACCGCTTTTTGGACGATTCCATTCTCATCGTACGCCCCCGAAGCCGCCTCATCCTTTGCGGCGGGCAGGCCGAAGAGAAGGACCGCCGGTATTTCCAGCGACTGGACCTTCTTGACCTCCTCGACGAGGTTCTCCACGGAGAGCTGGTAGCACCCGGGCATCGATGAAATCTCGTTCCTTATGCCCGCCCCTTCGATGGCGAAGAGGGGGTAGATGAGATCATCGACGGAGAGCGTCGTCTCACGAACGAGTCGCCTGAGCGTCTCATTCTTGCGAAGTCGCCTCATGCGGTACTGTGGAAATTGCATTTTTCCTTCCTTTAGCTCCGGGCACCTCGTACCTTGGTGCCTTCGACGGGATTCTTCGTCGCTCCGCTCCTCAGAATGACATTATTGCGTTGTCATTCTGAGGGAGACCTGCCTTCTAGGTCGACCGAAGAATCTCTATTCCAGGAGACCAAAATACCAAGGTACCAGGATACCAGTAATTATTCGACGAACTCACTGATATCGGGCTCGTTGCCTGCTTCGCTTGCTGGCTTGATTTCATGGATGGCGGCCGACTCCTCATTAGCCGATATGGGAGCGACGGCTTTGGCGACCACGCGAAGTTTCAGGTAGAGAAGAAGACTCATCACGATGCTCGCAATCATAAAGAGCGGCAGCATGATCATGGCGACGATCTGCCCCCACTGGGCAACGATGATGTACCAGGGAAGCTGTTGTGGTGCAAACGGCATTCTATCAACTCCTTGATTAATTTATAGCTCGATGGCGAAAACGACGCTCGCGTCCGCCCGTTCGAGCTTTCAGAAGTAAACGTAAAACCCATCAGAGTGATTGTCAACCTTAAAGACCGACGACCGGCGAGCGACGACCGACCGCCGGCTGAAAATAGCTCGTTGGGCTAGGCTTTAGGCCGTAGGGTTGAGAGTAAATCAATGAGATGTTCTCCCTAGAAATACCAAGCACTAGCTCTTGATGAGCGCCCGGATGAGACCGTTGATCGTGTGCTCCCCAGCAACTACCGAAACTTCGAGCCCGAGCCCACGGGCGGTTTCAGCGGTCACGGGGCCGATGGCCGCGACCGCGACGCCGTTCAGCAGCGCCTTAATGTCGCCATCAAGGAGAGCGACGAAGCTCTTCACCGTCGAAGAGCTCGTAAATGTGATGATGTCGATCTTTCCTTCTTCGAAGAGCTCGCGCAGCTTTCCGCCGGCGGAGTCGTCGAGGACGGTCCGGTAAGCGTCGACGACCTCGACCAGCGCCCCCATTTCAGCCAGCTTCTCGGGGATGATTTCGCGTGCGACCTCCGCCCTCGGTATTAGGAAGCGCTTGCCCTCGACGCCCATCTCGGCAAAACCCTCGACGACGGATTCTGCGACGGCATCTTTGGGTAGGTAGTCGACGTCTATGTCGAGATTTTCAAGCGCAGTGGCGGTCGCCGGGCCGATCGCGGCCGCACTGACACCCGCAAGAGAGAGAGCGTCCTTGCCGACCTTATGCAACCGCTCCATGAAGCAACGGACCGCATTGGCGCTCGTGAAGATAAGCCAATCATAGCCCTCCGGGAGTCGTCCGATCGCATCATCGAGCGCCCGGTAGCTTTTTGGGGGCACCGTCTTGATCAACGGGAACTCTATAGGTAGGGCGCCTTCTTTACGCAAGGCCTCAGAAAGGGCGGAAGCCTGATTCTTCGCCCTGGTCACCAGGACCCGCTTGCCAAGAAGAAGCTTATCTCCAATCTGACAGTTATTGCCTTTCACAAATGTCTCCTGCCTCTCCGTCTGAGGAGCCCTTCCGGTGTCCTAGTTTCTTGGTTTCTTGGTTTCCTGGTTTCCTAGTTTCCTGGTTTCTTGGTTTCTTGGTTTCTTGGTTTCTTGGTAGATCATCGATCGGTGTACCAGGTTTAAGGTGCACGAAAGACATTCTGCCAAGGTACTAAGAGACTAAGAAACCAGGATGCCAAGATACGGCACACCTAGTGAATTCCTTCGTTGGGAACTGGTTCCGGGACTTCAGCCATAGCCCTGACTTCCGCCAAAATATCATCGGCGCCGAGCTCGAGAAGGCGCTCGGCAAGGGCCACCCCGAGATCTTCAGGAGCCGCCGGATCGCCCTCGAGAGAGTCGCGGACCAGGCGGGCGCCGTCGAGGCTGGCGACCATACCATCGAGCCTCAAAGCCCCTCCTTCAAGCCAGCCGAGCGCTCCTATAGGAACCTGGCATCCGCCCTCAAGACGCTTCATTAGAGCGCGCTCGGCAAGGGTCGCGGCCCGGGTCTCGCGATGGTCGAGGAGCTTCATCAGCTCGCCCATAAACGCGTCATCCTCCCTGACTTCAACGACGATCGCACCTTGACCGACGGCGGGCAGGCTGACCTCCGGTGAGATGCGCTCGGTAATCCTATCCTCCCAGCCCATGCGCTTGAGGCCGGCCGAGGCGAGGATAATCCCATCGAATTGACCTTCCTCGATTTTCCGGACGCGAGTATCAAGGTTCCCCCGAACGTCCACCAGCTTCAGGTCGGGGCGGTATTTCAAAAGCTGCGCCCGCCTTCTCAATGAGCTCGTACCGATAGCAACCCCTTTGGGAAGCTCGTCCAGCGGAATCCCCCCCCGAGAGATGAGCGCGTCTCGTGGATCCTCCCTCTCCAGGATCGCTCCCAACGAGAGGCCGGCGGGTATTCCCGTCGGCATGTCTTTGAGGCTGTGAACGGCCAGGTCGAGCGATCCCCTGAGTAGCTCGTTCTCTATCTCTTTAACGAAAAGTCCCTTGTCGCCTATTTTCGCGAGGGGGGCGTCGAGGATTCGATCTCCTTTGGTTTTGATCTTTTTCAGTTCGACTTCGACTCCCGCCTCACACGTCAGGCGCGCCGCGACGTGGTTTGATTGCCATAGGGCAAGGGCGCTGCCGCGGGTGCCTAAAATAAGCCTTCTTCTATCCTTCAATTCCACCGCTCACTCTCTGCTCGGCTTGTCTGTCTAGAGCATGACGCTCTCCATCCGGGCAGTCCGCGACGGTCCCCAGGCTCTTTACGCTTCTGGGCACCTCACTCGTTTTGCCTCCTTGCAAAAGCCGGCTTTCCAGGTCAAAAAGGTGGCGAAGAGACTCTATGTAGAGGTAGCCATCCTTTTGATTGGCGCACTCTTTAAGACGCACGATAGGTTCGTGAAGCAACTTGTTGACGATTCCGGTGGTGAGCGCGTTAAGAACGCTCAGTTCATCCTCCGAGAGGTCCTTGAAGCGCTTAAGCGCCTTTTCCAACTCGAGAAGGCGTATAGACTCCGCTCTCTCCTTCAGCGTGGAGATGGTCGGCACGACCTCGAGCGTCGAAATCCAGGAGATGAAGTCCGCCACCTCGCGCTCGACTATCCCCTCGCAGAGGTGAGCGGCTCGCGCCCGCTCGGCAAGATTCGACTGTACGACGGATTGGAGATCGTCGATGTCGTAGAGGAAGACGTTGTACAAGTTGCCCACCTCGGGATCGATGTCCCTCGGCAGCGCGATATCTATCAAGAAGATGGGCTTGTTCCTACGCCGGTGCATGACCGTGGCGACTTCTGACTTATCGATTACGAAGTCGGGCGAGGCCGTGGAACTGATGAGGATGTCCGCCCTCGCCATACTCTCTATAATGTCATCGAACTTGATCGCCTCCCCCCCGAGCCCGTCCGCGAGTTCCTTGGCGCGCTTGAACGTACGGTTGGTGACGAGGACCTTTGTGACGCCGTTGGCGATGAGGTGCTTGACGGTGAGCTCGCTCATCTCGCCGGCGCCGACGACGAGAACGGTCCTTCCCTCAAGGGACTCGAAGACCCTCTTTGCCAGCTCCACCGCCGCATACGAGATGGAGACGGCGCTCTCGCCAATCTCCGTCTCGGTCCGCACCCTTTTGCCGACCTGGAGCGCGTGGCGGAAGAGCTTGTTCAGAACGGCCGAGGTGGCCTGCGCTTCATATGCTGACGTGTAAGCCTCTTTCACCTGCCCGAGTATCTGGGCTTCGCCGACGACCATCGAATCGAGGCTCGACGCGACCCGAAAGACGTGGTGAACGGCGCTCGGTCCTTCGTGGAAATAGAGATACTTTTCAAGAGCATTCCGCTTTAAATCCTGGTATTCGCAGAGAAAATCGATAATATCGGCTTTGCCCTCCTCGACCCCGGCGACGACCGAGTATATCTCCGTGCGGTTACAGGTGGAAAGAATCACCGATTCGCTGACAGATGGATAGCCGACGAGGCACTCCAGCGCGTCAGGGAGTCTGTCCTCTGGGAAGGATACTTTCTCACGCACTTCTATCGGTGCCGTTTTGTGTGAAAGACCGGTCGCGATTATGTGCATATTTAGCCTCTAGCTTTATTGACCGACGACCGTCGAACTATCCTTTAAGAGCTCAGATTCTAGCTGCCAGCCAGCTTTATATCGACGGTCGTCCGTCCTCCGTCAACAGTCGGTCTACCTTTAGGTGCGCTATTTATTGATTGTGGGCGGTCGTTAGTGGCCATCTTTAGAAACCCTTTCCGTACGAGTGGATCGAGGGCAGCAAGTAATTTGCAAAATAGGTGAAAATGCCCGCAAAAAAGCCGATGATGGCGACGACGTTTGCCCTCCTACCCCGCCAATCGAAGAGCGTTCTTACCCCCAAATAAAAGCCGAAAACCAACCAGGTGGCTACGGCGGCAAGGATTTTGACATCCTGGTACCACTGCGACCACTCCGGCAGCATCTCAGCCCGGATGATGCCGGTTCCGATGACGAGCGTGAGAAAAGAAAAGCTTAGGACTATCGAGCGGTTGCAAAGAGAATCTGACGCCTCCAGGGATGGAAATCTCTTGAGAAAAGCTGATGCGGCCGCCTTCTTGTTCTTGAGCTGCCTCTCCTGGAGCAGATAGACGACGGCCATCCCAACGGCGACCGTCATCGCCGCGTAGGCGGAGACCGCGAAGGTGACATGCATGCCAACCCAGGCGCTTTTCAACTGGTCCGTCAGGGTCAGATTTAGCCTATAGACGTGCCAAGCAAGGAATTCAAAAATGACGACGACGGGCATGACGAACGCGCCGAGCACGCGCACGCGGGGCGCTCGTCGGGCGTAGACCATTTCGATCATGAGGTAGACACCGGTGATGAACATGGCGAAGATCGCCCGGCCCATAAAGGGGCTCGCCGACCTCTCGAACCCGACGGTACCGACCCTGATGAGGATCGACGTGATGAGCAGCATGAAGGCCGCCGCCGCCGCCAGGGTGGCCAGCTCGACATGGTCCTTCTTCTCAACCTTGGCAAAGAAGTTCTTGATATACATGAGGCTTGCCGTAATGCTTGCAACCGCCGCAAGCCAGAAGGCGATGATGGCCAGTTTTTCCATAAGCACCAGCTTCCAACCAGTTTCTTGGTTTCTTGGTTTCTTGGTTTCTTAGTAAAACCATCCACCGCGAATAGCGCCTCCAATAAACGCGTAAAGATTCCAAGAGACTAAGAGACAATGAGACCAAGCGACTAGTTAGGCGTTGACCGTCTCCGGCTCCTTCTCGGCCGACTTCTTTTCAACCGCCTTGTTGAGGAGTTTGACTTGCTCGCCGAGAGCGGTCAGCTTCCCCTGCATGACGAGGAGATAGACGAGGATCGCCAGCCAGATTCCCATATAGGCCGAGACGACGTAGGGAACTGCCTCTCTGAATTCCATAGAACTAACCTCCCAACCTATCCTTTAAATATTCAACCTCTTCACCCATGAGCTGGATCGAGTAGTGCGCCCTTATCAGCGCGAGAGAGAAGATAGCCATCCCGAACATCGAAATGAGAAACGCCGCGAGCATGGGCGGCTCCATCTGCGCCCCTGAGCTGGTGAAGACGATCGGATGCACCGACGGGATAAGCCGTATCGAGAAGAAGGTGAGCGGCACGCTCACTGCGGCGATTATAGAGTAGACCGCGGCAAACCTTGCCCGCGACGACTCCTCCGCCATTGCCGAGCGCAAGACAAAGTAGCCAGCGTACATCAACATCAAAATGAGGTAGGTCGTCAACCTGGGCTCCCACTCCCACCAGGTGCCCCACTCCGAGCGGGTCCAGATGACGCCCGTCCACTCGACGAGAAGACCGAAGAGGAAGCCGACCTCTACCGAGGCGTAACTTAAAAAGTCGTAGCGCCGCTCCCGCTTCACCAGGAAGAGCCCGCCGAAGACGGCTCCAAGGATGAAGCCTATGAGGGACGTCTCGGCGACCGGGACGTGATAGTAGAATATCTTCTGAGAGAAGATCTTCTTCCCTTCGCCAACCACCGGTTCGGGGGCGACGAAGAAGGCGAGATAAAGACCGACCATCAGCAGCGCAAAGCCGGCAACCCCTAGCTTCCTCGTCGTGAAGAAATCGGCCACCCACCGGCGGGCGGTCGGAAAGTATACGACGAGACCGGCGATTACAAAGATGGGAAGCGAGTAGAGAAGGTAGATTGCTTTCATGTTCACTCTCCTACAACAAAATCATAGAGTGCATAGGCGACGAGCAGAAAGATTATATCATAGGCAACCAAGAACTTCATGGCGCTGGATATCTGCTGCAGCTCGTCGGGCGACCCGGCCCCGGCCAGCGCGCCGCTCGTCGAAATGACCGCCGCGATGACGAGGGGGATGCTCACCGGCAGGAAGATTATCGGGAGAAGCATATCCCTCATCTTGCTATTGATCGAGATGGTGGCGAGAAGCGTGCCCACGGCCGATATACCTATATCGCTCAAGAGGATCGATAGAATGAACTGCCCCAGGCGACCGAGGAAGTTCACCTCGATGAAGAAGACGGCGAAAACCGGTACGGCGAGCACCTGAACTATTATTAGAAAGATCAGGTTGCCGAGCATCTTGCCCAGTAAAATGGTCGACCTGTCGACGGGCGAAAGCAGCAATCCATCGAGACACCCCTCGTCCTTTTCGTGGACGAAGGAGCGGTTTAAGCCCAGCATCGACATGAAAAGGAACGCCGTCCAGAGGAGACCGCCCGCATAGGGGGTTAGATCGTTCTTTTCCGCTCCAAAAGCGTAGTTGAAGATGACCATGGCCAGCATGACGAAGAGGAACATGGAGACGACCATCTCCTTCGTCCTCAGCTCGGACACGACGTCTTTCTTCACAATCGCCCAGATCTGAGAGAGATTCAAGCCCCCTCCCCCTTTACGTTCTGGCGATAGATCTCCTTGAGCTCCTCGATATCCAGCTCTTCTCTGCTCTTTTTGAAGATGATCTCTCCACCCACCAGGATCATCGCCGAGCTGGATAGAGCGAGCGCTTTTTCAAGATTGTGAGTAATCATGACGAACGTATGGTCTCGCCGGATGTAAGCGAGCAGCCCTTCCAGGATATCGACGGCGTGCGGGTCCAGGCCGGTGTGCGGTTCGTCCAGAAAGAGGATGGACGGCCGGTGAAGGAGGGCTCGCGCAATAGCGAGCCGTTGAAGCATTCCCTTGGAAAAAGTCCGGACGAGATCAAAGCGGCGGTGATCGAGCTCGACCTGGTCGAGGAGCTCGTCGATTCTGCCGGCCAAGCCTTCAACGCTATAGAGCTTGCCGTAGAACTTGAGGTTCTCCTCGGCCGTCAGGTCGCTGTAGAGGAGCGGGCTATGCGAGATGAGCCCGATTTTCGAACGGACGGCCGCCGAGTCGTCGCTTATCGGCAGACCTGAGATCCTGACCTCTCCGCTCGTCGGGGCGATCAGCGTCGCCAGTATCCTAACGAGCGTCGTCTTCCCGGCGCCGTTCGGTCCAAGGAGCGTCAAGAAGCCGCCCCTTTCGATGTCGAAAGATACTTTGTCGAGGACCGTCCGGCGCCCGAAGACTTTGGTGAGGCCTCGAACCTCTACTTCATTGACCGTCTTGTCCATGCCGTCGACGACATCCACCGGCAGGCGGGTTTCAAGGTCAGGAATCTATCTCACCTCGCGTTACGCCTCAACCGGTACCCTGCCAGCCTTGGCCTTGGCTTTCTTTTCCTCGGCAACCGGGACCGCCATACCCTTCGGCCAGTAAGCGAGAATTGTGCCGAGCGTAAGGATAATGGAACCGAGCCAGACCAGAGAGATCAGCGGGTTCACCTTGATCTCTATCGAGACGTTGTTCGGGTTGTTCTGGTCCGAGTTGATTGAGACGAAGAGATCCTCTACCGGATTGTACGCGGTAAGAGCATTCCCTCCCCGGAGCTTGAGATCGCTCGGGTTGAAGACGGCGGAGGCCCCGACGACGGCGACTTGCCTCGTCGACTGCTGCTGAAGCTTGAAGAAGGCGATCTTCGGGGCGATCTCGCCCAGACGCCGACCGTCCTTGTAGACATCGAAGTAGGCGCGCTCGGAGACGATCGCGCCCTCGTCCGCCTTATCGAACTTTTTGTATTTGAGCTGGTAGTTAGCGAGCGACGTTACCCATCCCGACTGGCTTAAGCTGAAGTTGGATTGGGTCTCGCTTATATACATGGTCGATCCGACGACGCCGAACATCGCGATGGCGATCCCGAGATGGGTGATATAACCGCCCGCCGTCGACCTGTTATTCCGAAAGATGGAGAAGAGCGCGCTGAAGAAACCGATTCCCCTATTCTTCGCTTTAACTTGCGCTCCGACCACGAAGAGCTCTATTACCGACACGCCCAGGAAGAGTGCGAGAAGCATGCCGATGAAGCCGATGATCTTCGCATCCATGATCGTTATGGGCGGTTTGCCCGGGTTCCAGGCAAACCAGATGGGAATCGCGGCGGCCAGGGTCACCACCCCGGGAACCATCAGACGCCGGTACAACTGCTCCTTCTCCGTCTTGATCCACCCGAAGAGAGGGCATGCGATCAGGAGAAGGAGGTAGAGAATGCCGAGCGGCCTCGCGATCATGTTGTAGTTGTCGGCGCTCCAGGTCCTGCCGAAGAAGGGCAGGATCGCAGTGGCGAAGAGGACGATCGCCGCGAACGCGACCATCACGATGTTATTCAGATAGTAAGTGAACTGCTTCGATATAAAGGACTCGAAGTTGTCCTGCTGGGCAAAGCGCTCGCGGTTGGTGGTCATCAGGTGGTAACTGATTCCGATAGTCGCCAGCATAAATCCGGCGAAAAGGGTCGTCAGCAGAGGATCCCTCTCGTAGGCGTGGACGCTCTGGATGAGACCGCTCCGCGTGATGAAGGTGGCGACGATGCAGAGAATGAACGTCGTGACCGCCAGGGCGGCCGTCCAGATCTTCAGATTACCCCGTCTCCGGTAGGCGGTGAAAGAGTGCATGAGCGCAATGCCGGTCAACCATGGAACGAGCGAGGCGTTCTCAACCGGATCCCAGCCCCAGTAGCCGCCCCAACCGAGGACGACATAGGCCCAGAGCGCCCCGAGGATGATGCCCAACGAGAGGAAAAGCCAGGAGAAGAGCGTCCACTTGTGGGTACGGTTGACCCATTCGCTGGTCGAATCTTTGGCCAGAAGCGCGGCGAGCGCGTAGGCGAAGGGGATAGTAAAGCCGGCGTAGCCGATGAAAAGCGTCGGCGGGTGGAGGACCATCGCCCAGTGCTGGAGAAGCGGGTTCAAACCCGACGGGCCCCCGCCGGTTCCCGGTATGAACGGGTTACTCGATCTGACCAGGATAAGAATGGCCAGGAAGAAGAGCTCTACCACCGTAAGAATGAGTAGCGCATAGTTGGTAAGCGTATCGGGCTCCTTCATCCTCCGGTAAGCGATGAGAGCGGTAAAACCCGAAAGCAGGAAGAGCCAGAAGAGCATAGAGCCAGCCTGGCCTGCCCATATCGCGGCCAATTTCAGATACATGGCCATTTCGGGGCTTGAGTACTTCGCGACGTAATCGATGGAGTAATCCTGCTTAATGAAGGCGAGCACGAGGGCGAGCGTCGCAAGAGAGACCAGCCCGAAAACGCCGATGATCGCCGCGTAAATCTTGTCGTACGGATGGTTGCGGCGCTTATCATTCAACCAACTATACAGGCTGACGCAGATGTATATAGCCACCAGCGCCGCGGCCATTAGCGAAAAGCTGCCGACATAAATCAATTCCGATTACCTCCTGTTTTTGCTTTCTCGACCTTAGACTGGTATTTGGATGGGCACTTGGTTACGATTTCGTTCGCCTTGAGTTCGTCCTTGGAGGCTAGCTTGCCCAGTGCTATGACCTGAATATCCGCGCCGAAAGTCGACGGCATGCTCTTCGAGTATTCGATCGTCATTTCACTCCCCTTGTCGGCGATCTTAAACCGGTAGGTCGTGCCCCTTTTCTCAATCGTATCCTTGATGACTTTGCCGGTGACTCTGACCGTCGAACCCATGTACTTGGCCGGTTCATCTTGCACCTCTTTGATCGTCCGCATATAGGCCGCGCTGGACGTGCTCTTGAAGGCGAAGAATACGAGGCCGATAAGGAGTATGACTGTGACGATTAGGAGCCTCTGTTTGCTTTTCTTGTCAACCATTTTAAAACCTCTCAGATAGCGCCGATTTTATCCCTTTATTAAAGCCGTTTACAACAAAAGTCGACGGCTGTTCGCCTCAGCCACTATATCCTACTATAACATGTAGTAAAAGCAACCCCCGGTTCATTGCTCAAATCTTGCGCCCCGCGTCAACGCCAGCCAGCGGACTCCCTGCACGGCAACCCCTGCAAAAACCAGCATGATAACCAGGGCGAATATCTTTATCTCGAGCGAATCGGATTTCAAAAAGGCGTTGTTCGGGTGGACGAGCTTACCCGTGAGGGCGAGCATGAGAAAGATTACCGCCGACACGGCCGTCTGCAAGGCCACCCGCAGAACCTCCCTCTTGATCATCGGACCGGCGGTAAAAACGACCAAGGCAAGAGCGAGTATGATGAAGGCCATCCTCGTCCGAGGCTCCAAGTACCAGGCTTCCCCCCAGGTCAAGTAAGCGGCGATCGATCCGATAAAGCTGCTCGCTCCCCAAAAGTAGAGCGCGTTGCCAAAGAAGGCATCCGCCCATCTTGCCGGCGCTTTCTCTGCCGCAGGCAGGTGGGTCGCCCCCGAGATGAAGGATGCGGCGAAGAGAGCAAGCGCCACCCAGGTAACCGCGGCGTGGATGTATATCAATCTGATGTAACCTCCAAGGATTCGCTCTTGCGGAGCGACCAGAGCCAGCGTAACGGCGAGGGAGATAAAAGCGAATATATTGAGTGGCATGGCGATGGCAAGGCTATCTTTGGACAGGCTGTAAGAAAACCATGCGCCCAAAAAGACAAAGAGAGCGACCGCCGCCGCGAGTATCTCCGTCCACAAGAGTTGGTGCTGGGGAGAGAAGAGGGCGTAAGCCAAAGCGACCGAAGAGACGGCGATATAGATGGCCGTTATCGCCTTAATTACATTACCAGACAAAACACTCACCCTGCCTGATGATGCCATCGATATCCCTTCTCGATATCCCTGGACAGGGACGCCCCTGCTGAGGAGTGCTCTTGGCTGTTTAGGCAAGCATACTCAGCAGGGGCAACGTTGTTAGCCCAGCTTAATAAGCACATATTAGCTTGCCTAAACATGAAAAGCTTAGCAAATTGAGTAATTTTTGGCAATGTCGCCGTAGAAACTTGTCGCCGGTGGAAACAAGAGACTAGAGGCATGGCGCGGGCCGACCGGCAGATCTAGTTTCCGCTTCGTCGGACTCTTACCTTGCTGCGCGAGGTTAGTCCCTTGTTGTTGCTCGAAAGGTAGTAAAGAGTGTGGAGGAGCTGCTGGACCGGATCGGTGTTATGGAGCTGCACTCCCTTTGGTACCCTGATGAGCGCCGGGGTGTAGTTTAGAATGATCGACGCACCGCCATCGATCAGCAACTCAGCCACGCTTTGCGCGGCGTGTGGAGGAACGGCGATGATGCCTATAGCGATGCCGGCGCCTTTGACTATCTGGGGCAGATTGGCAACATTGAATATCTCGAGGTGGCCGATGTGGGTCCCGATTTTATTGACGTCGCAGTCGAAGATGGCGGAGACATGGAAGCCATGACGGGGAAGTCCCTGGTATTGGGCGATCGCGCTGCCGAGATTCCCGGCGCCCACCAGCGCTATCTTGTGCGGCTCATCGGCGCCAAGAATTCGCTGGATATGCTGGATGAGCGTGTCCACCTCATAGCCGACGCCCTTCTTGCCAAAGGTGCCGAAGTAGGTGAAGTCGCGGCGCACCTCGGCTGGGTTAACGCCGCTTGACATGCCAAGTTTATCCGAGGAAACGGTCGCCACGTTTTCCTGTTGAAACTTTATCAAGCAGTTCAAATAGGTTGAGAGCCTCTCGATGACTCCCTGCGGTATCTCTTTCATCATCCCACTTGCGCTCTGTGTAAGGAAGTTACCATCCATTCCTCGATGGAGTGAATATATTGTAACTAAGGTTACAATCAATTTCCAGACCTAAAACGGTTGTCAGCTGTCAGCTTTCAGTTGTCAGCTAAAGAGAGCAAACGATGTCGTTTAGATATCCATGTAAGCCACAGGCTGCGCAATCTCGCAGCACGTGCGCTCCTACCGATGGTCAGTAGGTCCATCTCCATGAGTTCGCTGATAGCTGACGGCTGAAAGCGAGGCTAAGCCGAGCGAGCTGATAGCGGCAGGCCGCAGGCCTGCCTTTACACTCCCATCCTGGCGCCTTCTAGCGCTTTCGAGCAGGCGCATTCCCTCTTTTCGGGAATCCTGGGGATCATCTCGAATAGGAGCTTTTTCAGCTTCTCGTTGTTCTCGGTAAAGACCCTGATGACCTCTTCGTGGGAGACCGGCGGTATCTCGGGCATCCCTTCGAGGCCCACGTCGTAGTCGGTAATGAGGGCGACTGCGGTGTAGCATATCTCCAACTCCCTAGCCAGGTAGGCCTCGGGATACTGGGTCATATTGATGACCTCCCACCCCTCTGAAGAGAACCACTTGCTCTCCGCCCTCGTCGAAAAGCGAGGTCCCTGGATAACGACGACCGTCCCTCCATCCTTCACCGGGATGCCCAGAGCGTGAGCGGCTGAGACCGCTACTTCGCGCAAGGTAGGGCAGTAGGGATCGGCGGATGAGACGTGCGTCGTCACCGGACCTTCGTAAAAGGTATCCATACGGCCGGTCGTTCTATCTATGAACTGGTCGCAGATGACGAAGTCGCCGGGCTTGATCTCCGGTTGAAGGGAACCGGATGCGCACGGACCGATAATCCTCGTCACCCCAAGCTCTTTCATCGCCCAGAGGTTGGCCCGGTAGTTGATCGCCTGCGGCGGATACTGGTGGTAGCGACCGTGGCGGGGAATGAATGCCACGTTCCTGCCGGCTATCTCACCGACGACCGCCCGATCCGAAGGAGCCCCATAAGGGGTTTCAACGGTAAATTCTTCCGCTCCCTCCAGCAGCGAATAGAATCCTGAACCTCCAAATATGCCTATCTCAGCCCGTGGTAATGACATTAAGTCCTCCTTGTTAATAGCAAGTAGCAAGTAGCCCTGGTTTCTTAGCCTCCTGGTTTCTTAGTTTCTTGGAATCGCCGTATGCTTATTGGAGGCGCTATGCGCGGTGGATGGGGTTACTAGGAAACCAAGTAACTAGGAAACCAGGTAACTAGGAAACCAGGATAGCGGAAAGGCGCCTGTTTGCAAAGGGCTTAAGGCCCTGGCTTTCTCGGCTTGACCAACGGGATGGCACTTTCATGGCCTTCGATGGTGTAGGCTTCCGGTGGGTAGTCTACGGCCTCGATTTCGCGGGCCTCCTCACCCGCCCGCCAACGCCACACTTCAACGCGTTCGAGAGAGCGCGCTTTCCCATAGCGGGCGGTGAGCGCTGCAGCCGCTCGAAGCTCATTCTGACTGCTTGTCCCGCGCAGCAGCGTGACGGGGCCGGGGATATCCTTGGCCTCCAACAAGAGGTCTCCCTCCCCGGCCAGTGCGAGAAGCCGGTCGTTCTCCGCCTCGTTGCGGCCGACGACGATGAACGATCCGTCCTCCCCCTCGAAATGGCGACCGACCTTTTGAAGCTCAACATCACCCTCGTCGGCGTCGGGCTTTTCTTTGAAGAGCTGTCGCAGCCTGCCCGAGAAGACGGGATCGGTAAGCAGACAGCCTCCGGCCGGGCTTGGGTACTCGGTGATGCCGACCTCCTTGGCCAGCTCGAACTGTCGCTTGCGGCTTCTGCCCTGGATATCAAGGAGCTTTTCCCGGTCGACCACTCCCTCTTTCTCCGGAATCGTCGGCTCCAGCAGCTTGGCCGAGAGTGGACGCAAGATGTGTCCCTCGTAACCGGAATCCCGCTCCACTATCTTGAGAGCCTGTGGGTTTTGACTCTTGGGACGCTCCCCGAGGACCTCCCCCGTGATGATGAAGCTGGCGCCGACCTCCCGCATGACTTCACCCGCCCGCCGCACCATATAAGCGTGGCAGTCTATACATGGATTCATAAAGCGCCCGTAGCCGTGCTTCGGGTGCTTGACGATCTCCATATGGTCGCCCGTTATGTCGAGGACGATGAGCTCAACCCCAAGTCGTTCAGCGGCGGCTTTGGCTTTCGACGGCCCAAAAAACGGCGTCTTGAAATTGACTCCGACGACCTCGATCCCCTGCTGCTCGACGAGCTTGACGGCGAGCGTCGAGTCGAGCCCTCCTGACATCAGGGCGACCGCCTTGACCTTCTTACCTGCCACCTGTCATACCTCCTAAAGGAATATCGGCAAGCGTCATTTGCCTTCCCGCAAATGTCGCCACCCGGCGGTAACCGGCCTCCCGGGCCAACACGGCGGCGGCGTTGAAATCCCGGCCGACCTCTTCCGGGGCGTGGGCGTCCGAGCCGAAAGTAAGCGGCGCTCCCTTCTCTTGGCAGAGCTCCAGAAAATCGAGGGTCGGATAGATTTCGCCGACCGGCTTGCGCAAACCTGCCGTATTTATCTCGACCGCCGCCCCTGATTCCGCGATGGCGCGCGCGGCCTCCGCGTACAGGAGCGATACGTCAACGCCGGGGCGGTAATCGTACTTCTTGATGAGATCGGGGTGGGCGATTATGTCGAAGAGGCGGCTTTCAGCCGACGCGATGAGGGCATTGAAGTACTCCTCGTAGACCTCCGGCGGGCGTCTTCCCGCATAGCCGGCTTGTCCACGAGGGTCATCGAAACCCCATCCGTCCAGAAAGTGAACTGAGCCTATGACATAATCGAAAGGATAGCGTTTAAGCACATCGGCGGTCTCCCGGACAAGATCCGGGAAGAAATCGGCCTCGATGCCCGCTTTGATTTCGATGCCCGGGAAATCTTCTCTTATCGACTCGATCTCCTGGAGGTAGCCTGGAAGCTCGCTTTCGTCCATCGTGAGAGAGCTATCGCGCCGGTTCAAGAGGGGCAGGTGGTCGGCGAATCCGATCTCCGAAAAGCCCAATTGAACGGCGCGCTTGACATACTCGCGCATCGAGCCGCGGGCGTGCCCACAGCGGGCGGTGTGCAGGTGGTAGTCGACCATTCCGTTGATTCTTCTTTCCATATAATGCTTAACCTATCTTCTCAAACTCTTCTTCGGTCATTACCTTGAGCCCTTTTCGTCGCAAGAGGGCGGTCAGAACGCCATCGCCGTCGACAACTCGGTCCTTGAAGCTCCCATCGTAGACCGCCCCACAGCCGCATGACGGGCTCCGGCTCTTGAGGATCGCACTCGTCGCCCCGAAGAGCTCCGCCAAAGCGGCCGCCTCCTCGGCGCCCCGTAGAAAATTCGCCGTCAGGTCGGAACCGTTTGCCGTCAGAACACGCGCCCGGTCAGCAAGGACGGCCGCGCCGCCTCCGCCCGCGATCTCGGCCGCCGGTCTCGGAGTGGGAAGGCCTCCAAGCTGCTCCGGACAGACGGGGATGGCCTCGCCATCACGAACCAGGCGCTCGACCCTTGCCGACCTCTTTGACGTCCCGTCGAACCGGCTGCGAGCACCCGCGAGGCAGGCGCTCACGACATACCGCTCACCCCCGTTAGGTCGTGCCACCGCTCCTCCAAAGAACCTAGGTTGTTTCTATATTTCTCCAGCGCCGCCTTAACCGTCATTTCCTCCTATTCTAACCGGAGGCATATTCTTATGAAACGGTGCTGAAACATTCTTATGAAACAGTTCTGAAACCGCTGACCATGGATATAGATTGAATGGGACGAGGACGCGAGCAAGAAACTCTTGAACTGCTCAATTTCAAGAATGAACTTCAAGGAGGTAATAAATGGTAACTCAGCCTGAAGAGTGGGGCGCCCGCTCCGTCGCCGCACTTCGGCGCGAGTTGGTGGAGCACTTCACCGAAAAAAGAGAGGAACTGAGGCAGCAATGGGTAGAGCAGATGACGGCAAAAGGATTGCTGGCAGGCCTAACTCAGACGGAAATCGAAACCGAATCCGCCACGATTTACGATACCTGCATCGGCTGTCTTGAAACCGGCCAGTACGACCGCGCTCAGACCTACGCCACCACCTTGGCCGAGCGCGGAGTATTGCGCGGGATGACGAGTGAGCAAATAATCGGCGGCATGCTTACTTTGCGCGATGTCTATGGGCGCAGTCTGTTTGAGCGGTATCAAAAGGATATGAAACGGCTATCGGCGGCGCTGGACATCTACGAACCCGTTGCCAACAAGATACTCTCCATCATCGCGCTGGCGTTCATCGACGAACGCGAAAAAGTCGTTCGCCAACAACAGGAAGCCATCCGCGAAATCTCCACCCCGGTGCTGCAGGTCCGCAATCGGCTGCTTATCATGCCGATCATAGGCCTGATTGATGCCCAGCGCGCCCGTCAGCTTACCGAGCAACTGCTGCGTTCCATCCGCGCCAACCGCGCCAAAGTCGTGGTCATCGACATCACGGGCGTTCCTACGGTCGACTCCAAAGTCGCCAATAATCTGATCCAGACGGTCGAAGCATCGCGGCTCATGGGCGCGGTGGTCATCGTAACCGGCTTATCGGCCGAGGTCTCCCAGACGCTGGTAACCATTGGCGTTGACTTGAGCAAGCTGAATACCGTGGGCGACCTTCAAGGCGGTATTGAAGCAGCCGATCGCCTACTAGGCTACAAAGTTATTACAACCGAGCAAGCGACTGAGATCCGGTAGGTGGAGTAAAGATGCGGGTCCCGATTCTCAAACAGGGTGATTACCTGATTGCACCCATCCAGTCCGCGCTCAGCGACGCCGACTTCCTGCGAATGCAAAACGAGCTGGTAGACCAGGTGGGGAAGCTTCGATCACGGGGGGTGATCGTCGATGTTACGGCGCTAGACGTGATGGACTCATTCGCTACGCGCACCCTCCGGTCTACCGCTCTGATGACCAGGTTGCGGGGTGCGGAGACCGTCATTGTCGGTGTCCAGCCCGAAGTCGCCTTTTCGATGGTGCAGTTGGGCTTGACGCTTCGAATGGAAGATGTGGAGACAGCTTTGGACCTGGACGAAGGCCTTGCTTTCCTGGACCGGCAAACTAAGGGGTAGCGTCAGTGGCTGATGAAATGCGCGTGCCCATAAGTACGGATGCCGACATTATAACCGCCCGCCAAAAGGGGCGCGCTTTGGCCGAGTGGGTGGGCTTCTCGGGCAGCGATTTGACCATCATCGCTTCCGCCATTTCAGAGCTAGCGCGAAACATCATCGAATATGCCGGACACGGTGAGATAATTATCCGGCTTGCCGAGCGGGGCGCCAGGCGCGGCATTGTCATCGTGGCTCGCGACGATGGACCGGGTATACCGGACGTCGCCCTAGCCATGCAGGATGGCTACTCGACGGGAAAGGGGTTGGGGCTTGGGCTGCCGGGGGCAAGGCGGCTGATGGACGAGTTTGAAATCGTCTCCGAAGTCGGCAAGGGAACGACGGTGACGGTGGGGAAATGGAGGTGACGGGTATTGGCGACCAACTCATAGACTGGGGCGTTGCCGCGCTGGCGCTGGCAGGGGAAGCGCAAATAGGCGACCGGTACTTGGTCAAATCTTTCCAAAATGGCGTCTTGGTGGCGATGGTCGATGGTCTAGGACACGGCACCGAGGCGGCCGAAGCCGCCAAGACCGCTATCGCGACTGCGGAGAGACACGCCCGTGAACCCCTTGCTTCGCTGCTCGAACTATGCCATGAGAGCCTCAGGCGCACTCGCGGGGTGGTGATGAGCCTGGCCTCAATTAACGCGCTTGATGAGATGTTAACGTGGTTGGGCGTGGGCAACATAGAAAGCGTACTGGTGCGTACAGATGTTAACGCCCCTGCTCGTGAGTGGCTTTTGCTGCGCGGCGGAGTGGTGGGCTACAGATTACCCCCACTGAAAGCTTCGGTCTTATCTATCAAGCCCGGCGACACGCTGATTCTTGCAACCGATGGGATCCGCGGCGGTTTCGCCGAAGACCTGGACCTAAGCGATGCGCCCCAGCAGATCGCCGACCGCATCCTTGACCGATTTGCCAAGGGCACAGACGACGCGTTAGTGCTGGTCGTTCGCTATATAGGATTTGGTCATGAGCAACAGAACGCCTAAGTTATTAGAGGAATACAAGTCGGCGTTGCAGGACTATCTTTCCGGTTCGGAAGAGGCTTCCTTGCAGCGCGTGTACGAAATCGGACGCAAAGCCATCGCCGGGGGATTGGGCGTGTTAGACATGGCGGCGATTCATAGAGAGGCGCTTGCAACTCTCTTATTCCTTACGCCCGAAGAGAGCACTCGGATAGTTGAAGCAGCTTCGGTGCTCCTTTCAGAGAGCTTGTCTCCATTTGAAATGACTCACCGTGGCTTCCGAGAAGCCAATGCCGAATTGCGCCGCTTGGCCGAAACGCTTGAGCAGAGAGTGGAAGAGCGAACGGAGGAGTTGCGGCAAGCGGAAGAGAAATACCGCAGCATTTTTGAGCACGTCGTCGAAGGCATCTCCCAAATCGCGACTGACGGGCGCTTAATCACCATAAACCCCGCATTTGCCCGCATCTATGGCTACGATTCGGTCGAGGAAATGACGAAGGCCGTCACAAACCGCATGCAACTTTATGTCGAACCTAAGTGCCATGAGGAGTTCGTTCATCTGATCGAGGAGCAAAACGCCGTGTTGGAATTCGAGTGTCAGGTATATCGCAAAGATGGCAGTGTGATATGGGTTCGAGAGAGCGCGCGCGCGATCCGTGATGCCAGCGGCAGGTTGCTTGGTTATGAAAGCACAACGATAGACGTGACTGAGCGCAAAAGGGCAGGGGAGCTGAGCGACGCTCTCAACAACATCAATGCGGCTATAAGCTCAACGCTTGATTTTGAGGAGATAATGCGGAGGGTTGTTGTTGAATCCGGCAAAGCGATAAGGAGCGAGACGGCCGGGATAGGTCTGCGTAAAGACGGCCGCTGGGTAATCAAGTACATCCATGGATTACCACCGGAGTTAAGTGAGGCCCGGTTCACAGACGAGGAGGCTCCAATTACGGCGCTCGCAGTCAGAGCGAAAAAACCAATCGTCATCAATGACGCTTACAACGACCAAAGGGTCAAACGTGAAGTGATGATGATGTATGGAATCCGCTCGGCTTTGGCCATCCCCTTAGTGGTAAAAGGAGAAATTATTGGCGTCCTTTTGTTTGATTATCGATCGGCGCCCATACCCTTTGCCAAAGCCGAGATCGATTTTGCAAATAAACTAGCGCTGGCCGTGTCATTAGCCCTTCAGAATGCCCGTCTTTACGAGGTCGAGCACCGGATAGCAGAAATCCTGCAGGAGAATCTCATTCGACCGGTACCCAAGATACCGGGGATGGAGATCGGGGTCGCCTACGAGTCAACCGTTGAAGCCGAGAGGGCCGGAGGGGACTTTTTCGATATATTTGAGCTTGAAGGTGACCTCGTCGCGGTGCTCATCGGAGACGTAGCGGGCAAAGGGGTAGAAGCGGCGGGGCTCACCGAGACGATAAGGAGCTCGGTCAGGACCCTTGCCTACGTTGAGCCATCTCCTTCCCTTGTATTCGGCCAAACAAACCGGTCCTTGCTGCGCCAGCTCCCCTCCGGCCAGTTCGCTACGGCGGCTCTTCTAATCATTAACAAAGGCACCGGCGAGGCAAGGTTTACAAATGCAGGGCATCCTCCGGCCGTTATTTGCAAGAACGATTGTAGCTTTCTTAAAGCGCCTCAGGGACTTCCGTTAGGCGCATTTACCTACGTTTACGAGGAAAGTTGTTTTAAGCTTGATGAAGAAGAGAGCATGGTGCTCTATACCGACGGTCTAACAGAGGCCAGAAGAGGTTCTGAGTTCTTTGGAGACTTGAGGCTTCTTAAAGTACTATCCACTATAGAGTCGAGGGATCCCCATGAGATGGTAGAGGGCTTGCTTAGATCGACGGTGGACTTCGCTGAGGGTCGGCTAAGAGACGACATCGCCATAGTCGCCCTCCGTCTATCTGGAAGACGCTAAATGTAAGGTCCGCAACTCTCACTCTCTTGAATTTCCTTGAAAATCGATTGCCCGCAGGGCCGACGGTCTGATAGAATATTGTCGAACAATTGTTCGGGGGTATGGCGCTTGCTTAACCTTTCAAAACTCTATCCCCAGATCGCCAACTTGGGTTCTTATAGAGGCAGCCGAAAGAATGAGCTCGGTCACAAGCTGGCTTTAGCTCGCCAGCGCTTGACTAGCTCAAATGAGGCGGACCTCCGCACCAAAGCGGAGAGCGCCATGACCTCCTGGCTGGTCGCCCTCCCTACGGACGAGCGGCCGTCAACCATCCACCCGAAGCCTGAATTCTTCGGGGATTATGTGGTCGTCGCCACCGACGGCTCACAGATCGCCCCCACCCGGGATGCCACTGGCCCTCTTCACCTGGTGAATGTAGGTGCCGCAACTATCGCATACGGCGCAAACGCAAGCGCCAAGCTTGAAAGTGAGCCTCACCTCGCTTTTGAAGACGCGGATATGTTCGTCCCTTTCGGAGGCGAGGAGCGGGAGGTCAACGGGCAAGTCTTAGCGGCCAAGCGCGACTTGATGGAATATGGCGCCTTAAGGAAGCGAATCGCCAAGCTATCCTCCAAGTTGGCGATCGGCCTGGTTGACGGGACGCTCATCCTCTGGCACGTCGAGCTCAGAGCGGACAAGCTTAAAGGACTCGGAACGGCGGATCTGAAATGGCAAGTTTTCCAAGAGATGTTCTCGCTTTTCGCGGAAGCCAAGCGCGCCGGGGTGCCCGTCGCGGGCTACATCAGCGCGTCCGGCTCGACCGACGTCGTAAACCTCCTGAAGATCGGGGTGTGCGCTAAGAACGAAATTGACTGCGACAAGCAGTGCTCGGCCATCCCCAGGTCCCGGAGAGAATGTGCGATAATCGACGGTCTAACCGACGTGACACTCTTCCGTTCAATCTTGCAAGTCGGAGAACGGTCTGCGGTCTTTGAGAGCTTTTCATCCAAGGCCTCTTACATCCTGGAAGCCTACCCGGAAGAAGACCGCGTCTGCTTCTTCTATCTAAATGTCGGATCCGAGGTAGCGCGGGTCGAGATCCCGCGCTGGATAGCGGAGGACCCGAAGCTCAAAGACCAGGTCCACACACTCCTCTTCGACCAGGCGGTCAAGGGGAGAGGCTATCCGGTTTCGCTCGCGGAGGCCCACGAGCAGGCGGTGGTTAAAGGGCCGGACCGGGATAATTTTGAGAGGCTTATCGAGATGGCCCTCGTAAAGCAGGGCGTCAGGTTTGAGGATTCCCGCAAGTCCCTTCTGAAACGGAGAGGATTCGTATGATCGATAGAATCGGAGAGGTCATCGAGGCTTCAACCACGCGTTTTCGAGCCCAGCGGGAGGAGCTCGACAACCCGCCGGCGTTCGGCTCGTTCGTCAAGGTGCCCTCCGGGCCTGACATCACCTCCTACGCGATCGTCTACAACGTCTACGAAACGAGCATCGACGCATCGAGGAGGCCGATGGCCATGGGGCTTACAGAGGAAGAGCTGAAGGCCCAGCAGCCACAGATATTCGAGATGATACGCCTTGAGTTCGAGGCGGCGATCGTCGGCTTCAAGGACCAGGGTGGGGCCGTCAAGGCGTACCTGCCGCCATGGCCGCCCCGTATCCACGCCTTTGTCGGCGCTTGCGGGCCGGAGGAGGTCATATCGCTTACGGAAGACCTGGATTTCATAAGAGCGATCAACGCCCTGCCGGGATTGCCTACCGATGAGCTTATCGCGGCCGCGGTTCGCGTCGCTTACCAAAACCGGGATTGCGATGCTGAATTTCTTGTGAAAGCCGGACAGGAGATAGCGATAATGCTCAAGGAGGAGTACGAGCGGGCGCGCTCGATCCTGAGGAGGGTCGGCCATGTCGGATAAAGCGGCGGACAGGCGCATTCTCGGGCAGATAACCAAAGGCTCGCTAATCTCCGGCCTCCAGGCTAAGCTCTCCGACAACGTCGACATAGAAGATGTTCGAATCGGGACGTTTGCGGTCGTCGATGGGGACAGGAATCGATTCTTCTCCCTGTTGAAGGACGTCTCGCTCGCCTCGACGAACGAGGATATTCTCCTCACGCCGCCGACCGACGATTTCGACCGCCGGGTCCACTTGGGCGTCTCCACCTATTACGAGTTGTCGCTTCAGCCAATGCTCGTCGCAGAGAAGGACGCCCCGGGGGCGACGCCCTTGCCATCGACGACGGTGCCGCCCCACTTCTCGACCGTTTTCGAGGCGACCCCGGAGGACGTCGAGCAGGTCTTCGGCAAAGTAGACGAGTTCCACCCGTCCGTCGGCTCGCCGATCTTCATGAACCCCACTATCCCGGTCTGTCTTGACCTCAGGAAGTTAGCCATGCGCTCGAACGCCCTCTTCGGACGGAGTGGGTGCGGAAAGTCGGTTCTCGCGCGAATCATTCTCGGCTACTTGATGCAGACGGACGCCTTCGTGAACCTAGTCTTCGATATGCACAACGAGTTCGGTTGGACGGCCACGAGCGAGGAGGGGGGCTCGGTCGATTCGCTGCGCAAGCTGCTAGGGCAGAGAGTGGCTATCTTCACCCTCGACCCAAAGTCGCCGCTCTATGGTCATGGACAAGCTTACGACTTCGAAGTGCAAGTACCTCTAAATGAGATACGCTGCTCAGACATGGAGCTTTTAGGCGCAGAGCTCGCCCTCTCCCAGGCCCAACGGGAGACGATGTACAAGCTTGAAGAGCGCTGGGGAGAGAAGACGTGGCTCGCAAGGTTCCTGAAGCTTGAGCCGCAGGAGATTGAAGGAGCCGCAGAAGAACTTGGCGCGACGAATGTGGAGACCTTGAAGGTTCTCTCGCGGAAGCTCGGGCGCTTCAAGAAGCTCCCGTTTCTTAAGGAAGCGGTCTCCGACGACACGGTTAGAAGAATACGCGACTACATCGGAGCCGGCAAACATGTCGTCATTCAGTTCGGCCGTTACAACGATCTCTTGACTTACATCCTCGTCGCCAACATTCTGACCAGACGCCTTCATGAGGATTATGCTAGAGATACGGACGCCGCCAGGGCGGAGGGCCGTGAAGGGCCGACTCCTCTTATTATCACGATCGAGGAGGCGCACAAGTTCCTCGACCCGTCGGTCGCCGGATCCACGGTCTTCGGCGCCATCGCCCGCGAGGCCAGAAAGTACCGGTTGGTCCTTTTCTTGATCGACCAGCGCCCTTCAGGCATCGACGACGAGATTCTCTCACAGGTTGGAACTCGCATCGTCGGCAAGTTAGACGACGAACGCGATATCGACGCGGCGCTCTCCGGCCGCCCCAACCAGGGTACCCTCAAAGTTCTCGTCAACAACATGGTCGAACGCCAATTCCTTCTCACCGGCTACGCCCTGCCGATGCCCGTCGTTATCGACGCCAAGGAGTACGGCTCCTTCTGTAAAGAGATGCAGGCGACCGGCGGGAGAGTAAGGGGCGAATTAGAGCGCAGAAAGCTTGAGCTTACGGGCGATGACGAACTCGAACTATAAAGCCGTCAAAGCGATCCACTTCGCCGACCTCCACCTCGGCGTAGAGAATTATGGCAAGCCCGACCCGGCCACGGGATTGAACCAGCGCGTCATCGACTTCCTGGCGAACCTTAAATACCTGGTCGATCGCGCTTTGGACCAGAGTGTTGACCTTGTCGTCTTCTCGGGCGACGCCTACAAAAACCAGAGGCCCTCGCCGACGCTCCAGCGAGAGTTCGCCAAGCAGATCAAGCGCCTTACCAAGGCGGGGACAGAGGTCTTCCTCCTCGTCGGGAATCACGATCTCCCCCAAGCGGAAAAGCAGGCGCACGCCCTCTCCGTATTTTCCGCCCTTGAAGTCGAGCGCGTTACCGTGGGGAGACGCATCGACATCTACCCGATCGACACGAGGGGAGGTCCGGTGGACGTCGTCGCCGTGCCCTACATCTCAAGGGCGGCCCTGTTGGCAAGAGAGCACTACAGTGACCTATCTCCGTCTGAGGTAGAGCAGCTCATCGCGGAAGAAATCGATAGGCAAATCGGAGAGTTTGCCTTGCGGTTGCGGCCGGACGTCCCGGCCGTTTTGGCGGCCCACCTATCCGTCTCGACGGCCACATATGGCAGTGAGCGGTCTGCCGTCATCGGGAGCGAGATGACGGTGGCGCCCAGCTCGCTCGCGAGGGCGGGCTTCGACTACGTGGCTTTGGGCCATATCCACAAGCACCAGGACCTCACCGTCGGCTACCCGCCGATCGCGTACCCGGGGAGCCTCGACCGGATCGACTTCGGCGAGGAGAGGGAGGAGAAAGGATTCTGCCTCGTATCGCTGGCCAAGGGGGCGACCTCCTACGAGTTCGTCAAGGTCCCGGCCAGGCCGTTTACTACCATTAATGTCGAATGTAAGAGCGACCGGCCCACCGAAGAGATCCTTGCCGAGGTAGGCCGGCGCGACCTGACCGACGCCGTCGTCCGCCTGCGGGCCAAAGTGCCGGCCCACCGGAAAGAGCAAGTGCGCATGAGCGAGATCAGGCGAGCCCTGGACGGCGCCTACTCCATCGGCCCGATAGAGATCGAGCTGGAGGGCGAGGAGCGACGCGGACGCAACCCGAACCTCTCCGAGGATAGGGGGCCACTGGAAGCTCTTGAGCAGTACATATTGACGCGGGAGGACCTGAAGCCCCGGAAGAAGGAACTGACCGAGGCGGCCAAGGAACTCATCGAAGAGCTGTTGATTACCAAACGTCCATGATTCCAATTGAGCTTAAACTCACCAACTTCATAAGCTACGGCATGATGGAGGAGCCGCTATCCTTCACCTCCTTCCATACCGCCTCCCTCTGCGGCCCCAACGGGCATGGCAAGTCGACGCTTCTCGACGCGATCACCTGGGCCCTCTGGGGCCAGGCGCGTGGGGTGGACCGCAAGGGCGCTGGGACGGACGACCTTATAAAAGTCGGGGAGACCGGCATGGCCGTCGAGTTCGTCTTCGAGCTGGAAGGACGCCGGTACCGCATCACCCGCGTCCGGGAGCGAAAAAACAAGGCGGGCGTCACCCGCCTCGATTTCTCCGTTCTCGAAGGGGATGAGGCCCGCACGCTCAACGGTGAGACGATCGCCAAGACCCAGGAGAAGATCGAGCGCACCTTGCGGATGGACTTCAATACCTTTACAAACTCGGCCTTCATCCTTCAGGGCCGGGCGGATAGCTTCATGGCCAAGAGCCCGACCGAGCGTAAGGAGATACTCGCCGAGATACTCGGCCTTTCCCTCTATGACGAGCTCGAAGAAGGAGCTCGCTCCAAGAAACGCGACCTCGAGAAGGCTCTGGCCGCCCGCGAGGCGAGCTTGATCGCCATCGAGGGCGAGCTTTCCCGCCGCCCGGAGCACGAGGCGGCCCTGGCCGGCGCCATGGAGCGTGCATCAGGGCTCCGAGCAGAGATCGACCAGCGCGAAAAGGCGCTCGCTGATCTTAGGGAGAAGAAGGCCCGCCGCGAAGCTACCTTCGCACAGTTGGAAGACCTCAAGAGACGCCTCGCGACCGGCGAAGCCGAGATCGCCGACTCGAGAAAGCAGCTTGACGAGTCTCTCAAGGAAAACCAAGAGCTCGCGCAGCTTACAGGTCGGGCGACGGAAATAGAGAAAGGCGCCGCCCTCCTGATAAAAGCCCGTGCGGATGATGAGAGGCTGGCCAAGCTCTTTGCCAGGCATTCGGAGGTCGGCTCGGCCATAGAGAGGGTCAAGGGAGAGATCGCCGCAGAGGAAGTCAAGCTCAGAACCGGTATCGAGCATCTTCGGAAGGAGAAGGCGCTTGCCGATCGGCAAGCGGCCAACAGACCGGCGCTTCTCCTGAAAAGAGACAAGTGTTCAGCCACGGTGGACAACATCTACACCCTGGAAAAACAAATCGAAGAATCGAGAGAGCGCTATAAGGAGCTGTCCAGGCAGAAGAGCGAGCTGGCGGGGAGCAAGCCGTCCGTCGCAGCCCGGATAGCCGAGCTCCAGGAGAATATCAAGTCGATTGAGGAGACCGAAGCGGCCTGCCCGCTTTGCAAAAAGGGGCTCACGCCTGACGAGCGCGCCTCCTTGCTTAAAGCCATGCAAGAGAAGCTGATTTCTCTTCAAGCCAAAGCCATATCCACTGACGAGAACATCGCCAGGCTGAGCAAGGAGATCGGAGAGGTTGAGGCGCACGGTAAGCTCCTCAGAGACCAGGTTAGCGAAAAGGGGCAGCTCCAGGCCGAGCTAGGTCGCCTCAAGGCGGAGCTGAAGGGGGCAAACGAGGGGACCGCGCGCGGCGTCGCTCTGGCAGGAGAGATAGCAATAGCGGAAAGTCAACTCGCAGAAAAGAGTTTCGCGCTCGAAGCGTCAGGGCGCCTGGATAAGCTGGCGAAAGAACTCCGAGAGATCGGCTACGACGCGGGCGCTCATGAAGAGGTGAGAACGCGGATTAAAGAGCTCGCGAGCTTCGAGCGGGAGGCGGCACAACTGGAGGCGGCGAAGCAGCGTGCATCGGCCCTGGAAAAGACGGTCGAGTCGCTCAAGGAGTCAATAGATAAGAAGACGGCGCTCATCGAGGGGGATGAAAAGCGCCTTATCGAGCTCCAATCCGAGCTGGCGGAAGAGGACCCCACTTCGAACATCCGGTTACTCGAATCAGAAGTCACCAAACTCGCGGCCGAGGAAAAGAGCGCCCTCGCGCGAGCCGCGGTCGCCACGGCGGCCATCTCCCGCTGCGATGAGCTGGTTGCAGAGCGGAAGGCCGGTCTCAAAGAGCGCGAGCGGACCGCCGCCGGGATTCAGACCTATTCGGACCTCGCGGTCGCCTTCTCCAAGAAGGGCATCCCGGCTCTCATCATCGAAAACGCCGTCCCGGAGATCGAGGAGGAGGCCAACGCCATCCTCAGGAGGCTATCCGACGGTCGCATGTCCGTCCGCTTCCTGACCCAAAAGGGACAGCGAACGACCGACAATATCGTGGAGACGCTCGACCTCCTAATCTCGGACGGCGAGCTTGGCGAGCGCAAGTATGAACTCTTCTCGGGAGGCGAGGCCTTTCGGATCAACTTCGCGATCCGCATCGCCCTCTCCAAGCTTCTCACGAGAAGAGCGGGTGCCCGCCTCGAGATGCTCGTTGTCGACGAGGGCTTCGGCACTCAGGACGAAGAGGGACGCGACCGCCTCATCGAATCCATCAGCGCCATCTCCCCGGACTTCCAAAAGATTATCGTCATAACTCATTTGGACGAGCTAAAGGAAGCCTTCCCCGCCAGAATTGAGGTTACAAAGCAACCAGGTATCGGCTCAGTGGCGACCGTTGTCTAGTTGCCTGACCGATAATCTATTAAGACAACCGAACGGTTGCAAAGCGGGGCACGTCGCTATATAGTTGAGGGTAAGAATTAAAGAACAGATTTCAGCGGGAGCTGCTTCTTGGCGGCTGAGAGGGATGGCTGAACCGTCCGACCGGACCTGATCTGGATAATGCCAGCGGAGGGAGAAAATCGACTTAAAGAGGCTGCGTCCGCTGGCGCGGCCTCTTCGCATCTAGGAGGTGCACGGGTTTTGGTAACGGAAATCGCTCAGGACTTGCGGCAAGTGAGAGAAAAGAGGCCCCTCGTCCACAACATCACCAACTTCGTGGTGATGAACGAGACGGCCAACGCGCTGCTCTGTATCGGCGCGCTTCCCATCATGGCGCACGCGCTCGAGGAGGTCGAGGAGATGGTCTCCTGCGCCGACGCGCTCGTTCTTAACGTGGGAACGCTCGCCCCCGAATGGGTCGACGCGATGGTCGCGGCAGGCAAGAGAGCCAACGAGCTCGACATCCCCATCGTCCTCGATCCCGTCGGAGCGGGTGCGACGAGGCTTCGCACGGAGTCGTGCAAGCGTATCCTCGATGAGGTACGGGTGAGCATCGTTCGGGGCAATGCCGCCGAGATATCGGTTCTCGCGGGTTTCGGTGGGCGGATCAAGGGTGTGGAGTCCATCGGACATGAGGGGGACGTACGTCAGGTCGCGACGGAGCTCGCCCGGGAGCGCGAGTGCACGGTGGCCCTGACGGGCGCCGTGGACGTCGTGACCGGCGGCGCGCGCACCGCGCTTATCTCGAATGGCAGCCCGATGCTCGCGCGCGTCACGGGAACCGGCTGTATGTGCTCGACGATGGTCGCGAGCTTCGCCGGGGTTCAGCGCGATGCCTTCCGCGCGGCCATAGGCGGGCTTACCGCCTTCGGGATCGCCGGCGAGATGGCCGCCGAAGAGTCAGGCGAGCGCCCGGGGAGCTTCCATGTCGCCCTTTACGACGCCCTCGCTGAAATATCCGGGGATGAGATAGAGGCAAGGGCAACTATCGAGATGATTGAGGATGTTCAAACGCCAAGTCGCGTATGATTTATATTTTGTCAGCGCTGATATCGAGCTGTTGGGGCGCGGCCACCTCGACACGATCGCCGCAGCGATCACCGGCGGCGCCACGGTCGTGCAGTTGAGAGATAAGTCTGGCACCAAAGAGGCGGTCTGCGAGAGAGCCCGCACGGCGCTCGTCATAGCTCGAAGTGCAGGCGTTCCCCTCATCATCAACGACCAGGTCGACGTGGCGCTAGAGATTCAAGCCGACGGGGTCCACATTGGGCAATCGGACCTTCCCCTGAAGAAAGCCCGCCTCGAACTGGGGCCCGATCTCCTCGTCGGCGTCTCGGTTTCGACCGTCGAGGAAGCACGTCTAGCTCAAGCTAAGGGAGCTGATTATCTTGGCGTCGGCCCCATCTTTCCAACGACGAGCAAGCATGACTCACTCCCGCCGATCGGCCTGCAGGGGCTCGCAAAGATTCGGGACGCTGTTAATCTGCCGCTCGTCGCCATCGGAGGGATCGACACCGCACGGGTGGCGAGCGCAATAGAAGCCGGCGCCGACGGGGTGGCCGTGATCTCGGCGATAGCGGAGGCCGAGGATATGGTGGCCGCCGCCTCCGAAATGCGTAGGATTATTGAGAGAGAGAAAAGGAAGGCCCCGCAAAGGAGGGAGCATGGGTACGCTGATTGAGAACTTAAGAAAAGGGTCGGTTCCGCCGGAGCTCGACAGGATAGCCGAAGAAGAGCGCATCGCCGTCGACAAGCTGGCCGGGGGCGTTGTCGCGGGACAGATCGTGGCGCCAAGGAATACGCTGCACCAAGGTGTAAAGCCCGTCGGAATCGGCACCGGCTTGCGTACCAAGGTGAACGCCAACATCGGGACGTCGGTGCCCTGCTCGGATATGGACGAAGAGCTCGCCAAGCTTGATGTCGCCGTAAAAGCGGGAGCCGATGCCGTCATGGACCTTAGCACCGGAGGCGATCTAGACCTGATCCGGAGGAAGATCGTCGAGTCTTCACCGGTTCCCCTTGGAACCGTACCGATATACCGGGCGGCCGCCAAGGCAAAGGAAGAGCGAGGCAGCGTGGTCGAGATGACCGACGACGATCTTTTCAAAGCGATAGAAGTCCAGGCGAATGATGGCGTCGACTTCATGACGATCCACTCCGGCGTTACCTGGCAAGCGATAGAAATCCTAAGGCAAGTCGGCCGGGTGGCGGATATCGTCAGCAGGGGCGGCGCTCTCATAATCGGCTGGATGATCCACAATCAGAAAGAGAACCCCCTCTATGAGCAGTTCGACAGGCTGCTGGAAATCGCCCGGCGCTTCGACGTCACTTTAAGCCTGGGGGACGGCTTGAGGCCCGGCTGCCTGGCCGACGCCTCCGACGGCGCGCAGTTTCAGGAGTTGATAACCCTCGGCAAGCTGGCTAAAAGAGCCCGGGAGGCGGACGTCCAGGTGATGATAGAGGGGCCGGGACACATGCCGCTCGACCAGATCAAGGCGAACGTCCTCCTCGAAAAAGAGATCTGCGACGGAGCCCCCTTTTACCTCCTCGGA
>JAMCWL010000102.1:755-43386 GCA_023481285.1 Actinomycetota bacterium | reverse complement strand
TCACCCTGAGAGCGTGGGCCAGCCGCTCGGTCTGCTCCTTTATCTTCTCGACGGTCTCCGCCGGCAGGGTGAACGGCGGTATGACACAGGCGGAGTCGCCCGAGTGGATGCCGGCCTCTTCGATATGCTCCATGATGCCGCCGATCAGAACTCGCTCGCCATCGCAGATCGCGTCGACATCGACCTCGATCGCCCCCTCGAGGAATTTATCGATCAGAATCGGGTGCTCCGGCGACGCCTTGACCGCTCGTTTTATATAGCCCTCGAGCATGTCTTCGGACGCGACTATCTCCATCGCCCGGCCGCCGAGAACGTATGACGGCCTCACCAGAAGCGGGTAGCCTATCTGCTTGGCGACCCTCACCGCTTCCTCAACCGACGTGGCCGTCCCCGCCTCGGGCTGGTTTATCCTCAATTTTCGCAGCAACGCGCCGAAGCGCTTCCGGTCCTCGGCCAGATCGATCGAATCGGGGGAGGTTCCGATGATGGGCACGCCCGCCGCTTCCAGAGCTTGCGCCAGCTTGAGGGGCGTCTGGCCGCCGAATTGGACGATAACGCCCACCGGTTTTTCTGCCTCAACTATGTTCATAACATCTTCGAAGGTGAGGGGCTCGAAATATAGTCGATCGGACGTGTCGTAGTCGGTTGAAACCGTCTCCGGATTACAATTAACCATGATCGTCTCGAAGCCTTCCTCTTTAAGAGCGAAAGAGGCGTGGACGCAGCAGTAGTCAAATTCGATCCCCTGGCCGATCCGGTTCGGGCCGGAACCAAGTATCATGACCTTGGGCTTGTCGGAAGGCTTAACCTCATCTTCAACTTCATACGTCGAGTAGTAGTAAGGAGTGTAAGCCTCGAACTCGGCCGCGCAGGTATCGACGGTCTTATAGGTCGGCCGGACGCCATCCGCCAACCTCCTATCCCTAACCTGCTTCTCATTTGAACCGGTGAGGTAAGCTATTTGATAGTCGGAGAAGCCGTATCTTTTCGCTTCCCGAAGGAGGTCGACCGAGATGCTCCTGACGTTCTTGGCGGCGATTTCCCGCTCGAGCTCGACGATCTCCTTGATTTGATGGATGAACCAGGGATCGATCTTTGAGAGCGCGGCGATCTCCTCGATCGAGGTTCCGCTCGCCAGCGCGTGCTTGATGTAGAAAACGCGCTCCTCGTTCGGGCTGGAAAGCTTCTGGTTGATTAGATCCGCCTCGATCTCATCCCTTCCGTCCGCGCCCAACCCGTACCGCCCGATCTCAAGCGAGCGGATGGCCTTCTGGAAAGCCTCCTTGAAGATTCGTCCGATGGCCATCGCCTCGCCAACCGATTTCATCTTCGTCGTGAGATTCTGGTCGGTCTCGGGAAACTTCTCGAACGCGAAGCGAGGAATTTTCACGACCACATAATCGATGGTCGGCTCGAAAGAGGCGGGCGTCTCCTTTGTGATGTCGTTGGCGATCTCGTCCAGGGTATAGCCGACGGCCAGCTTGGCGGCGAATTTGGCTATCGGGAATCCGGTCGCCTTCGAGGCAAGCGCCGAAGAACGCGACACCCTTGGATTCATCTCGATGATGACGAGGCGACCGTTCTCAGGATGGACGGCAAATTGAATGTTCGACCCGCCGGTCTCGACGCCAATCTCGCGGATGATCGCCAGGGCGGCGTCGCGCAGGCGCTGGTACTCCTTGTCGGAGAGCGTCTGCGCCGGGGCCACGGTGATCGAATCCCCCGTGTGTACGCCCATCGCATCGAAGTTTTCGATCGAGCAGATGACAACGACATTGTCGTTTAAGTCGCGCATCACCTCAAGCTCATACTCTTTCCAGCCGAGGACCGACTCCTCGATGAGGACCTCGGATATCGGCGAGAGCATGAGGCCATTCGAAACGATCGCCGTGAACTCCTCCTGGTTGAAGGCTATGCCTCCACCGGTTCCTCCGAGCGTAAAGCTCGGCCTGATGACCAGCGGGAAGCCGATCTCGGCAGCTATCTCAAGCGCCTCGTTAAGGCTGTAGGCGAAACCGCTTTTCGGCAGGTCCAGCCCGATGCGCCGCATCGCCTCCTTGAAAAGGCTCCGGTCTTCCGCCTTCCTGATCGCCTCCAACTTTGCCCCGATGAGCTCGACCCCATAACGGTCGAGGGCTCCGCTCTCGGCGAGCGAAACCGCCGTATTGAGGCCAGTCTGGCCGCCCAGCGTTGGAAGCAGGGCGTCGGGTCGCTCTTTGGCGATAATCTTCTCAACAACCTCGGGCGTAATCGGCTCTATATAAGTGCGGTCGGCGAATTCGGGATCGGTCATGATAGTCGCCGGGTTGGAGTTGACGAGGACGACTTCAAAGCCGTCCTCCCGCAGCACCTTGCAGGCCTGGGTGCCGGAGTAGTCGAACTCGCAAGCCTGCCCGATGATTATCGGACCGGAACCGATGATGAGGATCTTTTTTAAGTCATTACGCCGCGGCACTAATTAATCTCCCTCTCTGCTTTAACAACCGACCGCCGTTAAAAGCTTTCAGCTTTCAGCTCTCATCTGTCAGCTAAAGGCTTTGTCATCCTGAGGGAACGAAGTGACCGAAGGATCTCAGCCCGTAAGAGCGGTTTGTTATGGCACCGAGATTCTTCGGGCCTAAAGGCCCTCAGAATGACACCTTAAAAAGCTAATAGCTAATAGCTGATAGCTGATAGCTAATTAGCAACGCTTCCTTGCGCCGATTACAAGCCAGAAATTTGTAAAAAACAGCTTGCCGCCTTCCTCTCGAACTTTAACGGCTTCTTTAATTTCGGCCGGAGCTCCAAGCAACATCTTCCTTATCTGCCTCTTGGTCCTATCAGGAACCGCCGCCCGGTGCGTCCACTCGTCGAAGTCGATCTCGAAGGTCCCGGCGGCGACTTGCTCGACTTCGGTACCGCAATCGGTTAAAAGAGACCGCCACTCCGCCTCACCGTAGTTTCTCACGTGGGCCTGATCTCTCATCTTTTCAATTTCATTCAAAAAGACATCGACCCGCCTATCCGCCGGCGCGGACGAATCGGCGACTACCAGTCGCCCCCCGGGCTTTAGGACGCGCACCATCTGTTCGAGCGCCCGCCTGGCTCTTGGGAAGTGGTGCGCCGCAATCCGACAGGTGACCACGTCGAAGACTTCGTCCGCGTATGGCAAGTCCTCGGCGTCCGCTACATCGATGAGCGCATTCCTTAACTCCCGCTCTTTAAAGAGCGCCTCGGCCTGCTCAAGCATCTCTTCCGTTATATCGACGGCAACTACCTCTTTGACATGGGGAGCCAGGGCCGCCGCCGTGAATCCGGCCCCTGTGGCAACATCGAGCGCCTCGTCGTCAGGCCTAGGTTCTATAAACCTCAAGATTAAGTCGAGTGTCTCGTCCCCAATGAAGCATCCTTTGGCGTACTCGCCGGCCTGAGCTCCAAATTGCATTCTTACGAGTTCTTTGTGATCTACCGTCACCTTGCGCTCTCCATCAGAAGGGTGAACTGCCTAAAGAGATAGGCTGAGTCGTGCGGTCCCGGAGAGGCTTCCGGATGGTACTGGACCGAAAAGGCCGGAACCTCGAGGCAGCTAAGACCCTCGACCGTGCCGTCGTTCAAATTCAGGTGGGTTATCTCAACCGGACCGAAGTCGCTTCTGCCAGGCCAGTTTCCGGCCGGCAACGCGCCGCCCACCTGCCACTCTCTATCCCTTACGCCAAAGCTTGCGGCGTCAACCGCAAAGCCGTGATTCTGCGAGGTTATCTCAACCTTGGTCGTAGAAAGATTCTTTACCGGATGATTCACGCCACGATGGCCGAACTTTAACTTGTATGTCCTGGCGCCCAGAGCCAGACTTAGCAACTGGTGCCCCAGGCAGATGCCGAAAATCGTCTTTTTGCCTAGGAGCGAGCGTATGGCTGCGATGGCGTAGCCCACCGCTTCCGGATCCCCTGGACCGTTCGACAGGAAAATCCCTTGGGGGTTTCGTTCAAGCACCTCTTGCGCCGGCGTGGTGGCCGGCACGACCGTAACCTGACACCCTACCGCCTCCAGGCAGCGTAGGATGTTTCTCTTTATCCCGAAATCATAAGCGACGATCGAGTAGAGCTTCTCCGCCGGCGCCGACCACTCATACGCATGGTATGCGGACACCCCTTTGACCAGATCACGGCCGATGATCGAGGGGACCGCTCGCGCTTTTTCTATAGCATCTCGCTCGTCAAGGTCCTCACTCGAAATAACGCCCCGCATGGCCCCGGCGGTCCTGATGTGCCTGGTCAGCGCCCTAGTATCGACCCCTTCGATGCCGACAATGCCGAAACTCTCAAGAAGGTCGCTCAGCGATCCTTCCGCTCGCCAGTTGTTGTAAAGCGCCGAATTCTCCCGGACTATAAAGCCTTCTACAAAAGGCCCCCTCGACTCGAAATCCCTGTGATTGATCCCGTAATTGCCGATATGCGGGTAGGTCATCGTCACGATCTGACCGGCATACGAGGGATCAGTCAGTATTTCCTGGTAACCGGTCATCCCCGTGTTGAAGACACCTCTCCCTGGGCCTCGCCGGCCGCCCCGAACCTGGACCCCCAAAAAACCGTCCCGTCTTCCAGCGCTAAGATCGCCTTATCTTTCCGCATATCAGCGACTCACCTCGGCTTCTTCTCTGATAAATGCGCCGTCGTCAACGACAAGATTACCATTAATCAAGACCGCGTGGACACGTCCTTTCAGCCGGCGTCCACCGTATGGCGTATTCCGGCTTTTCGATTCGGAGCTAAATGGATCGACTTCTACTTCAGATTCAGCGTCTATGATCACCACGTCCGCGATATCACCTCTACCAAGGCTTCCCCGGTCCAGCCCAAGTACGCGAGCCGGGCCGACTGCCAGCAGCTCGATTGCTCGATTTAAATCCAAAACTCCTTTTCCGACCAGGTCGGTATTGACAACGCCCAGAGTTGTTTCAAGACCGATCATCCCGCACGGGGCGTACGCAAACTCCATCTCTTTTTCATGAGCGGCATGTGGCGCATGATCGCTGGCTAGGCAATCAACGATCGACGCGTCGCTTACCAACTCACGAAGAGCGCTCACCTCTTCAGATGAGCGTAGAGGCGGATTGACCTTGAAGTTCGTATCGTAACCGGCAAGCATATCGTCGCTCAAGGTTAAATGATGCGGCGTCACCTCACAGGTGACCCTCGCTCCCCTCTCCTTGGCCGCCTTGATGATCGCCAGGCTGCCGGGGGTGGAGACATGGGCCACATGAAGGCGCGCGCCCGTAAGCTCAGCAAGCAGGCAGTCTCTCGCCACGATGATCTCCTCGGCCGCCGCCGGTATCCCCTTGAGACCGATGGAGGTTGAGAAGAACCCCTCGTTCATCTGGCCTCCAGCCGCCAGCGAACCTTCTTCAGCGTGGGAGACGACCACGGAGTTCCAGATCTTTGAGTACTCAAGCGCCCGTCTCATAAGGCTCGCTCTGTCGACACATCTGCCGTCGTCGGAGAAGGCAACGGCGCCGGCCGAGACGAGGGCGCCCATCTCGGAGAGCTCTTCGCCCGCAAGGCCTTTGGTGATCGCGGCGATGGGAAAGACGTTCGCGAGACCGACCCGTCCGGCCTCTTCGATGATGTACTGGGTCACCGAAGCATCGTCGTTGACCGGGCTGGTGTTGGGCATGCAGGCAATCGACGTGAATCCACCCTTGACCGCCGCCCGGCACCCGCTTTCTATCGTCTCTTCATCTTCTCGCCCGGGCTCCCTCAAATGGACGTGCATATCTATCAAACCCGGGACGACCAGCATGCCCGCCGCATCAAAAACTTCCGCTTCCGCTTCAATTGCGGTATCAACGGCCGCCACCCTGTTTCCGTCGATCAAGAGGTCGAAGCGGCCATCCCGGCCGTTCTTGGGGTCGATGAGCCTGCCTCCCTTGACCAGGAGCTTACTACCCATCAGAGCCACCCCCTATAAGCAAGTAAAGAACGGCCATTCGCACGGCCACACCGCTTGTTACCTGATCGGTGATGAGGGAGTCCGGAGCGTCGGCGACGTCCGAAGAGATTTCTACTCCGCGGTTCATCGGTCCAGGGTGTAGGATTATCGATCCCTTCTTCATCGCCTGCCTTCTCCGGGTGTTGAGGCCGTAGAGCGTTGCGTATTCCCTGATAGACGGATAGAGGCTCTCTTTTTGCCGCTCGAGCTGGATTCGCAGGACATAGACGACGTCAGCTTCGGAGAGCACGTCATCGAGCCGGTGGCAGACCTGCGCACCGAGTTTTTCAATCTCGGCCGGCATGAGGGTAGGCGGCCCTACGAGCGTGACTTCGGCTCCCATCTTGCCCAGGGCGAGTATGTTCGACCGGGCAACCCGGCTGTGCGCGATGTCGCCGACGATGGCAACCTTCAACCCATCGAGCGAATCGAAGCGTTCCCGCATTGTGTAAAGGTCAAGTAAAGCTTGAGTTGGATGCTCGTGTGCCCCATCGCCCGCATTGACCACCGGGCAATCCATGACATCCGCCAGCAGCTTGGCGGCGCCGGAGACGGAATGCCTGATGACCACCAGGTCGGTGGCCATGGCCTGCAGGGTCTTCGCGGTGTCCCGCAGGCTCTCTCCCTTGGCGATGGCGCTCGCCGTGACCGAGATATTGACCGCATCGGCACTTAACCGCTTGGCGGCTATTTCAAAGGAGGTACGAGTTCTGGTGCTCGGTTCGCAAAAGAGATTGACGATCGTGCGTCCCCTCAGCGTGGGGACCTTCTTTATGGGTCGTTCCGAGATTTCTTTGAAAGAGTCGGCCGTATCGAGAATCAACTCGATTTCTTCTCTGGTCAGGTCCGTTATACCCAGTAAATCTTTACTTTGCAGTTGGGCCATATCTATCTGCTCTTCCCTGCCTATTTATTACGGCTCATGTCCGCTTCCCGACCACGGACCACCCACCAAGCACCGGCGGTCGGCGGTCGGCGGTCGCTCGCCGAAGGCGTGCTTTACTCCTCTTCTCCGATGACGACCGAGTTTTCGCCATCCACTTCCACGACGTTCACCTTGACTTTCTCCTTGACGGCAGTCGGCAGGTTTTTTCCGACGTAGTCGGCCCTGACCGGCAGCTCACGGTGACCCCTATCGATCATGACCGCGAGCTGTATCCGCGCCGGACGGCCCAGGTCCATCAGCGCATCGAGCGCCGCGCGCACCGTTCGACCCGTAAAGAGAACGTCGTCCACGAGGATAATCGTCTTGTCCGTCACATCGAATGGTATTTCCGTCGCGCGTGCTTCAACGCGGGGGTGAAGCGCTACATCGTCTCGGTAGAAAGTTATGTCGAGCATCCCCACCGGGATCGAAGACCCCTCGATCTCCTGGAGCTTTCCGGCAAGCCACTGGGCAAGATAGATCCCCCGGCTTCTGATACCGACGAGGGCAAGTCCCGCTATCCCCTTGTTCTTCTCGATAATCTCATGAGCTATCCTGGTTAGAGCACGATGCATACCGACATCGTCCATCACCAGGGCTTTTATGTTAAAATCAGTCATGCAAACCCACCCTAAATAAGAAAAAACGCCTCCTGCCGATACGCAAGAAGGCATTTAATGTTCGCATATTCGTTTTCCTCTCCTTGCTAGCCTCGCCGGACTAGTTTAAAGGTTTAGACGATCTTATCAGATCGTAAGAGACGGTGCAAGGAAGCAATTGCGAAGCAATTGAGAAGAGGCCGAAAAGCGGATACTGGATACTGGATACTGGATACTGGATACTGGACAAACGACCGCCGACTTCTGTTTCTTAGCCTCCTAGTTTCTTGGTTTCTTGGTTTCTTGGAGTCTTTATACACTTATCGAGGCGCTGTTCGCGATGGATGGCGTTGCCGGGTTCACGGGCGAGCCACCGGCTCGCCCCTACCACGGTATACGAGCCTCGTCTGTGTTAAGGAGCGTAAGCGACGAAGCAAGAATATTCGATAACCGCCAGGTGAGCTCAGAGCTCAAAGCTGGAAGCACCTGTGTTGACCAAGCAGGTTGTATGGCGGTGAGGCACAGATCACCAATCAATCATTTGCAGCCCATTACGAACGAGTGGACCACGTCTGCGACTCGCGCGAGGTTGTCCGAGTTTATGCGATCTATTGTATCCCTTGGAGTGTGATTTTCTGAATCGCGGTGGTAGCCTATCCATGAAGCCGCCACCCCCGCCTGCTCGAACGACTCGTGATCGCTCGCCGCCTGACTGGATAGAAGCGACATTTTAATGCCTAATCCACTCCCCGCCGTGAGCAAACCGTCCCGGATAAGTGAAGGTTGGATGCCTGACGAGTGGACCTTCAAATGCTCGCCGAAGCCCGCCATGTCAAGCGAGATCATGCCCGTGATGTTCTTGATCTCTTCGCCGGTAAGGGAGTGAACGAAGTTACGAGAGCCGTAATGGTGGTGTATCTGGCCTTTCTCGATCAACTCCTCGCCGCCAAAGAAGACAAGACGCAGATCGGCCGGGGAACCTTGTTCGCCGAAAACCCGGGCAAGCTCAAGCAGAACGGCAACGCCGGATGCATTGTCGTTGGCCCCCGGCGAGCCCTGGGCCGAATCGATGTGCGCCCCGATAACGAATTCCGCCCGGGAATCGCCCGGCAAGAATATGGATACATTGCGGGACTTCTCGCCGTTGGGCAAGGTGAAGAATTGAAACTCGACCGGTCGACTTGTTACGACCAGTTGGCGAGCGACATAATCCGCCGCCCGCCTCTCGGCGTCGGTTCCGGCGAAACGCGGTCCTAGCTCCTCCGACAGATATCGAACGTGCTCCATCGTCCTGGTGAGATCGATTACGCGCGAGCTCGCTTCACCGGAACGCGCCCCCACGAGGCGCAAGGCCTTCGATCGCAAGGCATGCAATTGACCGGTGCTCGCGTTCTTATCGGGAGTTTCTGGTCGATTGGCGGCTTCGCCAATCGACCAGGCATATGGATCGCTCATATAAGGCGTATACCCAGAAAAACTCAATGCATCACGGCTTCACCGAGTTTTCTGGAGCGATGAGCAATAAAACGATGGACCACCATGGGTAAGAGTGGGAAAGCGACAAAAGCCTTGCAATTCTAAGGCAACGCCAGCTCGGCAACGCCAGCTCCTTGACCGAGATATTGTACCCCTGTACACTCATACTGCAATCATCCGCATCTTTCAGCCTACGTAAGGAAGGGATATGAAGCTCAGCTACTCCTCAATATCAGCATATCAGAAATGTCCTCTCTCTTATAAGTTTCAATACGTTGATAAATTACCTACTAAAAAAACGCCTGCCTTGAGCTTTGGCGGCAGCATTCACCAGGCGCTTCATTTCATGTACAACGTCCCGACGCCCGACCCTCCAACTTTGGAAGCGGTTCTAAATGCGCTCGTCGAAAAATGGGAGAGCGACGGATATGCGGATGAAATAGAAGAGCGCAACCACCTGGAGCACGCTCGCCGAGTCGTCGAGCAGTTTTATCTGACAAACGTCGGCAGCTTTTCCTTGCCGGTCGTACTGGAGCACAAGTTCTTCATCGATGTGGATGGCGTGACCCTTGTCGGCGTCATCGACCGGATAGATAAGCTACCTTCCGGCGGCTATGAGATTATCGATTACAAGACAAATAGGCGCTTGCCAGCAATATCACACGTGGAGAAGGACCTGCAACTCTCCATTTACCACTTGGCGGTTGAGAGGATCTGGGGCATCTCGCCGGAAAAGCTCTCGCTCTACTTCCTGCTCCCCAATCAAAAGATGAGCTCAAGCCGATCGCCAGAGGAGCTCGGAAAAACAAAGGACGCGATATTCAGTGTCGCCGAGGGCATCACCGTCGAGAAATTTCCCGCCGTGGAGAATCCCCTCTGTCCCTGGTGCGACTTCAAGCCCCACTGCCCGTACTTCCGTCACCAGCTCCCCCCGGCCGACGAGACCGGGACGGTCGCCGGGGAGATCGACATCCGGGCGCTCGTCGACGAGTACATCGAAATCAATCGCCGGATCAAGGAGGAGACGGCCCGGCTTGAGAAGCTCAAGGGAGAAATCCATATCTACTGCGAGAGCCACAACCTGTCGCGGGTCTTCGGCGCCGGCGGCTACGTCACTCGCCGGGAGCAGAAGCGCTATGCCTACGACATCAAGCACCTGAAAGAGCTGCTTGACCCGGTCGGGCTCTGGGAACAGGTGCTGAAAGTAGACCCAAAAGCTCTCAACCAACTTCTCGCCTCTCCGGAGATCTCCAATGAATTAAAATCCCTCGTCGAGACGGCAAGAGAGGTCGAGAACATCTCCTACGCCCTCTACGTCGACGAGACGACAAAAACCGAAGCGAATTAGGCAACCTTTCTCCTCTTTGACGCGGCTTCCCGACCATTATCGGGTGCCTGCTTTGGTAACGAACAGCTTAATCGCCCGTTCCGATGAGCAGTGCGAGCACCGGCGCCCGAGAAGATCGGTTCCGAGACTTTTCGTGACGGCTGAGACGCGACAGTGAAGCTGTGATAGCTAAAGCCTTGACAGACGAGAGTAAATACGTAAAAATGTGATACACGTAAACGCGTGAGGTGGATCATCGTGAACAAGCAGAATGTAACGTTATCGCTATCAAAAGCCTTACTGAAAAAAGCTAAGGTAGTCGCCGCCCGCAAAGAAAAATCTCTAAGCGAACTCTTGAGGGAAGCCCTTGAGGAAAAGGTCACTGAAGATACCGGCTTTAAAAAAGCAAAAGCAAGACAGTTGAAGCTCCTCAATATGGGGTTGGACCTTGGAACTCAAGGTCATATTTCAATTTCGAGAGAAGAGTTCCATGCGAGAGGCTAAAACATTTCTGGACACTAATATCATCATCTATGCCTACGACAGCTCAGCGGGCGAGAAACACGAGACAGCCAAAGATATCTTGGTCGACCTATGGAATTCCGACCAGGGGCTTCTAAGCACTCAAGTGCTGCAAGAATTCTTTGTCAGCGTAACCAAAAAGATAAAGCGGCCGCTCGACATTAAAATCGCAAAAGAGATCGTGGACGATTTATTGAAATGGGATGTCGTCGTCAACGACGGCAAAGCCATATTGGGTGCGATAGATATTCAACTTAGATATCGCTACTCCTTCTGGGACTCCATGATTATCCAGGCTGCCCAAACCGGTGGCGCCTTACTCTTGTTATCCGAAGATTTATCCGATAATCAAACAATCGACGGCGTCGAGATAAAGAACCCTTTCGCATAGACCGATCCCGCTAAAGCCAATCGACCCTGAAAATACGACCAGCCGACCGCCACCATGGACTTTTGTTTCGATGACACTATTTTCATCCTCTTTGACGCCGCATTGCGGCATAACGTCTTATGCTATTCTTCGTTTTTTACGCAGCTTCCCTACCGTGACCGCCTGTTGGATTTGATTAACCAAGTGCTTGCTAGCTCTTCTGATCTTCTTCGGCAAGAGAATATGCGTGTTGACGCCGGCCACCGTTATCGTTACGCGGTCTACCAGCCATCCCGGCTTGAGATTCGCCCAGGTAATTCGGTGAAGGTCCCAACCGTAAAAGACCATTCTGAACCAGCCTCTTGCCATAATTATCAGACGCTTATTTGTAGCCATAAGAAGCGGCGGCCTGAATATCCCGAAGTAGACCGGCCATATCCACCGCCCGCGCGAGCGAAAAATGCCAAACCCCGGCATCGCAACGACGATTCTCTCCTTCGCACGGAGTCTGGTCCTCAACGCCTTTTTAATGCTTTTTGGTAAAAACTTTTCGAAGCGCATTCGAACCCCTCCTTTATTATTCCTAACGGGGAAGATTCAACGCGCCATCCGATAAACGCGAACGCTGAAAAGCGGATTTAGCGCACCCGAACGACCTCGGTCAGCCTGCACCATCAGCAAGTTAGAGTTCTTCTGTTTTTAGCAGGCGTTCCACCCAGAGATAAACTTCACCGGCAAGGGCGAGGGCCTCCTCGTACTCCACAGAAGTAACGGGTTCGGTTACGCCGGGATAGCGAGCCTCCACCGCGTAATCCGTAAGCTTCACGGCCTCGATGATCTCGGCCGGTACTTTTTCGCCACTTTCTTCGAGGAGATGGACGAGTTCCGCCAGGTCGTGGACGTATGGAAAGCGGACGCGACGATGGATCAGGAGAGCTTTCAGTGATTTTTCCACCGCTTGTTGGGCGTTGAAGCAGAGATCCTCCAAATAAACTCCCGGCTGAGCGCTCTTCGCTTGTATAAGGTTGCTCTTTGCGCGGTTCATCCACTCACCGGGCGTGTCCGGCGGGAAGCGATCATGCGGCATAGACAACCTTGCCTTCCCTCAGAGCGGGCTCGACGATCAGCCCGAGGGAATTCGCATAGCGTTCGACGTCCTCCTCCGTGATGACGACGACGTCAACCGCCTGGCCGACCCCGATCAAGTTCTTGTATATCTCACCGGCGAGCTTCCGGCGGTGCGCCCCAGCCTTCACAACCACAAGCAGGTCGACGTCGGAATTGGGACCCATCTTCCCCCTAGCGGCCGAACCGAAGAGGATTATCTTCTCGGGACGCGCGATCTCGACCACCCGCCGAATTATCTTGCGAAGGACTTCTTCGCTTAATTGTCTATCGCTATGCATGCCTGCCGCCATGTTGAAAACCAACAATAACCTATTATAGTCCAAGTCTTAATTATTATAGCATTTGACTTCAATAGAAAAACGGCGAATGTATCAATGCCTATCCGACTTTCAGTCTCCTATCAGCGGAGTCTTATATCCTTGCGGCCTTTAGGCCGCAATCTAATCCGTTGGAGGTACGGAGCACCGGAGCCGACCATTACAGCTCCAAGTCTTTCAGATGCACGGCATACGCGGTAGCGCCAAGCTTGTCCAACATCTTGGTGTCGACGCTGATCAAGACGGACCTTCGCACCTTAGCTAGCGCCAGATATATGGCGTCATAAAGCGTTATATCGTTCTCACGGGCAAGATCGACAGCCCTCGGGAGAAAGCCTTCCTCATCGCACCCGACCAGCTCCATTTGTAGCTTTATAAGACCGACAACCGCGAGCCTTACTCTCTCCGTTTTTAGATTCCGGTTATATCTTAAGGCGTTAGCCACTTCATAAATAATAAGATTCGGTGCGACTAAAGAGCACTTGCGGGCCTGGTGTAATCTCAGCAGTTCGATAGCTTTTTCGAGATTTGTTTCGTCTTTCTGAGTAAACCACTTGACAGCGACCGAAGCATCTATCACATATTCGACCTTTGGCACGGCGGTCACCTTTCAACAATACCCTAACGGAGATGCTTAACATCCGCCTGTCAGCTGTTTCTTGAGGTGAAGGAGACGGGATGCTATGAAAAGAAGGCAGCTACCTTGCTTCCCGCCATTTTCTTATCTCGGCGACCCCGTCCCAATCGCCGGCTTCCTCACGGACCATCTCTATGATTTCCATCGCTTCTTCAATTTGCTTAGCCCGCTTCCTCTCAGCAGCCTGCTGCCGTTGGACCTTCCAGTAAGTCTGGACCGCTCGCCGGAAGAATTCGCTGCGAGTCACCCGTTCTTTCTCGGCTGACTTATCGACTTCCTCGAGAAACTCCTTGGGAAGCGTGATATTAATCTTGGTCATATCCATCACCCAGGTTAGTTGGTCTTGCCTCCTATAACGGAGTTATAAAGCGCAACCCGAGATGAACAGCGAGCAGTGATTTCTTTTGATACCAATCCCCGATCAAAGCTTGTTCAATACCTACTTAGGCTAGCACGAAAAGGAGCAATAAGCAATATAATGATACCTCCTACAGGAGGTATCATGGCGTGGATCACAGCAAGCTGGTTGTCTTTAGACCGGTATGTTTGGCAACTAGCTCAAAATGCTTGTCGGCATGGAGCACTTGGCATCCGTGCGCGAGCGCCGTTCCGCAGATGATCAAGTCGACGGCCGGTAAGTTCAGCCCGGCGCGTTTAAGTTCGTAGCCCAGGTCGTAGGGGCTGTCCCAGACCGCCTCATCTTGAAGTAATGAAGGTATTGCCGCTAAGTCCTCTTTGAGTTCTTTATGCTCCCGGCGCGACTTCACTCCGCATAGAAGCTCCAGTATGATCACCGGAAGTGTCACCGCTCGACTCTCACTTATGAGCTTGTCGATCGTGGAACTTGCTTCAAGCGACAGCCCTGGTCTTAAAGCTAAGATCCATGCGGACGTATCGATCAGTACCGGCTTAATCTTGGCCACGAATTTCCTCCAAGGCTGCAAGATCGATTTCAAGCTCGGTGTGGCCGAGTCTTTCCCTAAGTCTCTTCAAGCGGCGATTCCGCACCAGTTCTTTCAAAGAAAGCTGAATGACCTCTCGCTTGGTCTTTGCCCGCGTCAGCTCCATCGCTTCTTTTAAAACACGCTCGTCTACTTGAATAGTCGTCCTCATATCGCATCACCTCTAGATGCATTATATTGCCAAATATTTATGCTATCAATACGCATATCCGGGGTGGATGTCAATCCAATCCATTCAAGATAAGGCCTAACGGTAGGTTGAAGATACGGACTGGGGCCTTAGGCCGACGACCGGTGACCGACAACTAACGATATTATTGCTATTTTATAGCTAAAGATATAAACTTTATATCAGGTGATGAGCATGAATAAAAAAGTTATGATTTCCATGCCTTCCGAGCTCTTGGGGGAGATCGATTCGGCGGCCGATGAGGAGCACCGCTCAAGAAGCGAAGTAATTCGCGAAGCATCCCGTCGCTATCTTATCGAGCGTTCGGCTAAACGACGACGCCCCATCGACGATCCCAAAATTCGAGAAGCGCTTGAAGTCATGGATCGTCTCGCCAAGAAAATCAAGCCCGATTGGGACTCCACAAAGACCATCCGAGAGATGCGCGATACCCGTTAGCAACGGCAAGCCATATGGCGTAGCAAGGAGCGATTTTTGCCTCACGTTGAACCTGGACCTGCAAGAACCGCCGTTTTGGATACCTCCGTCGTTATCAAGTGGTTTTACCACGCCGGAGAAGAAGATATCGATGCCGCTCTTCTCGTGAGAAAAGCTTTCTTCAATGGCAACTTGTCGATCATCATCCCGGACCTCTTGATCTACGAATTCGCAAACGCCCTGCGATTCAAATCGCAGCTCGATCCAGCCGATGTGACCGAGATGGTTCAGAGCCTTTGGTCGCTTGGCTTGATGGTGGTCCCGATAGACCGCAATCTCTCGGCAGCCACAGTCGAAAGCGCATATCACTATGGCCTAACGATCTACGACGCCACCTTTGTCGCCCTGGCCCAACAACTTTCGGCCAACCTAATCACCGCCGACCGGACGCTTTATGAGAATATCAAAGACCTGGATGGCGCTATCTACTTACCGACCCTGTCCGGGTAAGAGTGCTTTTTCCCCTCCACTTCCTTATCTCAGCGAGTGTTTTAATGGATCAAGCCCTCTAACTTCAGCATTTGATTTAGGCAAGCCATCGCTTGCTTTAAAACCTCTCCGCCGCTTGCTTATAGTATGAACCCTATGCGCTCAGCGACTCCTTGGCCTTGGTCTACGTCGACCTTTGCGAAGGTCTCGATCTCTATCGAGAAGGCGATGTCTCCGGAGCAATCATCGGCTGGCTGATGGCTTTTGAATTCCGATGGGGACTTTACGCCACAGACGCGCTATACCGAGCTCACGTGTTTTGCCTAGAAAAAGAGTTGGACGAACTGCTGGATGACGAGTACAACGCTTAACTATCGAGAGAGCGCTTATCCCACTATGCCATCACGAGGATCCCAAGGAATGTTTCTCACCCTCGCCACGCGCATGTATTTAAGCAATTCGAGGTTGATCTTGACCGCGTCGAACTCATCGGGGTGGAACGGCTTGCCGTACCAGGTCTTTAAGTCCTCGTGTTCTTCATGGGTCGGGTCGGCCATGATTTCCCGGAATCTCTGGTAACCGCCGACGCCGCCGACGTCCTCGGGAGGACAGGCTCCCCGGCCTTCCAGGCACATTATCGGCTCATCGCGCGGGCCCGGCACGAAGTTCGTCTTCTCGAGGGCCAATGTATGCATCCAGCCGTCACCGAAATCATATATGTACGTAAACTTGGCGCCTTTGCGCTTGACCAGCTCATCCAGCTGAAACGATCCGTCGTCTTCCGAGTCGTCTTCTTCCTGAATCTCGTCGAAAAACTCGGTATACCTCGTTCGGTCGATATTGAATTCGTGCAGGTGATAATCCTGCCACCCCATGATGATCTGAATCACATCGTGCAGGTGGTCGAGGGGGATATCGGCGGGAACGACGAAGCGCCGCCAGATCACCGGCATCCCGACGAGTTCTATTTTCAGTACGTATAGTTGTCAATCACTCTTTTTTCCTTAGCGATCCTATAACTCTCTTTTATCAGCCGCTTATCCAGCTACGCGGCATAGTGAATAACTTCCAGCTCTACTGAGGTATCTACCTCAAGGTTTTAATTTCGGACTCATACGGCGATTTCTTCAAGCCAGCCCTCGATAGCCTCCTTGATGTTCGTCTTAGCCTCCTCGAGCGTTTTCCCCTGGCTGACGCAACCCGGCAAGGCAGGTACTTCAGCCACAAAGTAACCGGTTTCATCCTTTTCTATGGTTACCTGAAACTTCACTGCTTCCACCTTCTAATAAAAGTTGGCTTTATTTTAGCAGAACAGGCGAAACCCCCGATACCGGCAGGTCACGAAACCGTTAACGAGAAAGAGAAAGTTTCAATCCTTGTTCTTTTGGATTTAGGGCTCGGACGAGGAAATATCCCGCGACACAGGCTTCAGCATCAATGTTTCAATCCTTGTTCTTTTGGATTTAGGGCTCGGCGTAATTATCTACACCATAGAAAGTTATTGTCGGGTTTCAATCCTTGTTCTTTTGGATTTAGGGCTCGGACTAGGTCTCGATGACCCCATGAGCAGCAGGGTTCGGTTTCAATCCTTGTTCTTTTGGATTTAGGGCTCGGACCGCTGTCGAACTCCGCGACGATCCGAGCCTGCTAGAGTTTCAATCCTTGTTCTTTTGGATTTAGGGCTCGGACATATACCACGGGTGCTGGTATGTGTCAACAACAATCGTTTCAATCCTTGTTCTTTTGGATTTAGGGCTCGGACAGCTCAAGGTCGGCGTCGAAATCGGGCTCAAGGGATGTTTCAATCCTTGTTCTTTTGGATTTAGGGCTCGGACTTTTCGAGACGACTCTCGCCTTCTCGAATACTAAGTTTCAATCCTTGTTCTTTTGGATTTAGGGCTCGGACTATTTTTTGATATGCTGAGCAGCTGTTTTATTGTAGGTTTCAATCCTTGTTCTTTTGGATTTAGGGCTCGGACTACTCATGAGATGCATTCACCTCCTTTGCCCTGAGGTTTCAATCCTTGTTCTTTTGGATTTAGGGCTCGGACAAGGGATCAGGCTCCAAGCGGGGGTCCGGAAAAGGGTTTCAATCCTTGTTCTTTTGGATTTAGGGCTCGGACCCACCTCCCCTTTACGCCGGATGAAGGGGCAATTGGGTTTCAATCCTTGTTCTTTTGGATTTAGGGCTCGGACCCACCGCCCGCTAAAAACCCCTTATAAAAGCCCAAATTCTGTTCAATTATCAAGGAGCGATATCTACAAATAGGCGATAATTTCTTTTTCAATTTTGCTCCATTTGCACCTAGGTTTGCAAGCGTTAGGCCAACAGAATAATGCCAACCATCTGGTCTTTCACTTTTCGATCGACTTATACGCAAATATTTCTGTAGCAACAGTCCGCGCACCGGTTCCTTGACCTGGCCCTTCCAGGATAATATCCCCGCTCGATGATGTCGACGATCTCGGAGATGATCGATTCGGCCTCAGCAAAATCCGCCTCTCTATAGACAATCTCCTCGACCTTAGACCCACCTCTCAAATAACAAACATACCCCTTCTCGACCTTTTTACCATAGCATTCACGGATCAGCATAGCGTAAAGAACCGATTGCATCTTGTGCGTCTTGAACGGAACCCACCGACACTCGGCGAACTTGTAATCGAGCGGGGCCGCCGTCCCGTCAGCTAGATGAAGCACTTCGTCGACAACGCCCCGCACGTGCAGCCTGGGTGAAGCCAGGTAGACGTCGATCTCCTTACCGGCACAGCCGAGCTTTTTTCGCAGATAGGCCACATTATGCTTGGCCCTCAGCTTGTGCATCTCCCGCCCTTTGAGCACCTTATAGCGCAGCTCCTCGTGCTGGGGGATGTCGAGGCAGTTCATGAAATATATGAAGCGCGGGCAGAAGAGGTATTCGATCACCTCCGAAGGGGTGATCATGAAGATCGATTCCGGGGAAACGCGCTCCCGCTCGACCGATTCGGGATCAGACAAACTTGGCGAGCACATCGTCAGCGACCAGCTCCTTATCGAAGACCAATCCGATCAACCGGACCTTCCGGAAATCCTCCGAGCACATGGGAAAGGCATAGACTGAATCCTCGGCCTCGTTGATGATGTCCCGGCATGCGATCACCAACTCGTCGAGCTGGTTTCGGTTTAGCGTCCCGAGGAAGACCGATTTCTGAACACGGTAAAGACCGGCCGACTTGCATAGCTTGGCGACCCTGGAGCGTTTTTTATCGTCGACGATGTCATAGACGACCCAGACGAGCGTCTCCGTCTGCTTGACCATCCACCCTCCCGACATATCTAAGGCGAGAGCTTAACCGGTGCCCTTTTGATCAGGTCATTGGCGATCTGGTGGCAGTCGAATTGGATGATATCGGCACGCTTGATATTGCGACGCCGGTATCTCACCGACTCGGCGAGCCACTTGTTGAGCGCCTCGATCAGAAGCGCCTTCCCTAGCTTGTTGAGGGTGAAGCCGTTTTCGAGCTTATCAAAGTGCTCCACCTTTACCTGGCGACCGGCGAAAAGCTTGATCACCGTCTCATCGGCCCAGACTCGATAGTTCTCTATGAGATCGAAGACCATGGACTTTTTGTTGTAGTGGTCGGTGTGAATGATCCCGACGTAGGGATCGAGGCCAGCGAGAATGCAAGCCTTCTCCACCATGGAATAGAGCACACCGTACGCGTAATTCAGCAGGCAGTTGAACTCGTCTTTGGCCGGGTTGCGGCTCCGTCCGTTGAACCTATACCTCTCGGGCATGAGCTCGCTGATCGCCTCGAAGTAAAGGCGACTGCCCACCCCCTCGACGCCGAGGATGAGCTGCCTCGCCTCATCGACCTTTCCGGAAACATCGCTCAGCTTCGCCTGAATCGCTCGGAGTCTCTCGATAAAAGCGGTGATTTCAGCGCTGCGCCGACTGCGGGTCGCTCGAAGCCCGGTCAGCAGGTCGATCTGATTTCGAAACTTATTGCCGACCCATTCCAGAGCGAGCGTGAGACCCTCCTCCTTCTCGGCCACCTCAAGCTGACGGCGCCTGATCAACGTCGTGCTCCCCAGCTTGCTATGCCAGATTCGCCCGTAAGGGTCGCCGAAATGATCGAGAAAGATGAGGTCGACATTGTGGTCTATAGCCAGCTTGACTGCGTCGGTCGAGATTGTGGCAGCGGTCGTTATCAAGATCGACGAGACCTTCTTGACCGAGACCTCGAAAACCTGGCCGTCGTTTTTTATGAAAAGGTTTCCCTCTTTGCGCCGGAGATATGACCCCGGCGTATTTATCACAAGTTGCATTTTTCCCCGCTAAATAACCAGGCGGTGTTACTAGATGTTGGACGGCGGTTTGAAAACCGCTTATGAGATGTCCAAGAAAGCTTTGATCGCGGATAAGAAAGCTCTTCCTTCATCGATTTTAAGAGATGCGGTCGGCTCCACAATCTCCTCTTGGATATCGTAATCCGCGATTTCCCGAATCTTCCTGGCGTCCAAAAGCATCCTGTGGTATTTTGGGTCGATCCTCCCCGACTTAACGAAGTGATATCCGAAAGCGGATTCGACCGCCGAGTGCTTTACGACATCGATTCCTTCGGACTTAAGAAGCGCCTGCGCGGCATAAAACATGGAGTAATAAATCTTACTTGCGGCGTCGGATGGATAACCGCTCTCAATTAGAGTTTCGGCTACTTTAAGAGCGTGTTCTGCTTTTTCGATATACTTAAGCACTTCTTCGGTCATACGGAAACCCCTTCTTTCTCAACATGGCTATAGAAAGAAAGGCTTCTTTTAACTGCATTGTAAAACCGCGACTCGTCAAAAACTTTTAGCGAAATAATCGGTCTAAAGTCATGATCCCACATGACTTGATAGGCAGTATCTTCCAATTCCTTTTCTACCTGAGGAGTTTTTCTATCTACGAGCGCTACGACATCGAGATCGGAATCTTCCATCGCTTCGCCTCTGGCCCTCGAGCCAAAAACTATAACCTTTCTTAGCCGCTTTTTAATGCTAGGAGCCAGTCTGCTCTTAAACTCCAGAATAAGTTCCCTGTCTCTCGCTTCCACGTTCAAATAACCTTTCTTCAGCTCTTAACCAAAGCCTTGTTTTCCACTCCGTCATACGGCTACGCCTTCTTCCATGATGGTTCTCACTATAGAGGACGACCTGGCAGATGTCTTCTCTATTTCGTAGCTTGTAAAAATAAGGGGACATATTACCAGGCTGTTCTCAAAACCAACTTCCCAAACGACATCAAGGATATTGTCTTTCAACTGCTTGTCAAGCAAGGCGTCTTCGACGAACACGTCCATATCGGAATACTCGTCGGCATCTCCTCTCGCCCGCGAGCCGAAGACTTTGAAGTCAACGAGCTGCACGGTTTTCGACAGACGCTCTTTCAACTCCTTGGCTATTTCATAGTCTTTAAGCGTCATGTTTTTTATCCCTGCTTTTAAAACACGATTGTATTTTCAGCGTTGTTCACGCAATTCTGCGCTGACTCGCTGGCCTGTCTTCATTGTACTAAAGCCACCAGGACAGTTCGCCGACCCCATAGTCGCATGAATCAGAAGCGTTGTTTAGGCCAAGAACGTGTGTTGCTCTTCCTCACCCACCAGGTGAGCTAAACCAGTATGCTCAGAATACACGCTTGAATCCATGAGTCGCCAGATTTTTTCGGTTACCTGCACGCCCATCTCTCTTGCCACGCGGTCAGGAAGCGGAACCATGTATTGGCTAATTAATGCCGCGAGCTGCTTTCGCTCCACAAAATCAAGCTTCTGATAACTCCGCGGGACAATGTAGTGCTGAAGTAACTGTTCTGGCCCTTCAGGCGAATATTTCTCTTGAAGTCGTCGCATTCGCTCACCAAGCTAGATATCTGAACGCGGAACAAACATGCTAATCCGTGGAGCATTTGCTCCAAACGGCTCCAGTCCGGCAAGCGAGCTCCATTTACCACCTGCAGCTTCATCAAACTTTCTCAATACTGCCGTGTTTCGATTCTCCTCCCAGCATTGCAAATAGTAGGCGCTCAAGCAAAACCCGATATCCTCCTCATGCCATGAATTTCTTTCGTTGAAAAGCTGATCTGTCTGATTACGGGCCGTGATATCTCTGTAGACATATTTTCTTGAGTCAACGCCATCTCTGCGCTCGAAAGGAAAAACAAAGACCTTGGCTAGTGAACCTTCGCCATGCCTGTTGGCACGCCCTGCAACTTGAGCAACAGAGGGAAATATCGGCAGCGCACGATAGACTGCACGAAAGCTTAGGTCTACGCCAGCCTCGATGATTTGGGTGCAGATCGCGATGACACGCTTATTTGCAGCAAGATCATGTCTCAATCGTTGAATCGTATCTGCCTTATGAGACGGCAGCATGAGAGCCGTTAAGCAGTACAGCCCGTCTACCACATTTCGGGCTTTAGTTGATAGCGATTTAAAAATATCCGCCGCGTCTCGCACGGTATTCATAACAACCGCAACATTACCGACCTCGCTCACGGCATTCAAAGCACTACTCGCCAGATCTTCCACACCCAAAGGACGCGAAATATACTGCACTTCATACCGCTGTGCAGCAGAAACGGGCGGGGCAAGCGCTACCACTCGATCACCAATCCCGGATTCCAGTGGCGGTAAGGTTGCCGTCGCAAACAAAACCTGAAACCGCAGCTCAAGACTGGCTGCCGTCAAAGCCTGAAGGAAAACGTTCCAGACGGCCGTATCGATGATTTGCGGTTCATCCACGATTACAAAAGCCTTGCGAAGCGCCTCAACGCGTAAACAGTGCTGAGCTCGCGAAGGAAAAATCGCTCGAAAAAACTGATTGAATGTTGTGGCAAGCATGGGTGCCTGCCAAGTTTCTAGGGCGTCGATCAGATCTTCATCGTCTTGCTCAGCAATTGAAAGATGATGGTGCTGAACAACCTCGACATTCGTTGCTGAAGCTATCTCGCCAGCAGCCTGAGAGAGAATGGATAGATAGGGAGCGACATAAATAATCCGTCGACAGCGACCCGTAGAGCATGCGCTCAGCGCCACATTGACCGCTGAAAGTGTTTTGCCGTAGCCTGTCGGCAGGAGCAATGTATAAAAAGATGCATCCGGATTCCTCGTATAGCGCTCTAAAACACGCCGCTGAATTCCTTGTCTGAGTCTAACTAAATTCTCATCGGCTCCCTGACTCAGCGCAGTCTTCGCCTTAGCACAACACGTTTCTTGTAAATTCTCGATACCGGCCACAGCTGAGTCTGATTCCAGGGCTACAGAACCATAGCCACCCGCATGATAACGATCCGCTTTGATTAACCGAGCAGCCAAAGTTGGCATTCTCGTCGCAGCTTTCAAAGTGGATTTCTCATCACACTCGCGAGCAGTTGAGCTGTGGATCAACAACTTGCGACGCTCCAACCGAACGCGTCTCTCCCAACTTCTCGGGAACTTTTTGAGCCAGCGATAAAATTCATCAGGGCCACACGAAGAACCATCGAAATGCGAAGCGACTAACCGAAAAACGCCATCCAAATCGCACTCGTTCGCAAAAACAGCGATGTCAGCTGAAGAAACGCTCTTTTCCCACGGAGGGAAATCTCCCTCCAGGTCTCTCAATGTGCCGTGGTGGTCATATACAACCCGAGTCCAGTCGAGCGCGAGGTCGTAAAGTTTGCACTCTTGAGTGTGGTCTAAAGCCCATTCGCTTATGAGATTATCGGCGAAAAAAGCAAAGAGCGCCGCTCCGAGGGGAGCATGTGCCGGCCCTTTCGCCCGATGACCGATGATGTAATCCTGCCATAAGGGATGGCTCTTGGCGGCATCATGAAGAAGTCCTGCTAGAAAAGCCAACCTTTCCTCAAGGTTACCTTGGGCATCACCGCAATCCATGGCGACGGCCTCCAAGTGCCCGTTAAGCCAGAACAATTTGCCGTTGTCGGAGGGACGGGCGATGCATTCTTCAAAACGAATCACCACAGACATACAAGCCCCTCATCAGGAATGCATCGAAATTGCCACTGCGCTGTATCGAAAGATAAGGCGGGGGCAAAAACGATGGGTTGCCCATGAACCTCGTAAATCAAGTTAATCGACCCACGAAATCGCCGATTACCAAGGTGCTCGTAGAGCATCCCGCCCACCCTTGCGTACTCGCGTGCTTCCTGGGTATGCAACTCGCGCACTGCGTTGACAGGAAGAACAGTACTACAGGTGATGAACTGATCCGTCGGGTCAAAAATGGTAGCCTCGCTATCTTCGTATTGCGCTTGGTATTCCGGGATGGTGAGGCAGTAGGCACTTCCCAGATAGGTGTGATAATATGAGCGCTTTTCACGAATCAACTCAGCAAGTTCACCCTCCAAAGGCCCGTGGTAATATATCCGATAGTGCGGCTTGACTATCAACTCAATAGCTGTAGGTCTGTTAAAATCGTGGCCACCACCAACCCAACCTTTGCCAAGAAAACTTAATTCATGGGCGATGGATTTTACCTGCGACAACAACCGCACCCCACATAAGGGCATCTCCGGGAGAGCCTCGAGGCCTAGGATCGAGGCGACCAGGCCGTGCAAAGCCGTTCGCGTGATAAAGGGGTAGCTGGCATGCGTGCCGAGGGTATCCGGCCGCCTGAAATGCGCGATATCGGAACGGACATCGAAAACCAATACGCCCACGCCTTGACCTCCTATCTGATATTCGAAATTAGCGCTGCCGCTACCATGTGCGTTCCTCTGCCGGAATCTCGCCTTCCAATTTGAGGGGCTGGTAACGCCAGAGCCTGGCACGCTTTATTTTATCTCTATTATCTTTAAGAGACATACCAAGCCGCTCGACGCTGAGCGCAATTTCCTCGACCGAAGTTGGAGGGTTGCTATTCTGCCATGCTTCGCGACTGGGCTCGATGCGTACGAGATTCTCAAGAAAGCCTATTCTGAAGAATGGGTCGGCATACTCGACGTGCAAAAGCAGAAGCGGCTGCTGAATACCTCGTCCCCTTGCCTGTCTATTGATGGTTCCCTTCCACAGACCTTCAAGAACCTTGTTCACATCCGAATCTGTCATACCGGTATCTTGTGCAATATGAGAGTTAATAACACCAGGCATAGCAAAGACCGCAAACGGCAGCGTGTAGGTCGTCCAAATCGTTCCTTGAGACAGACCTTCCTCTTTGCCTTCTTCGGTTACCTCCGTATCTTTCGACGGCATCACGACCGTCCCCTGGACGTACTTCGTCTCCACTGGATGTAAAGAGTGCGCCCAGCCAAATTGAACCGGACCGCACTGATGAAAACTCTTTTTCTCCACACTGAAAACCGCGCCGAAGACTCGCACATCGAAAGCGGACGCCTTGAGGTCTCCCGCGAGATCTTTAGAGCCACCACGTCCGGCACGCTCCAAGAGAGCCTTTGCCAGCTTGTCTCTTCCGAGCAGCTTGTTATCCGGCGTGCGCTCTTCCCGACAAAAGACGAACATTGACTTATCATCGCCTCCGTCGGGATAGCGAGCCATAACGTAATCGCGAACATCGCGTTTAATGCTCACATCCGACAGAGAAATTCGTCTGTCATCGTCACCGAATATTCTGCGCGCGTCGCTATCGCGCAGTGGATCCCGGTTTGGGATGCCATCTTTTACGCACTTAATGAAAAGTATTTCAGCGCTATTTATCGTCTCTCCCATGCTTCTCCCTTTCTTCCTATAGTCCAACTTTCATTAATGCCTCATCAACAGACCGGTCGCTCGATTGTGGTTTGATAAAACCCTGCAGAGCATAGCCGGACCAGAACGACGCGATGAATTCGTCCTTATTCCGCTGTACATCTTCACACAACCGGCGGTACTCATCCAAAATTACACCTACGCGTTTGCGAAAATCGTCGGAAAGTTGAACCTTGTCGTAGCGCTCAGCGACATCGAACATCCTAGATAGGCCACGTTTCCAGACCTCTTCCGGCGTTAAGTCGGCTCCGAAGGTCAGCACCCTATGTTTGAGATAATCCTTTTGAATCACCGCGTAGTACTGCCTTCCAAATTGGCGTATTACGTTGCCGCAGGCGAACCCTAACTCGGCGACGGATTGAAAGATTAGCTCATCGATGGGTGATTCGGCGACCACTTTTAAAAGCTCTTGCCATGGGCGTGCGATCATATTTACTCCTCCTTCGACCGATAACCAACTATTGTATGCGGTTGCAAAATCATTGAACGCGAGGTAAAAGATGACCTCATCGTAAATGCCATTTCGACCTTCCTGATCGGGATACAGCGGTGCAAGGCTTCGCATCCGTTGGGATACATTTCGTGTGTGCCTCTCTAAAAGCAACGGGCGACGGTGAAGCACGGCTTGCAATTGGTCCCAAACATAAGAACCACCGTATGCCTTGGCCAAAAGCCATGGAACCGAGCCGTAAATTTGGTTATAGTAAGCAATCTGCTTTTCGGATAGAGCATCTTTATTTTTGATTGCTCGAAGCAAAAAGCAGGCATTGTCCGCACAATCCCTTGCCATTGTTTTTAAGTGCCTAAGAGTCGACGGAAGTACGTCCTCAATACAAGCACGCAGGTGTATATCACCGCGACCTAGGTTACCCGAAAAATAGAGCAAGCTGAGCCGAAAATCGTTTCCAGGGTCTTCCGGAAGACAGAGATCAAACCCCGTCACAGCTTCTATATGTCCTGCGAGAAAAGGATCTCGTTCGATTGGCGAATTTAGCATGACTTGGATGTTCACAGCAAAATCGCTTCTTAAGTAAGCGTCAGTTATCTCTAGAACAGGCAGTAGATAACCACTGCCGTAGACTGTTGGAAGATCGGAGAGCTTGCGATTGGTTGTAGTTTTGTTACCCGCAGAGTTGGCTGTGGGTGAAAAAATCTCCTTAATCAAAAGCGAGTGTATTGGCTGCGAAAGCTTATCAAAAACGCATGAACCATAAACAAGCGCTCGATAACAATCATGGCAAAGCGCAATTCCTTCCACCAAGAATTTTCGATCTCCGCCATGGGGCAGAGGGCAGCTCCACTCGATAAGCGCCCAAGGCCAGGATTTACAGTAGGATGATATGACTTCGCCAACGCCTCCACAGATGGTGCAAGTGCCTTCCATCTTGCCTTCTTCCGCCCCCTCTGCGAGCTTGGCCTGCCAAAAGAGATCAAGGATCGGCGTGCAGCATGGCTCAATAAACATGCCGGGATAAATCACGCTATGCCCCAAATCGTGCCGAGAAGGCTCGGTGGTATACGCATACGCGGCTTTCGCGCTGTTCATATCAACTAGAAGAAATACTCCGAGCAGTTTCTCCCGTTCATCTACCTTCAAACCGGCGGCTACACGATGTGTTAACTCAGCGATCTCGACTATCAAAGCTTCCGGTAAATCTATGGACAGCGTTCGCGTCAGCCTGCCGGTCAAAAATTCCCTAACCCCTTCTGTGGATTGCTGGAAACTTTTAATGTGCTTATCCCAGCAGGGATATGCAGGAACACCGTATTTCCCTTGGGGATGAAGTGGGTTACCGCCTTGCGGCAAAACAAAGGGCGCCCCGATGGCCTTTTCGAAATCCGGTAGGAAATCGGCTTTCTTGCTTTTACCTTCAATCTTTATCTCTTGACCCCAAACCTGATGAGTGACGACCGGTCGCTTATCATCCGCAATTTCCACTACAAAAACGTGCTTGTAGAAATTCTTCGCGGTTTGACTTTCGACATCGGAAACGAGCCTCAACACGTCCCTTGGATCCATATGTCCTTCGAAAAGCAAGCGACCGAGACGAATGAGATCTTCTATGATCATCGAACCCCTCCTCTCCTATCCGGGCGTAAGCTATAGCAGCGTATAACGGTTCCAAAGCCTCTGGAGACCGACTTACCGATGCCAATCAGCTCGGGAAGCAGGAAGTTAACCTGGAACTCGCCAATAAATCCGTGCATAGGCGTACCTTTGAGGAAGGTTGTCACGGAACGCAGTCTGGAGCAATCAGCCTCAAGCCATGACTTGACATCGTATTTGAAAGACTTTGCGAGCGAGATGCAGTTGCCGACGAGAATTCTACCAAGCAGCTCTTCGCGCGGCTGCACAGTGGCGGCATCACGATAACGCTTGTCGTTGGCTTGATTTAAAGCAAGCCATGGGGTCAAGAATCGATAGGTTATCGGCTCGCCCGCCTCGCCTATCAGCACCTGCCTCTTTTGAATCGCAGCTTGTCGAACGGTTAGATTTTCGACACCGATGATCGCGCGGTCAGTTTCCAGCCATAGGCGAGCAAGTAAATCGCAGCCTTCTTCAAGTCCAATGAGAATCGCCTGCTGATCGAGCACTTTGAACTGGATACGAGGATAATCATAAGCTAGAGTGCCATCGGGGTTGTGGTGATGTACGATAGCTTGATCAAACTTGTTGCCGAAGAACCCACGGAGGAGCGGGACTTCGCTTCGACGCAAGCCCCTCGATAACTCTAGACGATACTTTACAAACGACAGTTCTTTTTGGCTTTGGGCTTGCTTTGTTTCCATTCGTAATCCCTAAATAATGCTTGAGATTTATAAAAAAGATGCAGCAAACCACCGCTCACCAGAAGTTCCTGAATAGCTAGAGGCCGAGGAGCCTCTTTTTGATCCGGCGGCCACCTACTTTCAAGTCGCTGCTGGTGAGTACCTGGACGTCTCGGCTGAGCCTTGCCAGCTTATACAACCACCTGGTGATGTTCACCTCAATCACTTACCGATTCCTTGCAGCCTTCTCTATGATAGTGCATTCGCTTTTGGTTCGTACAGCGTTTTTGCAATGCTCTGTTTTTGCAATGCTCTTTGTTCGTAACGCTCGCTTGGTTTTTCGAGATTGCCACGTCGGCTAAACGACGGCCTCCTCGCAATGACACCTTTACCTGCTCAAACGCATGTTTCTTAGCCATATAACCAGCACCCAGCCGGTGGGCTGCTCTCAATGACACGCTTCCCGAGCTAAAAGGTAAAGCGACACTCGCACCCTTCTCGATGCAACCGAGGCAACATCAAGCGGATGGAAAACCATATCCACTCGCAGCTTGACCGCGCGCCAGGTTTCTTCTCCGGGCCTTAGTTTTGCTATCGTCGCCGAAATGTCGACGCCTTGATCCATGAGCCCTGAGATTCTTAATCTACCAAAAGCTAACTGGCTGCTTATTGCCTGCCCCACCCTTAATCCTGGTATTTCTTGAACATTTTTTCGGTTATCTGCTTCATATGGGCCCTGAGGTCTTCCGGTTCCAGGACTTCGGCCAGTTCGCCGTAGCTTAGGATTTGACGCATCGCCCAGAAACGGCTGGAAACCTCGGCCGTTACGAGAGCGACCTCGTCGTCGATGATTTCTACTGTTTGGCCCGGAAAACGATCGCCGTCGAGTTTGGCTATCTCGGCGTCGAGCTTGAACTTCAAGGTGAAAGTCGCTCGTTTCCTTGTCGGCTCAAAGCGATCCGGTAAGACCTTAAGATTGGCTATCCTGTCTATGCGAAAAACCAGGATGTCATTGGCCTGCCGTGAGTAGGCTTCTAGATAGAGGGCGCCGTGGTCGAAGTAGAGCTCGTAGGGCTCCAGCGTATGCTTGCTTGTGCCGGAATGCGGGCTGACGTAGTCCACGTCGATCCTTCTATGCCAAGCGAGAGCTTGGCGAATGTCCTCGATCGTGTCGAGGAACGGACGGTAATCGACGACCGGGCGGAGTATGAACTTGACGAGCGGGCTGGTTTCAAGACCCTTGATCACTTCGGGCGCGAGCACTTCTTTTAACTTCGCCATCGCCGAAGCCAACTCCGGACGATATGGGAGCTTATCCTGAGAAAGGATCGCGTCCGCGGCTATGGCAAGCGCCAGCGCTTCCTCCCCATCCATGCCCAAGCAGAAAGGCATGCTTATCAAGCGGTACTTCTTTATGCGTCCATCGTATTTAATGTTGAAACCGGCCTCTTCCAGGCGCTTTCTGTCGTCGTACAGAGCATCATTAGAGAAGTGATGGAAGAAACGGGCATCTCTTTCCAGGGCCTCCTGCAACTCCGCCACGCTTCGCGGTTTCTCGGAAATAAGCTTCAGGACGACGAGAGCCCTTATGGCAATCGATCCATCCCATTTCTTCCGTTTCCCTGTACCGTTTTCCATACGATGGCCTCGCGGGCGGTTCCTGATCCAAGGTTTTAGATTTCGCTAGTTAAACCAGTATACGTGTGTCTTGCCTTAATGACGCCTTTGCTTGATGGAATTTGCGACCTATTCTAGACCCTGCTAAGCAACGTCTTGCCTAGTTCTGTTATGGAGAGCGTCAGCTTTAGGTCTTGCAGCGTTTCAAAATCGCCGGTAACGTCCATGGTGATGGCCTCGAAGATTTCGAGAGGCTGGACCACACCGTAACTTATATTCATGTAGCTCTGCAGGTCGGCGCCCGTCTTTCCGATTAAAAAGCTCAAGCCAAACTCTTTGAGCAATGTCTTTTCCAGCTCGCGGTAGGCTACACCCATGCCGGTCGGTAGCGAGAGAAGAATGTCCGCCAGCTTCTTGCGGTCTCCCTGGAAGATATTGGTGCTGGCGGATGCGTCACCAGCGTCCAGGGTCCAATCGACCTCGTACCACCAGATGTTGAAGAGCCACCTCAACTGAGAGAAATAGTCATCCTTCAAGAACTCGGTCGCCCTTCTGGTTGGAGACAACCTGCCATGGCGAATCTTCAAGAAACCGGCGCTTTGCAGGAGACGCCTTATAAAGCCAACACGGCAGACCTCGTCTTCAGTACTTAGAGTAACCGCCTCACCCTCGATTTCTACCTGGATTTCCTCGCACTCGGCGAAGAGATCGTTTACCGCCCAGACATCCTTGGTCTTCAATCCCTTATCCTCTGCAAGTTCCGGGGTGTGAGCTCCGACGTAATCGAGAAAAGTGACGGCGTCGTGGCGCAGGGTGCTCTCTTCAGCAGCCTTCATAACCTCAGAAGGAATATCAGCGACGGTGGTCGCCTCGCTCGGTCTATCAACTGGTCTGTCGATCGCATTGTCGGTGGTCGCTTTTCCCACAAAGACCCCCATTTATAAGCTTAACTTTCTGCCAGCTCACCAGAGCTTTCTGAAAAGGCGGCGGCCGAGGAGCTTGTTCTTGGCATGGCGGGCGATCTTCTTTGGGTCGCCACTTGAGAGAACCTCGGCGTCTCGGCTTAGTCTGGCCAGCTTGTAAAGCCATCTGGTGATTTTCATCTATCCTACCTAACGATTTCTAGCTATTCTTTTCGACAATAACGCTCTGTTTCCTTCCAAGTGTACAAATGATAACAAAAACAGACCGTCAAACGCTTGACGGTCAATAAAAAATCGAGCTCTCGCTGCTTCTTATTTTAGTCGTTGACCTAGAAATGTTTTTGATAAAATTATAGGTCAGTAATACTTCCACCTGCTGATTTAATGGAACTCGAGTTCCTAAAATCAACAGCTTAATGGAAGAACCGTCTTTATTCAGCTTGATCTCCTGATTCCTTGTTAGCTTAGGAATGATCCATACAGCTACTTTCCTATTTTCGCCTCAATAAGAGCTAACAGCTCCGACGCCCTGTCGATGGCCCGGGATGCCTCTTCCGCGGTGCAGAAATCCACTCCGTCATATAGGCGTTCGTGCCTTGATTTCCTGAGATCGTTGAATGCCTTTGCCAGACCCCGATGCCCCGGTCCAAGTAGCTTGGAAATCACTCTGACCGTCGTTAGGTGATGTGATCCTGCTTCAACTCGGTAGCCATGCGCTAGAACCAACGACATGCCTGCCTTCAGCATCGCTTCGTAAGCTTCGTCTCGTGCGGCTGGATAAACGCCAGTCTTGAGTATCCTTCCTGCTCCATCAAGCTGACGCCGAGCAGACCCCAGCAACCTCGGTGCTTGCTCAGGGCCAGTTTTTAACGGCCTGATCTCCACGTGAGAGCGGTTTTTTGATAGTTTTTAACGGCCTGATCTCTCCGCTATCCAGCCAGCTTTTCCAGTTCAAGCGGACTCCCGGCGACGAACAGCTTGGAGCCTTCCAGTACCTCGCGCACGAAGGGTGTTGCCGCCCTGACTTCTCTTTTCCATTGCTCCACTGTGAACAGGCGGTAGTTGACCTCGCGCCCGATCTTGCTTTCCACATCTGCGAGCCCATCGTCGAGGGCATGCGCATCGACCCTGCCGATGATTATCAGATCGATATCGCTCCGAGGACCGAACTTGCCGGTGGCGAACGATCCGTAGATAAACGCTGCAGCGACATCGCCAGCTTTGCTCACCGCTTCTCCGATAAGATCTTTGGCCGCCCAATTCTTGCGGAACAGCTCTGTCAGCTCGGGAACAAGCGGCGAGTCCGGATTTATTCGATATTGGACGGTGCGCCCGACTTGTCGTGAAGTCAGAATGCCCAGCTCCTCCAGATTCTTCAGCTCAAGCCAGACCGCACGGTAAGAACCGGGACCCAATTGACGCTCAAGCTCCCTGGCATACACCGCCCGCTCGGGGTTCAAAAGAACCTTGCCCAGGATTTCTATGCGGGTCTTAGATGAAAAATAAACGATCGAGCATTGTCTTCCTACCGATACACGTTGTATATCATATGATACACCATGTACATCATTAGATTAATGCCTTGTCTTGACTACCACAGCTTTCGGAGCAGACGGCCGAGGAGCTTGTTCTTGGCCTGGCGGGCGATTTTTTTCGGGTTGCCGCTGGCCAGGACTTCGGCGTCGCGGCTTAGCTCGCCAGCTTATATAGCCAGCTTGTGACTTTCAGTCAAACAATTTATCGATTACCGACCGTTGCTCAAATAATACATCATCCGCTTGATTTCCTACAAATATTTAACCCGCCGCCGAAAACCTGCCTGACGCCGGATGGAAGACCCAACGTCAGGCAGGTTTGACCACCAGCTCCAATCGCATCTTGACGGCGCGCCAGGTTTCCTCGCCGTCACCCAGTTTGATGACGCTGGCTACCAGGTCGGCGTCCTGATCCATGAGCTTCGCCGGGATCCTGTTGGCGTGCCTCGGCATATAGCCGATCTTCCTCCCGTCCCAGGCAAACACCTCGATGGCTCGCGGATCGTGAGGGTTCTCCGGCTCGCGCTTGATGAAAACCGGAGCCCCTTCCCAAAGGGTCTCGATCTCCTCCGGCTCGGCGAAGTCGTAGTAAGCCACACCCGCCACGTAATCCTCGCAGAGCAGGTAGCGCTTTATCTTCTTTTCCTTCTCCAATACGCCGAAGCCGAATAACGAAGAGGCTATCAAGCCGCCGAACGCTTGGAAGAACCCTCTACGCGTGATTCCAATCTTCATATTTGCACGCCTTGTTTTAGTCGTTCAAAATTCCCTACCTAATCGACCCACGGACAATCCGCTTGATTCGACAAGGCTGGAGACTGCCAAAGGTGCCGATGATAGGAATGCTAGCAAAGCAGGCTGTCAGCAGCTTGACGGTCTGAAAAAGATAGGAAAGAGAAATTATGGTAAGACTTGCTTGTTTATGCGGGTCTTCTCACGTAACCGGCTTCCGTTCTGGTAAGACCATAGCGCTCGACGTGCTCTTCGGCTCTAGCCTTGAGCTCGCCTATGTCTCCGAATAGGACGACGCCCTGAAGCAGGGCGTCTAAGACGAACCCCCGGAGTACTCTTTCGATGACTTCCGATAGAGTAAAGGCGATTACGTCCACGCTGAATGGTTTTCCCTCCCAGACCAAATCCTGGCGCACCCAGAAATCGCCCGGCAGGTTCGGGGCGATGACCAGGAGGTCGTAATCGCTTTGGATATGCGCCCGACCCGTAGCCCTCGAGCCAAAAAGAACGACAGCCACCGGATTGAGCTTCTCGACTAGAGCCTTTACATATCTTGCAACGTCTTCTGGCAAGCGGTTACTATTCGCTTCGCTCTTTCCACACATTCCTTCGCTTTCTCCTCCGAATAAAACTCGAAAGGCTTTCCGTTAGGCACGCCATTCGGGTAGCGGGTCGCTATATAATGCTTGTCCAGCTCCACGGCCGATTCTAGCTCCGTGCCAAGGCCAGGTATGCCAGATATCCCGCGGCGGTCATCACCGGGTCATCACCCTTTAGTAAAGCGCTTATGCTGTGTACCCTCTCGACATCCTCGCCACGAGCGATATAGATGGACTTAACCGCTTTTTCCGCTGATTGTTGGGCTATGAAGCAAGCCCAGTTCCAACGACCGTCTTCAAGTACATCCTCGGCGGTCTCTAAATCGTACTCTGCCTCTTCCAGCCAGTGTTTTACTTCCTCTACAGGACCTCGCATGATAACCCCGCAGCTTAATCATCCTGAGAACTTATCCATAGCCTATTATATATCTATCAGTGTCGCGATTAGGCTACCTTGCTTCGGAGTAGAGCTCCGCCATGCGCTCGACTATGGTCTTCATCTGATTCTTAAGAAAGTCGGGCGAGAGGATTTTGGCGCGCTCGCCGTAGGCGAGAACACGGAGGATGACGCGGAAGGGGTTGGTCGCCTGTGCCGTCAGGATGGAGGAGCCGTCCTCGTTGAGCTCGATCTCCTGTCCGGGAAAGCGCTCGCCGACGGACTTCGTCAACTTCGGATCGAGCCAGAGCTTGAAGGTGAACGCGTCGCCGTTCCGCGAGGGGCCGGCCGTGCTTGGAAGTATCTTCAGTTTCCGGATGCGATCGACCCTGAACTCCCTTATCTCTCGCTTAAGATGGCAGTACCCCTCAAGTCGCACGCCGCCCTCGCTGAAGTAGAGGTCGTAGGGATCGACGATCCTTTTCTCTTCCTTATCGCTGTGAACGCTGTAGTAAAGGATCTCGATCTCCCTGCCCGTCGAGACGGCGCGTCTGATCGCCTCTATAATTTCCTGGTGAGGGCCGTAGTCGACGACCGATTCCAATTTCAGCTTGAAGTGAGGATCGCCGGTCAACGCGCGCTTGCTCTTTGGAGACAGAAGCGTCGAGATCTTCTCTACGACACCGGCCAGCTCCTTGGCGTACGGCAAGCCCGTCTCTTCCGAGATAGATTGGCAAGCAACGGCCAGCGCCACCAGCTCGACAGGCTCGAACTCGAGGCGAATCGGCGACGACTTCAGCTCGTACTTGCCGGTAGCCTTCGAATAGACGATCCCGATGCCGGCATCCTTGAGCTGCCGGACGTCACGCCAGATCGTCTCCTTCGAGTATCGGCGCCAGTCGAACTCGGGCTCCTGGGAGAGGATGTCGATGATCTGTTCTGGACTGCGGGGACGCTCGGCAAGCAGGCAGAGAACGCGAATTATTCTATAGACTTTGACCGATTGTCCGTACATGGCAATTACCCATCCCTCAAGTAATACTAGACGAAGACCGTTGCTTTGGAAAGCGATCTAGCATTTTTCGCTACTTCTTGATAAAAGCAAGCAGTCGCTTTGGTTTAACAATAATTCCTAATTTTTCAATCCATATGAAAAAGCTCAAAGGCTTCGACCGTTGGCTTACATACATCAAATTACGCCGCTTATGAAAGCCGCCTGCAGCTTAGCGATCTATAGCCAGTAACCCTAAAGTCGTTCTACATATAAACCGACATATTAATTGTCAATAATAGCAAGGGAACTCGAGTTCCGATCAAACCGGCGGGTGGGAGTTGTAATGGAGCTGAAATTCATCAACCTATCCCAGCTCGAATTGGCGGTCGAATTAAGAAGCGGCGAGGACAAAACCTTGACCGAGCTGGCGGCGTCCATCAAAAGCAAGGGCGTCATCTGCCCTCTTATCGCAAGCATGGGTAGCGGCGGGAGATACCCCGTCCTCGACGGTCGAAGAAGGTTGGAGGCGCTGAAGCTGAACGGCGCCGGGGACGAAGAAAAAATACCCGTCCTGGTGGTAGAGGAGGGAAAAGGCGCCGGTATCGAGAGAGCCCTCGTAACCAACGCCGTCCGGGCGGGGCTTGACACCTGGGACCAGGCCGAGGCCGTAAACATCCTTTCCAAGAAATTCGGCCGTAAGCCATCGGAGCTCGCCTCGGCCCTCGGCAAAACCGAGCGCTATATCAATGCCTTGCTCTCGCTGTTTTCTCTGCCCAAACCCATCCTTGACGCGCTGCGCGCCCGCCGGATCACCCCGGCCCACGGGCGCTACTTGCTAAAGCTTAACGATAGGCCAGAACTTAGAGAGCAAGCGTTCAAGCAGGTACTCAAGGACGATCTCTCGGTAAGGGACCTGGAGGTCCTGGTCGGCTCGATGATCGATCGGGATGGGGGCCATGGCGAAGGCGCGCCGATATTCAAACCCATCGTCTGCGACACGAACGCCGGCTCCCGCCTGCGGTTGGAACCCCGGCACAGGTCCATTAGGATCGAGATAAACCTCAAGACGGTCGAGGATCTCGAAGCGGTCGTCAAGGAGCTTAAGTCTCGCATCAAAACGCTCTCCGGCGAGCGGAATTCAAAGCTGCCGCAAGGAAGCAAAGCGGTCGCGACCTCAGCGCCTCGGCGCTCACGGGATTCGCATCAGTCCAAGTTGATTGGGCCGGCGAAGCCTCTCATAAATGTCGGAGTCCGCCAGGGCCGCAGCCCCGGATGACGCAGGCCCCGAAGGAGCTCATAGCTCATAGCTCATAGCTAAAGCCCGGGAGGGCTATATTCGCTTCTTAGCGGCCTCGATCTCAAGAACGATTTGCTTGACACGGCTTTTAAAAAACTCTTCTATCTCTTGCCAATCTCTCGCAAATCCTGGCATGTAATCGGGATCGGGGTCGGACCCGGCGTCATCAAAAAAGACTATCGATTTTCCGATGTGTACCGGATTTATCCGATGAGAGCCATACCGCTCGACCAGAGTATTTGCGATCCTGTCGAAAGGCACCTGGTGCATCACAAAAAAAAGATCGATGAAGTCTCGCTTGGCGCCTCTCTGAGAAACTGCTAGTAATTTCATGGACGCTATCTCCTCCATCTTGGCCAGTGGTATCGAGTGAAGGCGACTTTGCGGGGCAGCCAAAGGGTATCGGTCGTAAAAAAAGGATGTTTTTATTCCGCCGATTGTTAGAATAATAGTCTGCGCTTCTTCCGCCAACACCTCGAAGTCGCGTTCCTCTCGCTCGAATTCTCCTATCAAATCTCCGGGCTCAAAAGGGCGGTTGGTGAAGAAATCAAGGTCTATGGATCTGGGTCGATTTCAATCCTGTACCGCACCACCGCTAACGAAATAAGCATTGAAGCTTACCTGAAGCCGGAGAAGCCGGATTATGCCATGGATGCCAATCCCCCGGTGCTAAACACGGAGAGGCGCCGTCCGGACGGAACGACCGAGACGGTTCCCATTAAATCCTTTGTGGCGGTCGCGGACGTGAGATCGGATGGATCATCGGAACCGGTCGGATTGGACAAGCATGACCTGGTTAGCATTAGAGGCGTAACAGCTCACTATCTCCTATATGGGAACGGAATGCTGGGTGCCAATTCCCTGACCTTTTGGAACAGCGGCGTTGAGTACGTCATCGGGGATATGTCCCGATCCGCGAAGAATCTTGCGTTCTCGGAGCTAGCTGCGATGGCCGAATCGATGATTGAACAGTTTTAACATTATTGGAGCCGGTAGAGCCATAGCTTACAGCTTGCGGTAAGAATTGGTTAAGCGGCCTCACTAGCGAAGAGATTTCCCTCCGAATCATGGCAATTCGTACCTCTTATTATTCAGCCTTCCGGCCCTGCGCCTGAGCTCCTCCAGCGCCCCCGAGAGGTCTTTGGGAAGAGGGTCGGCGAACTCCATCTCCCGGCCGGTTCGCGGGTGGATGAAGCGCAGCTTATATGCGTGGAGGAATTGCCTGGTCAGGCCGAGCTCCTTTCGCTCTTTGCGAAAGCCGTAGGTCGGGTCGGCGGCGACCGGGTGGTGAATGTGCGCCATGTGTACGCGTATTTGATGGGTTCGCCCGGTCTCCAGGGAGACCTCGACGAGCGAGTAATCGCCCAGCTCCTCGACGACCAGGTAGCGGCTGACGGCTTCCCGGGCGACCGGGGCGTGGACCGCCATCCTTTGGCGGTCGCGGGAGCTCCTCCCGATCGGCGCCTCGACCACACCTTCAGTCTCTCGGAAGCGCCCATGGACGAGCGCCAGGTAGGTTCGCTTGATCTTTCTCTCTCTGAGGTCCCGGCTTAGAGCCTGGTGGGCGAGGTCGTTTTTGGCGACGAGCATGAGGCCGGAGGTCTCCTTGTCCAGGCGGTGGACGATGCCGGGGCGGAGCACTCCGCCGATGCCGGAGAGATCCTTCGTGTGGGCGAGAAGGGCGTTGACGAGGGTTCCCGTATAGTGGCCGTAAGCGGGATGAACGACCATCCCGGCTGGCTTCGAGAGGACGATGAGGTCGGCATCCTCGTAGCGCACGTCGAGGGGAATGGGTTCGGGCTCGACCGCCAGCTCCCTCGGCGGCGGGATGACGTATTCAACGAGGTCTTCCTCTCGCACCCGGTAATTCTTATCCGCCGCCCGACCGCCGACGGTTACCAGGCCCTTCTCAATCAGCTTCTGGGCGAAGCTCCGTGAAGACACGCCCTCCTCCCCGGCGAGCAGGGCGTCCAGCCTCTTCCCCGATTCTTCGGTCGAAACCTTATGCTTCAGCCTGATTTCCGACCTCATTTCGTCCGCCCGCATATTTGAAGCCGATCATCAAGATGGACGCCGCAATCATGGCCAGACTGAAGAGTTGGGAGCCTCCGAGACCGAGGACGAGTATCGGCCTTACGCGCAAGAATTCGACGACGAGCCGGAAGACCCCATAGAGACCGATATAGAGCCAGAAGATAAGACCGTCCGCCTCGACCTTTTTTCGGAGAGACCAAAGGATGGCGAAGATGACGATGTTATAGCCGAACTCGTAGAGCTGCGTCGGGTGCATGGCGATGCCGAGAGGGGCCGCCGACCGGGGGTCGGTGAAGGTGACGGCCCAGGGCAACTTTGTCGATGCGCCATAGCAGCAGCCATTCGAAAAGCATCCCAGGCGCCCGATGGCCGAGCCGACGGCGAGACAGGGCGCGATCACATCGGCGATCTTGCCGGTTTTGAGACCCCTCCGCCATAAAAGAGAGAGAACCGCCAGGGTGCCTCCGGCGAGGCCCCCGTAGAAGACGAGCCCGCCCTGCCAGATCGCTAGGGCCGAGAGAGGCTTGCCGGCGAACTCCTCCAAGTGCCCGAGGACATACGCCACCCGACCGCCCGCGAGGCCGCCTATCATGGCGTAGATCGCGAGGTCGTAGGCCAAGTCCGCTTCCATGCCCTTCCGGGACAGCTCTCTTCGAGCAATTAAGATGGAGGCGAGAAAAGCCACGGCGAGGAGAAAGCCGAAACTATAGATCGTGAAACCGCCGAACTTAAATAGAACGGGCCACAAGATCAATCACCCGCCTTGCTTTTCGCTTGCCGCTCATCCGGCGCATCCGGCGAAAAGAAGATCAGCGCTATGGCTAGAAGAACGGCGCCGGCGACGATAGCCGAGTCGGCCAGGTTGAAAACCGGCCAGACGTTTCGAATCTCAAGAAAGTCCGTTACTCTCCCGTTGACGAGGCGGTCAATGAGATTTCCGACCGCGCCACCTAGCTCCAGGCCGAGCGCCGCTCTGACGACCGGTTTTGACGGGCGGTAGCTGAAGTAATAGACAATAATGGCCAAGACGATGGTCGCGCTGACGGCAACGAGGAAGGCGGGTCGGTCGGGAAACAGCCCAAAAGCCGCCCCCGCGTTTCTGACATAGGTGATGTGAAAGATATTCTTGATTATCGGGGTCGTCGCCCCTTCGACAAGGCTCAGCCTAATAAGGAACTTGCTAAGCTGGTCGGCGAGGACGACGACAACCGCCATGACAAGGACCACTAGAACCTCCAAAAAGCGGACGCCCGATACCGGATACCTGATACCTGATATGCATACGAACTCCGGATGCGGACGCCGGATGCGCGCTTCGGATGCGCGCAAACCAAAACCTTGCTATAAGTTGCTATAAGCCAAAGTCAAGCACCAAAGTCAAGCAAAATCCAGCATCCAGCGTCCAGCGTCTCGTATCCAATATCTATAGCGTCCAATACCCAGTGTTCAGTGTCCAGCGTCCAACGTCCAGCGTCCAAATATCCTGTGTCCAGCGTCCAGTGTCCAGTGTCTAGCGTCCAACGTCCAGCGTCCAAATATCCTGTGTCCAGCGTCCAATATCCAGTGTCTAGCGTCCGCTTTACGGCCCCATCTCTTCTTTTCTCTTATCTTCGATGCAGAGGTCGGCCCATGGAATTGCTCTCAGCCTTTCAACCGGTATGGGTTTGCCGCACACCTTGCACAAGCCGTATGTGCCATCATCGATGCGAGCCAGAGCGTCATTCACCCTGTTCAATAGATCCCGCACGTTATATTCGAAGGAGACGTCCGTCTCGCGCATCGCCGTGTCCGTTCCCAGGTCCGCCAGGTGGTTTTCATACGAGTGCTCCCCGCTCCACGCCGCCTGGTTTTCGGCCAGATCCAGTGCAAATGCCTTTAGCTCACCCTCCAGTCGCCGCTTCTCCTTTAGAAGCTTGTTCATAAAGTTCTGCAGGTCCTTCTCTTTCATCCGGTTCGCCTCCAACCTTGCCTCCGCGCGGTGCGCGGCTTCCGCGCTTTCGCACTCACTACTTTTTACCCAGCGAGCTCAAGCACGCCGCGAGTCCCGCACACAACGGTTCTCTCGCACGCCACCAGCTTCCGCGCCACCGGCGTTGCCCCTCATGAATGACGGCCAATTGCTCGTGAATCGCACTACCCTAGCACCTGCGCACAACGAGCACAAAGGCCCGGATACTTCTTTTCGGCGCCCACCGACGGCTCATATCGCCAGCATCGCTCGCATTTCACCCCGGAAGCTCTCGTAACGCGCGCGGCGAATCCCGGGATCGCTTCACTCATCATCGCATCCGCCGGCGCTTCTTCACTCGAGCGAATCTTTGCTTCGGAGACGATGAAGACGGTCGGGATATCGGCTTCATACTCCTGAAGGAAGGCGAAATCCTCCGCGTTCGCGTAGATATCTATCTTTGCCTCGAGCGAACTCCCGATAAGCCCGGCGTTCCTGGCCACCTCGATGGCCTTAGCTGTTTCGCTCCTGAATTTAAAGAGCCGCTGCCAGCGAGCACCAAGCTCGGGATCGTAATACTCGTCCCTCGACGCAGGCCAATCCACCAGGTGAACGCTCGGAAGAGCATCTCGCTCCGCATTCGGAATGCTCTTCCACACCTCCTCGCAGGTGAAGGCAAGTATCGGCGATAAGATCTTGGCCAGGGTGACCAGTATCTCGTGGAGAACAGTCTGGGCGCTTCTGCGCTCCGGGGAGTCCGCCGCCGACGCGTAGAGCCTGTCCTTCAAGATGTCGAGGTACAAAGAGCTCATCTCGATCACGCAAAAGTCGTAAAGGGAGCGGTATACGACGTGATACCGGTAGCTCTCATAGGCTTTTTTGGCCGTCCTCTTGAGCTCTTCAAGCTCGTGAAGCGCCCATCTGTCGATCTCCTGCATCCGGTCGTACGCCAGGAAACCGGTCCCCGGATCGAAATCGTAAAGGTTTCCGAGGAGAAAACGGAAGGTGTTCCTTATCCGCCGGTAGGCCTCGCCGACGTGCCTTAATATTTCAGGGCCGATGGCGACGTCGACCGTGTAATCGCTCGAGGCGACCCAGAGTCGCAATACGTCCGCACCGGATTGCTCGATGACCTTGAGGGGGTCGACCACGTTTCCCAGAGACTTGGACATCTTCCGCCCGACCTCGTCGACAACGAATCCATGGGTCAAAACCGCCTCATATGGAGCCCTCTCACGTGTGCCAACCGAGGTCAAAAGAGACGACTGGAACCAGCCCCGGTGCTGATCGCTTCCCTCCAGGTAGAGATCGGCCGGCCACCTCAGCTCCGGGCGATTCTTCAGGACCGCTTCGTGCGAGACGCCCGACTCGAACCAGACATCCAGGATGTCCGTCTCCTTTCTGAAGGAGGAGGCGTTGCATTTTGGACAGGTCATGCCCCCCGGCAGTATCTCGGAGGCCTCCTTCTTGAACCAGGCGTCCGCCCCTTCGCGTTCGAAGAGGTCGGCGACGGCATCGATCGTCTCCTCTGCGACCAGCACCTCGCCACATTCCTCGCAGTAAAACGCGGGTATGGGCACGCCCCAGGAGCGCTGGCGAGAGATGCACCAGTCAGGACGACCCTCAACCATGCCGCTGATCCGCCGGATGCTCCAATCTGGTATCCAGTTGACCTCACCAATCACCCTGAGCGCTTCGTCACGGAGCTCTATGTCGCCATCCTCCATACAGACGAACCACTGCTCGGTCGCCCGGAAGATGACCGGGGTTTTCGAACGCCAGCAGTGAGGATAGGAGTGGGTGATCGTCGATTGGTAGAGAAGCAAGCCTCTTTCATCAAGATCTTCCAGAATGGCATGGTTGCCGTCGTAGATGTGAAGGCCGGCGAACCTGCCAGCTTCCGACGTGAAGCGCCCTTCCTCGTCGACGGGGCATGGCGAAGGCAGCTTGTACTTGAGACCGGTGGCGAAGTCCTCGGCGCCATGCCCGGGGGCGGTGTGGACGGCGCCCGTCCCGGTGTCCAGCGCCACGTAGTCCGCGAGGACAACAACCGCGTCCTTATCTTCAAAGACCGGCTGCCTACAGAGCTGAAACTCCATTTCAGAGCCCTTGAATCGCTCCAGGACTTCGTAATTTTCGACGCCGATCTTCGTCATGAAGTCATCGAGGAGCGCTTCGGCGACAATGAGGATATCGTACTCCCTCGTCCTCGCCGCGACATAAGCGGCCGTTGGGTGGAGGGCGACGGCGACGTTCCCCGGGAGCGTCCAGGGGGTCGTCGTCCAGATGACGATCCACTTGGGTTCAGGATACTTGGCCAGAGGCGCAAAGTCGCTCTTCAGGAAAAATCTCACGTAGATCGAGGGGGATTCCTCATCCCAGTACTCGATCTCGGCCTCGGCAAGCGCCGTCTTATCCCGCCAGCACCAGTGGATCGACTTACGGCCCTTGTATACCAGGCCCCGTCTGTAGAGCTCGCCGAAGATGCGCACGTTGGTCGCCTCGTACTCCGGTTTGAGCGTTAGATATGGGTCATTCCAGTCGCCGATGACGCCCAGCCGCTTGAACTCGCTCCTCTGCCGGTCGACGAAGCGCATGGCGTAATCACGGCAGAGTTCGCGGAACCCCGCCTGACTGATTTGTGCTTTCTCTGCACCCAACTCTTTCTCGACGTTGTGCTCTATCGGCTGGCCGTGACAGTCCCAGCCGGGGATGTAGGGGCTGTACCGTCCCGACATCGTCTTGTACTTGACGA
>JAMCWL010000102.1:0-745 GCA_023481285.1 Actinomycetota bacterium | reverse complement strand
ATCGCCGTTCGCGTAGGGAGGGCCGTCGTGGAGAATAAAAAGCTCCTTCCCCTCCCCTTTCGCCTGCAGCTTCCCATGTAGATCGATCTCATCCCAGAAGGACAAGAACTCCGGCTCACGCCTGGGAAGATTGGCCTTCATCGGAAAGTCGGTCTGCGGCAAGTTCAGCGTCGCTTTATAATCTTTTTTGTCCGCCATTTCTCTCCTCAAGAAGCCTTTAGTTTCTAGCTATGAGCCTTGAGCTGTGAGCTTTTTAGCTCAGGGCTCATAGTTCAAAGCTCACAGCACCTGCCTGGTCAAACCTCAAATGCATTCCGATAAATAAAAAAATCCTCGTCTTATACAAGGACGAGGAGGACTCGCGGTGCCACCCTGCTTCCCGATGAGAATTCCAGCGGGTCTACCGACGCCTCTCATGGGGCTCTCTTTACCCGGTAACGGCGGGCCGCCGTTGAAGCTTACTCGGTTCTCCCCGCCGGCCAGGCTCGTTGGTGAGATTTGTATGACTAGCCAACACCATGCCGCAGAGTAAAAGACGCCCTTTCAGCCCAAGGCTCCGGGGTGATTTTCAGCCGCTCTGCACCGCCGGGCTTTCACCTATCCCCGGCTCTCTCGGATGCGAAACCAACCTACTCTTCCCCTTCAAAGCCTCGTGAAAAGTTTTGTATACGCTATCACATGGGCAAATCGCTGTCAACTTGCGCCCGGCTAGCAAGAGAGCAAACCCATATTATCTATCTCTACC
>JAMCWL010000039.1:33088-43582 GCA_023481285.1 Actinomycetota bacterium | reverse complement strand
GCGACGGTCGCCGTCGAGGCGGAACTCGTTCTTACCTACGCTCTCGGCACCTCTCGGACCGGTCTCTATCTTCTCTTAAACGAGCACGTGGACGACGTAACGGCCAAGTCCATTGCACGAATCGTTGAAGGTCGGCTGGAAGGCAAACCACTACAGTACCTGCTGGGGAGCGCCGGTTTCTTCGGCCTTGACCTCTCAGTCGGTGAGGGAGCGCTCGTACCTCGTCCGGAGACGGAGATTCTCGTTGAAAGAGCCCTTGAAATCTCGCGGGGCTTCGATGGCCGGCCGCTCGTCGTCGATCTTGGGACCGGTTCCGGGGCCATAGCGGTCGCGCTGGCGGTGAACGATCCGCGAATCGATATCGTCGCTTCGGACATCTCACCGGAGGCGCTGGCGATAGCGAGGCGGAACGCCGACCGGTATGCCGTCGAGGAGAGGGTCGACTTCGTGCTGGGAAATCTCTTCGAACCGCTCTCTCACTTAAGGGGAAGGATCGACCTTGTCGTGTCGAACCCGCCGTACATCCCAGCCGCCGATATGCCGAAGCTGCCGGCGGATGTCCGCCGTGAGCCTGAGCAAGCGCTCGATGGTGGGGTAGACGGGCTGAGCTTTTATCGGCGCATAGCCGCCGAGGCGCCCGACTTCTTAAAGCCGGACGGCGCCGTCGCCGTAGAGGTGGGGGATGGCCAGGCATCGGCCGTGGCCGATCTGCTATCGTCGGGCGGCTTTGTCGATATTCAAATCATGCCTGATCTTGCAGGCGTCGATCGAGTTGTGACGGCGAGATGGTCAAGCCAGAGGTGATTTTAGGTGTCGAGCGGGCGGTATCAAACAAAGGTCGTTAAGGTCGATCCGGTCCATCCAGACGCCGTGACGATAGCCGAGGCGGCGGAGCTTCTGCGCTCCGGAGAAGTGATCGCACTGCCAACCGAGACGGTCTACGGAGTGGGCGCCGATGGATTGAATGAAGCGGCGGTTTCCAGGATATTCGAGGCTAAAGGAAGGCCGCCCGATCGGCCCCTCGTTCTCCTCATCGCCGAACCGGGCGACCTCGATAGAGTGGTCGAGGAGATTACGTCGGAAGCTGAAGCGCTGGTTAAGGTTTTCTGGCCGGGACCTCTGACTATAATCCTACGCCGTTCGCGCTCGATTCCGGATGCCGTCACGGCGGGCGGCGAGTCCGTTGGCGTGCGCTGCCCGAACAGCGAGATAGCCAGGGCGCTGATCAAGGTGGCCGAGGTGCCGCTCACCGTAACCAGCGCCAACGTCTCCGGGCAAGAGGCCCCGGTTGACGCGGCGGGCGTCGCCAAGCAGCTTGGAGGCAGAATTCCTCTCATCATCGATGGTGGACGTTCGCCGATCGGCGTCGCTTCGACCGTGGTGGATTTGACGACTAGACCGGCGAAGCTCATCAGAGAGGGAACGATTAACAAGGAAGAGCTCGGTCGCTATATCGAAATTCGCGACTAATTCTTAAGAGCAGACTATCTGGCGTCTAGGGTCTAGTGTCCAGCGTCTGGTTTCTGGTATTTTCAAAAAGGGCGTTTGCCACTTTCCCAAAAGAAGGGTTGGTTGAGATGCGAATCGCGATCGGCGCCGACCACGCTGGCTTTTCCCTAAAGGAAGAGCTCAAAAAAGCGCTGGGCGAAATAGGCGTCGAATACACGGACTTCGGTACGTTTTCCGACGAATCTGTCGATTATCCCGACTTCGCAGCCGAAGTCGCAGAAAGGATAGTCGCCGGCGAGTACGACCGCGGGGTTCTGGTTTGCGGCAGCGGTATCGGTGTAACGATAGCGGCGAACAAAGTGCCCGGCATCCGCGCGGCGCTCTGCACAAACGCTGATTGCGCTCGCCTTTCGCGTCAGCATAACGACGCGAACGTGCTGACGCTGGGAGCCCGTTTCACCGATATTTCCCTGGCAAAAGAGATACTTCGTATCTGGATGGAGACGGCGTTCGAGGGTGGGCGCCACGCGCGCCGTCTTGATAAGATAGGAGAATTAGAGAGGAGATTCTGCCGTTAGATGTGGTTAAGCGAGAGCGATCCGGAGATAGCTAAGGCTATCCAAAACGAGCTTGGGCGCCAGCAGATGACGCTCGACCTTATCGCGTCCGAAAACTACGCGAGTCCGGCTGTTCTCATCGCCCAGGGCTCCGTCCTTACGAACAAATATGCCGAAGGGTATCCCGGGGACAGGTACTATGGCGGTTGTCGTTTTGTAGACGTCGTCGAATCGCTCGCCATTGAGCGCGCAAAGGCGCTCTTCGGGGCGGAGTACGCCAATGTCCAGCCGCACGCCGGAGCTCAGGCAAATGCTGCTGCCTACCAGGCGCTTCTCAATTCCGGTGACCGGGTTCTCGGTCTTTCCCTGGCCCATGGCGGTCATCTCACCCACGGCAAGCCGTCCAACCTGTCGGGCCAGATTTACGACTTCGCACACTACCACGTCGCCAGAGATACCGAGCTTATCGACTATGATGAGGTCGCACGCTTGGCCGTGGAGCACCGTCCGAAGCTCATCGTGACGGGCGCCTCCGCTTACCCGCGCTTGATCGACTTCGCGCTCTTCCGCAAGATTGCCGACTCGGTCGGGGCTATGCTCATGGTCGATATGGCGCACATCGCTGGGCTTGTCGCGGCGGGCGTCCACCCCTCGCCGATCCCTTACGCGGACGTCGTCACCACAACAACCCATAAAACGCTTCGCGGACCTCGCGCCGGACTTATTCTCGCTCGCGAGAAATATGGAAAAGCCATCGACAAGGCCATCTTCCCGGGCAGCCAGGGTGGGCCGATGATGCACGTCATAGCGGCAAAGGCCGTCTGCTTTAAGGAAGCGACGACGGAAGAATTTCGCGACTACTCTCGCCGGATAGTTTCGAGCGCCAAGAAGCTTGCTAAAACGCTTGCCTTGAGGAACTTTCGAATCATCTCCGGGGGCACCGATAACCACATGGTCCTCGTCGACCTCACGAACAAGGGCATCACCGGGGTCGATGCCGAGGCGCGCCTGGAATCGGCCGGTATCGCCGCGAACAAGAATACGATCCCGTTTGAGACGAGAAGCCCCAAGGTGACGAGCGGCATAAGGCTGGGCACGCCCGCGATGACGACTCGGGGGATGGGCGAGAAGGAAGCGGAGAAGATCGCCTTTATCATCGCGGATGTTCTTGATTCGCCCGAGGATGGATCGGTCCTGGCCCGAGCCTCCGCCGAGGTAAGGAAGCTCTGTGAAGATTTCCCGATCTACGCCGGGCTGACCGAAGGGACGGCGCTCTATGCCCCAACTACACGTCGTTAATCATCCCCTGCTCCAGCACAAGCTGACCTTAATGAGGGACAAAACAACCGGCTCGAAAGAGTTCCGCGAGCTCCTGCGGGAGGCGACGATCATCCTCGTCACGGAAGCGACGAGAAACCTGCGCGCGGAAGAGGTGAGAGTTGAGACGCCGCTCGCCGAGACAACGGGCGTAAAGCTCTCTGGCAAGAAGGCGACCGCCGTCCCGATCCTGCGGGCGGGGCTGGCTATGGTCGAGGGGTTTCTACAACTCCTGCCGAACGCGAAGATCGGCCATGTGGGGCTCTACCGGGACCCGGTCACCCACAAGCCGGTCGAGTATTACTTCAAGGTGCCGGCCTGCCTGCCGGAGAGGGATGTCTTCATCCTCGACCCTATGCTCGCCACGGGCGGCTCGGCCGTCCAGGCCATAAACTTTATCAAGCAAGCCGGCGCAAGATCGATAACTCTCATCTGCCTCATAGCGGCGCCTGAAGGGATGGCCGAGGTGGAGAAGGCTCACCCGGAGGTGGCCGTCTACACCGCGGCGGTCGACGAACACCTCGACGAAAGGGCCTTCATCGTCCCCGGTCTGGGTGACGCCGGCGACCGCCTCTACGGCACGGAATAGGGCGTTCTGCGACTTAGCCTCGGGTGAAAATGGGTCGGACTTCGATTAAAATGGTGAAGGTATGGCAGCACGGATAAGAAAGTCGGGGCGGAGATTGGGCGAAATCCAGGCGACGGAGGGCATTTTCGGCGACGGTGATTTGCAGGGCGAGAACACCCCGGCTGGAGAAAAGGAGATCCTCCGTCCGTCTTGGGATGAGTATTTCATGCACATAGCCCGCGCGGTTTCAGGGCGTGCGACCTGCCTGAGGCGCCAGGTGGGGGCCGTCATCGTGCGGGATAAACGGATACTGGCGACCGGTTACAACGGCGCCCCGTCCGGTCTAGCCCACTGCGAAGAGGTCGGTTGCCTGCGCGAGGAGCGCGGCGTCGCTTCGGGTGAGCGCCATGAACTCTGCCGGGGATTGCACGCTGAACAGAACGCCCTGCTGCAAGCGGCTCTCCATGGAATCGCCGTCTCCGGCGCCTCTCTATATTCGACGCACCGTCCCTGCGCCCTCTGCGCCAAAATGCTTATCAATGCCGGAATCCGCGAAATCTTTTACGGCTCCGGCTACCCAGACGAATTGGCCGAACGGCTTCTCGGGGAAGCAGGTATACGGTTAAATAAGCTGCCGAGCGGTAACAAATAGTTAGTAAATGGCGCAGTAAGTTAAATAAATGTCAATTTGCAGCCATAACTATTGCGGTCGTTTGAAGCGATACTGTAAGATTTTCGAGGTCGGGATTGTAAAAAATGTTACATAGTCGATCAAAACATGACAAAACCCGACGGATCGAGGGCCCGAGTGAGGGAGCAGGTGGGTGTCTTAAAGATCCAAACCCGCTCGGGACTTCGGGGAACCGTGACAACTTGGACCGGGGAGAGGTGTTTGTCGGGACGGAGCTATTTGCCTCCGTTTTCGTGGGCGCACTACTCGGTTGGTTCGTCGGCCAGCTTTTCGGGATAAAGTCTCCCTGGCCGCTTCTGGTCGGTTTCGCCATTGGAGCTTTGGCCGGTTTTCGCGAGATATACCATTATATAAAATGGGGAATCGAGCGCGAGCGGTCAGGCGAATTCGAGAAGCAGGGGAGTGGATCCGCTGAGAGACCGACGGTTTAGCGCAAAGCGCGTGCTCTTAATTAGCGTGCCCTTCTGGCTTATTATCCCGGCCGTAGCCTATTATCTGGGGCGCTGGCCGGCATTTTGGGGCTCTTTGATCGGTCTGGTTCTGGTCGCGGTCTACTTCGGGATGGCCATCTACACGGCCGGTAAGGCACTTGAGAAGTCGGTCGGGCTTGCGCAGGGCTTGGTCGTCGGTGGCTTTTGGCTGCGGCTAATGATCCTGGGCGTAATTCTTTATCTGATATCGCTGGTCAAGGGGATTAATCTAATCGCTGTCATTTTGACTTTCGCCATCGGCTACTCGATCATACTTCCGATCAGTTTGGGAGTCTGGCTGCCCACCAAGAGGGGCAAGAGCGCAGGCAAAGAGAAACGGACACGTAGGTAAAGCGCATTGGAACTTCTTGAGGAATTTGAGTTACACCCCGTATTTAACCTGCCGAAGATTTTTGGCGTCGATCTATCGATCACCAAAGCTGTGATTGTGATGTGGGTGGCGGTCGCCCTCACTTCGGTACTCGTTATTTACGCCGGGCGCAAGAGGGGTCTAGTCGTCGGCGGTCTTAAGGGCGGCGTCGAGGCGATTCTTGAATTCATCAGGAACGAGATCGTCATCGAGAACATCGGTCGCGAGGGCCTGGTCTGGTACCCGTTTATCACGGCGCTCTTCTTCTTTATTCTCTTCAACAACTTGCTGGGGCTCCTGCCAGGCTCGTTCACGCCAACGTCGAACATCAATACGACGGCCACCCTGGCGATCATCGTCTTTCTTTCGGTGATCGTCCAGGGGATGATCAAGAAGGGGCCGATCAAGTACTGGCTCAAGCTGGTGCCGAAGGGAGTGCCGGCGTTCCTGGGACCCTTCCTCTTCATCATCGAGTTTGTGAGCTTGCTTGCCAAGCCTTTGTCCCTGGCGGTTCGTCTTTTTGCCAATATGTTCGCGGGCCATGTCGTTCTAGGAGCTTTTCTGGGGCTTATCTTCTTTTTCGGCAGTTATTTTGTCGCCCCGGCGCCTCTTTTGATAACCGTGGCTCTGCGCCTGCTCGAGGTCATGTTCTCGGCGATTCAGGCCTATATCTTCGCGATGTTATCATCAATGTATATAGGCGCGGCAATTCACGACGAACACTAGAGGGGAGGTTTACATATATGTCTTCAAGCGCTTTGGCGTACATCGGAGCTGGAATCGCGATGGGTCTCGCGGCCCTCGGCACCGCCTGGGGCATCGGTCATCTCGCAGGTAGGGCTGTCGAAGGTACGGCCCGTCAGCCGGAGGCGAGCGGCGTCATCAGGACAACGATGCTGATCGCCACCGCGTTCATCGAAGCGATCGCGCTCTACGCGTTCGTCGTCAGCTTCCTGCTTGCTACGAAATCGTAAGCGGGATCAAGAATACTTAAGAATCGGAAGATGCAATGGAGCTACTGAAACCAGAAACCGGTCAGATGTTTTGGACGGCGATATCCTTCGGGGTACTCCTTCTCGTGCTCTGGCGCTTTGGGCTTGGCCCGATAACCGACATGCTAGCGGAACGCGAGAAAAGGATCCGCGAGTCGCTGGAACAGGCCGAGCACACCCGGCTGGAGGCTGAAAGGCTTCTCAGGGATTACGAGGAGCGCTTGGCGGCCGCCCGGGCCGAAGCGCAGAATCTCATTGCCGAAGGGCGCCGCCTCGGGGAAAGCCTGCGCCAGGAGATCGTGACCAAAGCCGATGAGGAGGCTTCTCGCATGCTTACGCGGGCGCGGGAGCAGATCGCGCGCGATACCGAATCCGCCATTCTCGAGCTGAAGCGCGAGGTCGGCGAGCTCTCGGTCGAGATCGCTTCGAGGATCATCGATCGCTCGCTGACGCCCTCGGATCACCTCGAGCTGATCAAAGGTCATTTGGGCGAGGTGGAGCAACTCACATGAGGGAGGATCGCATAGCCCGGGAATACGCCGAGGCGCTCTTCGGGGAGGCGGAGGCGAAAGGCAAGGTGGAAGAGGTTGCCGTCGAGCTGAAGACGGTGCTCAAAATCATCCACGATGCCGAGGTCGGCGAATTCTTCCTGGCGCCGAACATCGAGGCGGGGGAGAAGAAGCTCGTCTTTAACAAAGCCTTCCTGGACTTGAATCGCTTGGTAAGGAACTTCTTTTGGTTGGTCTTCGATAACAAGCGGGAAGGGCTCCTGGTCGAGATTGCGGCCGCGTACGGCCGCCTCGTCGATGAGTACCGGCGCAGGGCGGTGGCGTCCATAACGACCGCCGTGAAGTTGCCGGAAGAACTTGCCGGGACGATCCGGTTGAAGATCGAGGAGACTCTAGGCAGGGAGGTCGTCCTCAAGCGGGAGGTGGACCCCGGCGTCAAGGGCGGCTTCGTCTTGCGCGTGGGCGACCGGGTAATCGACGTTAGCCTCAAGAATCGCCTGCAAGAGCTGCACGAGCGAATGATCAGCTCAAACTAGTTGTTTCTCTCGGGGAAAGCTTGTTTTTCCTTGAGGATATAGTATTTATGATTTCTCATCGTCCGCTTGATTCATTGGCAGGATTTGATGGGTCGAGCGTAACCTGAAGTTCTTGGACGCCGCAGTTAAGGAGAGATTATGGCGATTAAGTCAAAGGAGATCGCCTCGATTTTGAGGCAGAGGATAGCTGAATATCGGCCGAAGGTCGAAGTCGAGGAGGTCGGCACCGTTCTCGAGGTGCGCGACGGTATCGCTATCATACACGGCCTGACGCGCGCGCTCGTGAGCGAGATGTTGGACTTCGAGGCAAAGGGCGGCGTGGTCAGTGGCCTCGTCCTGAACCTCGAGGAAGACGTGGTCGGAGCGGTCATCATGGGCGACTTCACCAGGGTGGCCGAGGGCGATACCGTCCGGCGGACCGGCCGGATCGCCGAGGTCCCGGTAGGAGACGGTCTGCTTGGACGCGTCGTCAACGCTCTCGGCGAACCGATCGACGGCAAGGGAACCATACACGCGGAGGGTCACCGGCCGATAGAGATCATCGCCCCCGGTGTCGTCAAGCGCCAGCCTGTCAAGGAGCCGCTGCAGACGGGCATCAAAGCGGTCGACGCGATGATTCCCATCGGGCGCGGCCAGCGCGAGCTCATCATCGGAGATCGGCGGACGGGTAAGACCGCCATCGCCGTGGATACGATCATCAATCAGAGGGGCGGCGATGTTATCTGCATCTACGTTGCGATCGGTCAGAAGGCATCCTCGGTCGCTCAGGTCGTCGAGACACTGGAGAGACACGGCGCGATGGATTACACCATCGTCGTCTCGGCGCCGGCTTCCGATCCGTCCCCGATGCAGTACATAGCGCCGTACGCCGGCTGCGCCATGGCGGAGCACTATCTCTACAACGGCAAGCACACGCTCGTCATCTACGATGATCTCTCAAAGCAGGCGCAGTCATATCGGCAGATGTCCTTGCTGCTAAGGCGTCCGCCCGGGCGAGAGGCCTACCCGGGCGACATCTTCTATCTCCACTCGCGCCTTCTGGAACGTGCTTGCAAGCTCTCGGATGATCAGGGGGGCGGGTCTTTGACGGCGCTCCCGATAATCGAGACGCTAGCGGGCGACGTATCCGCTTATATCCCGACGAACGTCATCTCAATCACCGACGGCCAGATCTACCTGGTGTCGGATCTGTTTTACGCGGGCGTCCGTCCGGCCATCAACATCGGCATCTCGGTATCCCGCGTAGGCGGCTCCGCTCAGATCAAAGCGATGAAGCAAGTAGCCGGTCGCTTGAGGCTTGACCTGGCGCAGTATCGCGAACTTGAAGCGTTCGCTCAGTTCGGCGCGGAGCTCGATAAAGCGACCCAGTCGCAGCTCGCCCGGGGTGCGCGCATGGTCGAACTTTTGAAGCAACCACAGTTCCAACCGATGCCCGTTGAGGAACAGGTTGTCGTTGTCTATACCGGCACGCGGGGGTTCCTCGACGACATCCCGGTGGACGCCGTTCGCGCTTTCGAGGCGGGTTTTCTCGACTATATTCGTTCCCGCAAGGGAGATTTGCTGGCAAAAGTCGGAGCTGAGAAGCAGATTTCACCGGAGATCGAGGTGGAGCTGGACGCAGGCATTGCCGAGTTCAAGGAGATGTTTGCCGGAAAGCCGACCTAGACCGCTCGCGAGATGGGTCATCGCGAGGGGACCGGGTCCACGTGGCGATCCCGTGGTGCTTGCACGCGGTACTGATTCCAGAGGCAACGGGATGCTTCGCCCCTTCGGGGCAATGACAGGTAGCAACTGAGAGGTAACTAAGTGGCTAAGACTCGAGAGATCAAGCGGCGCATCAAAGGCGTCGAGAGCACGAAGAAGATAACGAAGACGATGGAGATGGTCGCCGCGGCCAAGATTAAGAAAGCTCAAGCTCGGATCGAGGCGGCGCGGCCGTACGCGCTCAAAATGATGGATGTTCTCTTCAGCGTCGCCCAGTTCGTGCCGGAGAGTGGCCATCCCCTGCTGGTCGTTCGCGAGCCTGTCGAGAGAGCGGTCATCATACCGATGACGTCGAATCGCGGGCTTTGCGGGGCCGCCAATACTAACGTGCTCAGAAAGGCGGAAGCGCTTTATCGTAAAGAAGAGGCCGCAGGTTTGACGGTCTCTTTTATTACGGTCGGTAACAAAGGGACGGGTCAGCTTAGGTACGCCGGTTATCCTATAGAGCGTTCGTATACCGAGCTCTCCGACCAGCCGACTTTTGCCGAGGCCAGGGAGATCGCGAAGGAGCTCATAGATGGCTATACCGATGGCCGGGTGGACAAGATTTATCTGGTATTCAACCACTTCCGGTCTCTTATCGATCAGAAACCCGTCGAGCATCTCCTTCTGCCTATACAGCAGGAGGTCATCGGCGAGGAGAGGCCCGGGGTTAGAGCTGACTATATCTTTGAGCCGAGCGCTGAAGTAGTCTTGAATCGCCTTCTCCCGACCTATATTGAGACGCTCGTCTACCGGGCGATGATGGAATCGGCGGCGAGCGAGCACTCGGCCAGACGCATGGCCATGAAGGCGGCAACCGACAACGCGACCGACATGATCGATAATCTGACGCGCTCATACAACCGGGCGAGACAGGCACAGATCACGCAGGAGATCGCCGAAGTCGTCGCCGGTGCAGACGCCCTCTAAGTAACTAAGTAACTAAGTAACTTAGAAACTATGAAACCAGGAGGCTACATATGGCAGTCGGCAAGATTGTGCGAATTATTGGACCGGTGATCGATGTGGAGTTTCCCCCCGATCAGATGCCCGCGATCTATAACGCGCTTAAAGTGGCGGCGGAGACACCGATAGGTCCGATCGAAGTCACCGCGGAGGTTCAGCAGCACCTGGAGGACAACCGGGCGCGCGCGGTCGCCATGTCCTCGACCGACGGCCTCGCGCGCGGCATGGAGGTCATCGATACGGAGCAGCCGATTTCCGTTCCTGTCGGCAAGGGCACTCTCGGTCGGTTGATCAACGTCCTGAGCTCGTCGAATTGGGGGGGA
>JAMCWL010000039.1:0-33078 GCA_023481285.1 Actinomycetota bacterium | reverse complement strand
CCATTCACCGGGATCCCCCCCAATTCGACGAGCTCACCCCAACGGACGAAATCTTCGAAACCGGTATCAAAGTCATCGATCTACTCGCGCCGTATGTCAAGGGCGGTAAGGTCGGGCTCTTCGGGGGTGCGGGTGTGGGCAAGACCGTCCTCATCATGGAGCTCATCAACAACATAGCGAAGCAGCACGGCGGCTTCTCCGTCTTTGCGGGCGTCGGCGAGCGCAGTCGCGAGGGTAACGACCTCTGGCTTGATATGAAAGAATCGGGCGTTATCGATAAGACGGCACTCGTCTTCGGCCAGATGAACGAGCCGCCGGGCGCGAGGCTGCGCGTGGGCTTGAGCGGCCTGACGATGGCCGAGTACTTCCGCGATCAAGGGAACGACGTGCTCCTCTTCATGGACAACATCTTCCGCTTCGTCCAAGCGGGTGCGGAGGTTTCCGCCCTTCTCGGGCGCATGCCGTCGGCCGCTGGGTACCAGCCCACGCTCACCACCGAGATGGGCAATCTTCAGGATCGCATCACCTCGACGAAGCGGGGCTCCATCACGTCCGTCCAAGCCGTCTACGTTCCGGCCGACGACTTGACGGACCCCGCCCCGGCCACGACATTCACGCATCTTGATGCGACGACGGTTCTCTCCCGTCAAATCTCAGAGTTGGGCATCTATCCGGCGGTCGATCCCCTCGAATCCACGTCAAGGATTCTCGAGCCGGGCGCTGTGGGCGAGGAGCACTATCGCGTCGCCAGGGCGGTACAGCAGATACTCCAGCGCTACAAGGAGCTTCAGGACATCATCGCCATTCTGGGCATGGAGGAGCTCTCGGAGGAGGACAAGCTCACGGTCCAGCGAGCTCGCAAGATACAGAGGTTCCTCTCACAGCCCATGTTCGTCGCGCAGGAGTTCACGGGTATGCAGGGTGCTTATGTACCGCTGGCTGAGACGATCAAGGGCTTTGGCGAGATCATTGAAGGCAAGCATGACGGCCTTCCCGAGCAGGCCTTCTATATGGTTGGAACGATCGAAGAGGCGATTCGAAAAGCGGCGGAGATGGTCGGGGAAGAGGGCGAAGAAGAGAAGGCGGGAGTGGCTTAGTAAAATGTCTGAGCGCAAGCTTTTATGTGAAATAGTCAGCCCCGAGGAGGTCGTCTACAGCGGCGAGGTCAGCATGGTGGTCGCGCCGGCCGCCGATGGCGAAATCGGCTTTTTGCCGCTTCACACACCGCTCGTCACAACCCTCGATATCGGCATTCTGAGGGTCAAGTCTTCCCAGAATCGCTGGGAGTACATTGCGGTGCACGGCGGCTATCTGGAGGTGCGCGAAGACAGGGTAACCGTCCTTGCCGACTCAGCCGAGCTGGCCTCCAGAATAGACGTTGCTCAGGCAAGCGAGGCGAAGGAGCGCGCGGAAACGAGGATAGAAGAATCTCGAGGCAAGAGAGAGGACTTTTACGAAGCCGAAAAGGCTCTTCGTTGGGCTTTGGCCAGATTGCGAGCGGCGCGGGGAGTAGAAACGACCGCCGACCGCCGACCTCCGACCGCCGCCATGTAGGGGCACGCCGGCGGCGTGTCTGTGACGGGCGGTTCGCGAACCGCCCCTACACCGGTGGGCGCTGTCCATTTAAAGTCCCAGCCAGTATCAGCATCGAGCATCTGCCTTTGCTCTGTTGCTCTGCAAAAAGGGGCTCAAGGTCTCTTTTTACGCTGTCTTGACTGGCGTTCTTTTCTAAACTATCCTCGTTGGGGCAAGTCTCGGTTGGAGATGGAGAGGCCTGCCTGAAAAGTGCGTAAAATCGGTTTGACCTCGCCTACGCTCGGATATCATGTTCAAAGATCGGCTGGAGCGTTGGCGCCATTGTTCTTAGAATCGGTCGGTCAGCAACTAACCCATGCGAGCCCGAAGTAGTCCACGAGGAAATCTATGGAGAAGTTTCTCATAAGAGGTGGCCGAAAGCTTGTCGGTACTGTTCGGGTTGCCGGCGCCAAAAACGCGGCGCTGAAGCTCATGGCCGCTTCTCTTCTGGCGGATGGTCCGATTATCTTGACGAACGTTCCGAAAATAAAGGACGTTTATACGATGGCCTCCGTTCTGAATCGCCTGGGCGGCCTGGTCGATCTCGACTATCGTGATCAGGCCGTCATTGACCCCTCTTCGTACTCGGGCTATGAAGCCCCCTATGAGCTCGTCAGCCAGATGAGGGCTTCGATCATCGTCCTCGGCCCGCTGCTTGCCCGGGCCGGCAGGGCCAGGGTCGCCATGCCGGGTGGCTGCAATATCGGCTCGCGCAAGATCGATCTCCATATCAGGGGGCTGGAAGCGTTGGGAGCCGACATAGAAGTTGACAGGGGCTTTATCGACGCCAAAGCACGCCGTCTGGTTGGGGGGCCGGTGAAGCTTGATTTTCCCAGCGTGGGTGCGACTGAGAATGTTCTCATGGCGGCCGTGCTTGCCCGGGGCGCGACGGCAATCGAAAATGCAGCCCGCGAGCCGGAGATCGTCGACCTTGCCACAATGCTTGTCGAGATGGGCGCTAAGATCGAGGGCATAGGTACCTCCACGATTCAGGTCGAAGGCGTCGACAGGCTCTCCGGCGTCACGCACGAGGTCATTCCCGACCGGATCGAAGCGGGGACGCTTCTCACGGCGGCGGCGATCACATCGGGCGACGTGACCGTCGAGGGCGCTTGCCTCGATCATCTTGAGGTCGTAGTCGCGAAATTAAGCGACGCCGGGGTAAAGATCCAGGCCACCCCGGACGGGATAAGGGCGGTCGGTCGCAGACCGATACTTCCGGTGGATATAGCGACGCTTCCCTATCCCGGGTTCCCAACGGATATGCAAGCTCAGATAATGGCGCTCCTCTCGCTGGCCGAAGGCACCTCGGTCATAACCGAGAATATCTTTGAGAACCGCTTCATCGTGGCTGATGAATTTGTCAGGATGGGCTGCGACGTTAGAATAGACGGCCATCATGTCGTCATTAGAGGGGTGAAGGCGATATCTGGAGTCCCGGTCAAAGCGCCCGATCTTCGGGGTGGCGCCGGCTTGGTTCTCGCGGGGCTCGTCTCGGATGGGGTGACTGAAGTTTCCGGCATCCACCATATCGACCGCGGTTACGAGGATTTAGTGGGGAAGTTAAGAGCGATCGGGGCGGACATCGGACGTCTTCCCGATATCAATAAGGTTGAAGCCCTAGATAGCCTATAAATTTTTCCGTTGGCCTTCTTCCATCTCTTCATTTCCTGGCATTCGGGTGGAAAAAATGCACATAATATGATCATGAAAGCTTCTCCGTGGCGGATCTGGCTGTTCAGGATAGCTTTTCTATACAGCACCGCTGTCTTGCTCGTGCTTCTGTTATCGTCGTTCCAGCTCAAGCGGGCTGATCTACGGTTTGCAAGCGATCTACCCGGCTCGGTCGTGGGGATTCTCCTCCCCTTGCTCTTCACCGCCGGGTTATCCTTCCTCCTTAGCTTGAGAACTGATTTGGACGAGATGATTCCCTTCAAGATGGCTTGCGGGGTACTCTCCGTCGCCGCCGTCTATACCTGGGGACGGTGGGCGGCTTCGCTCAATTATGGAGCTCTGGCCGTCCTACTTCGAAACCCCTTTGGCATGGGTGCGGTTGCCATACCGATCATTACCCTCCTTACTTTTCTTCCCATGGGGGCTGTGATCTACTTCGCGGTGGTCGCCACCCTCGGCCCCGATCTCATCAAGATATTCAGCGCTGAAAGTGAAACGCAGGTAGAAGTGGCGAAAAGACGTGACGAAGACGCTCGAAGGATTGATTGAGATCTTTTGGTGACCGACTTATTCAGCCTTGATTGGCTTGTCGGTCGCCTCGATCCAGGTTTGGCCACGGTTGAATTTGATCTCCTGGCCGCTTTTGTCGTAAAAGCGCACCGGTTCGTTTGCTGACGGCCGCTTCCAGGTCCCGGCTATGATGGTTCCATCCTGGACGATGACGGCATCGCCCCCACCGGTCGTCTCGACGCCCATTCGCTTTTCCTCGTCGTACAACGGCCAAATGCGCGTGTACATGACGGCGATATTCTTAACGACTAGTTGCTTACCGGTTACCGCGTCGACATGTGGTTTTCCGCCCAGGTAGCGCAGGTATGAGTTTGAATCTCTCTGGTAAACGTACTTCACGAGGTATGCCGGGTCGGAGAAGTCGACGGTGGCGCTTTGAGCGGCGGGGCGAGCGGACGGCGGGATGTCATCCTTAAAGCCGTACCCTGGCATGGTCGCCGCCGTCCGGTAACCTTTCGCCGCAGCCTGTTCTCTAAGGTTTTTTGTGGTGCTGTAGAGATTGTGGGGCGCGTAGCGCTCCCTTGAACGCCAGAAACCGGTGCTCCAGCCAATTGCATCGATGTTGTCGACCCCCAGGGAGTAGATGGCATCGTAGCCGCCCGGGGAACCCCCAATGTGAACATAAACAGCGCCAAGGCTTTTGGCCCAGCTCACGTAGTATTCGCGATTGCTCCGTATAGGGCCGACGACTTCGGCGTCGCCGGTTTCATAAACGGCTAGGAAGCGGGTGATTCCACCTTCGGCCACGGTTTCGAAGATTATGCTTGCTTTATCAAGGCCCGATTGCGGGCGGGAGTCAGGATAGTAATTCTCAATCATCACCGCGATCGGCCTTCTTGCGGCCATCTCGGTCGTCGTGGGAAGGCCGCTAAGACGGTCATACGCTTCTGGTGCCTTGGGCGTTTCAGCTACCAGGCGGATGGGCTTTTTAGCCACCGGCTGGCTCTTCTTGACCCTTGCCGATCTTAAGGAGACCAGGAAGATGGCGACCAGCAGGATGACAACGAGTATCGATGTAACTACAACAATCTGCTTCTTCGTGAGCTTTAGTCTCTCCAGTGACATTGGAAAGTAGCATACGTGTGGCTGCAGTATTAGTCAACTCGCTCGCCGAAGTGCCTTCATTGGGTTGTCCGGAGGGGTAAAAAAAGATAAACTCGTTTGAAGAGCATGGCGCTCGGCTCTTACCCGACCGTATCTCCTGGTAATGACGCTTTCTTTCGCGGTCTGGGTCGCCGTTTGTCAGGTGGCCTCATTTAAGAGGTGTTCATGGACAAGGTCGAAGAATTGCGCGCGATTCTTGGCGCTGAGGAGATCATGAAGATCATCCCTCACCGTCCCCCCTTTTTGCTTGTTGATCGTATAGTCGAGCTTATTCCTGGGAAGAGGAGCGTCGGCATCAAAGTGGTGCGGGACGACGAATACTACTTGAGGGGACACTTCCCCGGAAACCCCATCATGCCTGGCGTTCTCATCCTCGAGGCGCTTGCCCAGACGGGGGCGGTGGCCGAGCTCTGTCTTGAGGAGAACAAGGGCAAGATCGTTCTATTTGGTGGCATCGACTCTTTGCGCTTCAGGCGCCAAGTTGTTCCGGGCGATACGCTCGTTCTTGAGATCGAGATCACCAAAAAGCGCGGACCGGTAGGGAAGGGGACTGCCAGAGCGACGGTGGATGGGGAAATCGCCGCCGAAGGAGAGCTTACCTTTATCGTAAAATAGGGTTCCAGGGTAACCAGGCAAGCCTGCCCAGCATCTTTTCTGAGGATTGTGGATGGGGAGTTCCATTAGCAAAAAAGCCATACTTGGAAGGGACGTCGTAATCGGCCAGAACGTTGTCGTGGAGGAAGGCGCGGTGATAGGCGACAACGTTGAGCTCGGGCATAATGCGGTCGTCCACGCTGGCACCCGCGTCGGATTTGGAACAACGATTGCTCCCGGAGCGGTCCTGGGACGCCAGCCGAGGCCTCCAAAGGGCTCGTCAGTCTCTTATGCGGAGCCGCTCTCACGGCTCTTGATAGGGGAAGGTTGCAATGTCGGCGCCGGTTCGGTGATCTATGCCGGCACCGTGGTCGGGAAAGACTCGACGATTGCGGACCTGGCGAGCGTCCGTGAGCGCTGTGAAATCGGCGAGCGGGTGGTCGTCGGCCGGGGCGTCTGCGTGGAAAACGATGTTAGAATCGGTTCTCGGACGAAGATTCAATCGAACGCCTACTTGACCGCTTACTCTGTGCTTGAGGAGGATGTCTTTATCGCGCCATGCGTGGTTACGACGAACGATAATTACATGGGACGGACTGAAAAGCAGTACAACATGAGGGGGGCGCACGTTAGAAAGGGCGCCCGAGTTGGAGGCAACTCCATTCTCCTGCCCGGCGTCACCGTGGGCGAAGACGCCTTTGTGGCCGCGGGCTCGGTCGTGACGCGGGACGTCCCGCCAAAGGTCGTCGTCAAGGGTATACCAGCGAAGTATTTCAAAGACGTACCGGAAGAGGAGTTGCTCGAAAATCAGTAAAGCAATTAGCAATTAGCGATTCGCAAGAAGCAAGAAGCAAGAAGCCCTTTAGGAGACTGCGCTGGGTTTCTACTCCGTGAAGCGAAGGTTCCGGTCCATAGATGAGTAATATCCAGCGATTTGATGGAGTAGTTTAATTGTCCGGCAGTGGAGTTCAAAGATGACCATCCCTTTCTTGGATTTAAAAGCGCAGTATGAGAGCATAAAAGATGAGGTCGAGTCGGCGGTTCTCGAAGTTCTGGCGAGCGGCGGCTATGTCTTGGGGCCGAAAGTCGAGGCGTTGGAGAATGAGATCGCCGAGTATTGCGAGACGGATTACGCCGTCGCCGTCGCCTCCGGGACGGACGCGCTTATCTTGATCCTAGATGCGCTCGGGGTAGGTCCGGGCGATGAGGTCATAACCACTCCTTTCACCTTTTTTGCGACGGCCGAGTCGATCTCCAGGGTCGGCGCAACCCCGGTGTTCGTGGATATCCAGCCGTCGAGCTTCAATATTGATCCCGAAGCGGTCCGCGAGGTGATGACGGACAGGACGAAAGCGATCATCCCCGTCCACCTTTTTGGGAGAGCCGCGGAGATTGATGAGATAGATGCTCTTGCCGCCGGCAGGGGAGTAGCGGTCATCGAGGATGCTTGCCAGGCGATCGGCGCCAGGTATAAGGGCAAGAGGATTGGAAGCCTGGGGATCGCCGCCGCCTTCTCTTTCTACCCCACGAAGAACCTCGGCGGGATGGGCGATGGCGGAATCGTGACGACGAGCGACGCCAAGCTTGCCTCCCGAATAAAGCTTTTGCGCGATCACGGCAGCCCAAAGCGCTACTACCACAGCGCTCTCGGCTACAACAGTCGCCTCGATGCCATCCAGGCTGTGGTTCTTTCGATAAAGCTGAGGCATCTCGATGATTGGAACGAGGCCCGGCGTAGCAGGGCGGCAAGGTACTCGAAACCCTTAGGGCAATTCGGTATAGCGGTGCCAGAGGCCGGTGAAGCCGACTCCCATGTCTTCCATCTCTATACCGCTCGAAGCGCTCACCGGGATGCGATTGTTGAGGGCTTGGCGGACGCCGGTATAGCTTGCGGCATCTATTATCCACTCCCACTCCACTTGCAAGAGGTTTACAGAGAGCTAGGCTATGCCAAGGGGTCACTGCCCGAAGCTGAAAAAGCTTCCAAAGAGGTCTTTTCGCTACCACTCTATCCAGAACTAACCGACGCCCAGGTGGACGAAGTTGTGGAGACAATCTCCTCTGTTCTCGAAAGCATTAGTTAATATGGAGGCGGTCGCCGGTCGGCGCGATCGACAAAAACCAAGGTAAATTTGGTGATGCATTTGAGAAACAAAGCTACTCTTTTAGGCTTTCCAGTCGATCTCGTTGACTTGAAGGGGGCTCTCGATATCGCCAGGGAGTTCCTCGCCTCTGGCGATATGCACCACATCATAACGTTGAACCCCGAGATGATAATCTTTGCTCGGCGAAGCTCCGACCTGCAACAAGCTCTAATGGGAGCGGATGCTTATCTGCCTGAGACGGCCGGGGTCGCCTGGGCTCTGGGGGTAAAGAAGCTACCGGGGATCGATTTCATGTACGAGCTCCTAAAGCTTGCTTCCCTCGAGGGGTACTCGGTCTACTTCGTGGGCTCCAAGCCGGGGGTCGCCGACAATGCGGCGTCTGAGGCGGCACGCCGCTACCCGGAGCTTAAGGTAGTGGGGACCCACCACGGCTACTTTAACGAGGAGGAGGAGAGCCTGGTCGCAGAGATAGCCATGAGGGATCCTGACATTCTTCTTGTCGGCATGGGCACGGTTTCTCAAGAAACGTTTATACACCGCCACAAAGAGGCGCTGGGCTCCCGGGTGATAATGGGCGTTGGGGGCAGTTTTGACGTCCTTTCCGGTCAAATTAAGAGGGCTCCCGAGTTTTTCAGGCGAAGTAATCTGGAATGGTTCTACAGGCTTATAACGCAACCTCGTAGATTACGGCGGATGGCCTGCACCCTGCCCCATTTCGTCTTGCTTGTTTTATGGGAGAGAATTAAGCTGAGAAGTGATAAAGCAACCAAGTAGCTACTGGCCACTAGCCTAGCTAATTACAACTTGCGGGAGCGCATGAATGATTAGGATCGGCCTGATCGGTTGCGGCATCTGGGGCCGTAATTATATAAGAAACTTCGAGCACCTGGACGACGTCCAAATGTACGCGGTAAGCGACCCGGACGGCGATAACGTGAAGAGGGCCGTAAGGCTCATGCCGACGGTCAACGCCACGACCAGCGCAGCCGAACTCATCGCCGATCCACTGGTAGACGCGGTAATCATTGCGACCCCCGCCTCGACCCACTACGAGCTGGCAAAAGCGACGCTCCTGGCTGGCAAGCACGTTCTTGTCGAGAAGCCGCTCGCCAACTCAAGCGTGGAAGCGGAAGAACTCACTAGCTTGGCGGCAGACCGTGGGCATGTCCTTATGGTCGGGCACATCCTCGAATATCACCCGGCTACGAACCGCCTGAAAAAGCTTATCGACGACGGGGAGCTCGGCCGCATCCAATATCTCTATCTTATAAGGACCAATCTCGGGCGAATCCGGACCGACGTCAACGTGATGTGGGACCTGGCGCCGCACGATCTGTCGATCGTTCATTACCTGCTTGGAGATAGCCCCGTGAGGGTCTCCGCCAAAGGTAAGAGCTACGTCCTTCGAGGCATTGAAGACGTCGTTTTCATGCTTCTCGAGTTTGAAAACGACGTGATCGCCTCGATCCACATCTCCTGGCTTGATCCCGAGAAGATCCGCCGCGTCACGGTCATCGGGGACAAGAAAATGGCCGTCTTTGACGACCTTGAAGGCCTTGAAAAAATCCGCGTGCTTGACAGGGGCGTCGATTACGATCCGGAGATCGAGAGAGAATTTGAGGACTTTGGAAGCTTTCAGCTCGCCTACCGCTACGGCGATATCTGGATACCCAACATTCAGCTTTCCGAGCCCCTTCGAAATCAATGCACCCATTTTATCGAACGCATCAATGATGGAGCGGCGCCGCGCACCGACGGGGAGAGCGGGCTCCGTGTAGTTCGGGTTCTCGAAGCGGCCCAGCGCTCGCTAAGGGAAGACGGTCGCTTTGTAGAGATCTTGTGATAGTGCGGCCTGGAGATAGTGCGGCCGCCTCTTCGTCCAGTTGATTCTACTCTTGCCTTGTTTGTTCCTTAACCGGTTGACCTTGATTATTTACGCACGACCGCTAAACTGTTTTTTAGTTTTACATTGCAGAAGGAGTGTTATGCTCGCAAAGGTTCGGGCTGTTGTCGAATCAGGTGTTATCGCCTTCCTGCTTTTTAGCTCTTTTGCTCTTATCTACCAGGTTCTGGATCCTAGAAATCCCTTAGCGGTTATTCTTTTGATAAGCGCCCATTATATTACCGTTCTCCTCTGCGGATACTGGGCTGGCTGGAGGGCCAGAGTCGACGGTTGGCTTTTCAGCCTGCTTGGTTATAGCCTCTTCCGGCTCATATACTACTATCTCCCGCTCAAGGCCACGCTGCCCTTCAGCATGAGCATCAAGCTGTTAGGCTTTCTTACCATCCTTGCGCTTCTCATGTTCGGCGCGGCCATCGGCGAGCAACGAGCTCACTACGTGGAAGGTGCCGTTGCCGAGGTCAACAAGACCGGGCTCTATCCGATCGTGAAACGGATTGCCGATATCACGATTGCCTCCATAGGCTTGCTTCTTCTTGCGCCGATAATGTTGACGATAGGAATTGGGATTAAGCTTGCGTCTCCGGGACCGATTTTCTTTCACCAAACCCGTATTGGGCAACATGGACGGATATTCAAGGTAATCAAGTTCCGAACGATGCGAACCGATGCCGAGCGGATTCTGACCAGCCTCCCAGAGTACCAAAATAGAACAGAACCTTTTGTGAAGCTTCGGGAAGATCCGCGGGTCTTTCCATTCGGCAGATTCTTGCGCCTCAGTAGTCTCGACGAATTGCCCCAGCTTATAAACATCATGCTGGGTGACATGAGTATAATCGGCCCGCGACCGTTAATCCCTTCAGAGATCGAACATTGCACCGAAGAGCAGCGAAGGCGCCTCGAAGTTAAACCCGGATTGACTGGATGGGCTCAGATAAACGGGCGCACGGATATCAGCTTCGATGAGCTGATGCGGATGGACGCCGAATACATCTCCAACCAGTCTTTTCTCTTCGATCTTCAGATACTTCTTCGCACTGTCTGGAAGGTCTTGATCGGACGGGGCGCATACTAGTCCCAAGTATCTTTTTTGTGCTTTTAGGGTAATTGTTGGCGGATCACCGGTTGTGGTAATCTAGCCGTTGTGGTAACTTCGAATGCCGGGTAAGTCTAATGGTTGGAAAACACAGAGTCAAAAAAAAGAAAAAGCCCCTGTCACGTTGGACGGTCGTTTTTTTCCTGACGCTGATGGTCGGCGTTGGTTTGACCGGTTACCTATATGGCAAAGCAATCGAGGGCAAGCTCCATGGTGGGGCACGGAGCAAAGAGCTGGCTCTTCCCGGTCCCGAGCCCGAAAAGCCAGTCACGTTTCTTGTAGTCGGCAGCGATTCGCGCGGCAAAGACAAGGGGAGAAGCGACACCCTGATGATCCTCCGACTAAATCCGCGGAAGAAAGTGGCCTCCCTTATTTCGATACCCAGGGATATGCGCGTCGAAATCCCCGGCAACGGTACTGATAAGATAAATGCCGCATATTCGCTTGGTGGAGCGGAACTTACCATCGAAACCGTCCAGCAATTTACCGGCCTGGAAATGAATCACTTTATCGAAGTGGATTTTCAAGGGTTCAAGCGTCTTGTCGACAGTCTAGGCGGCATCGATATAGATATTCGGCCCCCTAACGGGCGGTCGCGTCTTAAGGACCCCGAAATCGACCTGGATATTCCCCGTGGAATGCAGCACCTCAACGGGGACGAGGCGCTCAAGTTTGTCAGGGTGCGCCATGTCGATGACGACTTCGGCCGCGTCGAGCGCCAGCAGCAATTCCTGCGGGCCGTCTTTGAGAAGGCCGTCAAGCCCTCGTCTCTGGCCAAGCTCCCCCAACTGGCTGAGATCGTCACTGATAATGTCCGGACGGACTCCGGGTTGGGCCTCAGAGAGATGCTCGCGTACGGCCAGTTGCTGCGCTCTATACCGCGCGAGAACGTGCGCATGGCCACTTTACCGGGCGACTCCCAGATGATGGGCGGGGTGAGCTACGTTGTTCCGCAATACGACAAGATGGATTGGTTGCTTGGAAGGTTGAAGAACGACCAGACCTTCGAGACGACCAAGGAAGAAGTCGCCAACGCCAACATCGTAGTCGATATCCAGAACGGAAGCGGTGTTCAGGGCCAGGGCCTAAAAATGGCCGACGCTCTCAAGCTCAAGGGTTTCACGGTTGGAGAGATCAGCAACGCCGACAACTTCAGCTACGAAAGGACGCAAATACTGGCCACGCCAGAGAGCTATGCGAAAGCCAAGAAAGTCCACGATGCCCTGGGACTCGGCGATATCGTCTCGGACAGGATAAATGGATCCTCGATCATCATCGTCGTCGGCCGGGATTTCGTGGAAAAGAACGGCCGCGGCACATCACCCACCTCAAGCAGGAGTTAGAAGGAAAGATCTATAAATCTTAACTTTACCCTTAGATAGAATTGCTTCTTAAGAGATCGCCATAACGTCTTGAGAACGTAGTGCTGCCCTCCCGAACAGCGCTTTAGCCTACACCAGGTCGGCGGTTTGCAAGGTGGATGGCGAGCTGTTAAACTCTATGTGATGGAGTTCTCAATAGTAAAAGCGTAAGAGAACCCGACCGCCCATGAGATGAATGAACAGTCGAAGCAACGTTAGCACCTTGGACGAAGCAAAGAATCAGACAAGGCTCTTGGGGGTATTGCCAATTGAAGAAACGCGCTTTTTATATCCTGCTAGCTCTTCTCCTGGTTATGGCTCTAGTCCCGGTTTCAAGCGTTCAAGCCGAGGACCCCTTCGTCTTCAGCGGTAAGGGTTACGGGCACGCCATCGGGATGAGCCAATATGGCGCCAGGGGATTTGCCAACCGGGGATGGGGCTACGAAGCCATTCTCAAGCATTACTACACCGGCATCTCTTTGAGCTCCACGGCGACCGGCGGCAAGAACATCCGCGTTCTACTGGCTGACGGCCAATCATCTACGGGCGTCTCGAGCCAGAACGCTTACAAGGTCGTCGACGAGGCGAGCGGGGCCACGATATGGGCGAACGCCGGTGACTCTTTTACGCTGGTCCGGCGTGGGGACGGTCGCTATGCGATAACCTGGCTGACCGGGGGCAGGACGATCGACGCAGGTGCGTATCTCGGACCGATCCGCTTCGATCCAACGAACCCGGCCGATTTCGGAACCTACATGTCCTCTCTCTTCAGCTTCGGCGGGAAGCGCTACCGGGGGTCGATAAGGGCAAAAGCAAACGGCTCCACCCTTCAGGTCATCAACCAGATCGATTTCGAGATATACCTCAGGGGGATCGCGGAGATGCCGTCCAGTTGGCCGATGGAGGCTCTCAAGGCGCAGGCCGTCGCGGCGCGGACCTACGCTTATCCCAAGATAAACTCCTCCGGCGACTTCGATATTTACGCCGACACCAGGAGCCAGGTTTACAACGGCTATGAGAAAGAGGCTGAGCCTACGTGGGGTGTCAACTGGGTTAACGCGGTCACCGGCACCTTCAGCATCGTGGCAACGTACAACGGGTCGCCGATAGCCACCTATTACTTCTCGTCGAGCGGCGGTAAGACCGAAAACGTTGAGAATGTCTGGGGAGGCACTGCCTTGGCATATCTGAGAGGCGTGGACGATCCGTATAGCGACTCTCCCTACGACAATCCCGGTTGGACCTACTCCATCTCCCGTACGGCGCTGGAGTCCGCCCTTGACGTCTCCGGCATCCGCGAGATTCAGGTCGGCGAAACTGGGGTTTCCCCCCGTGCAAAGATGATGAAGATTATCAAGAACGACGGTGGGGTCGCAACGATGACCGGAACGGATTTCCGCTCGCGTCTGGGCTCGACCAACATCAAGAGCTCTTGGTTCACATCGATAAGCTCGCCGGCAAGCAACGGAGAGTATACCCCGCTGCTCAACCTACCCCCGCCGAGCGGGAAGGCCAAAAGAGGCGATGTTAACGGCGACGGCAGGTCCGATGTGGTTGGTTTCTACAACTACGGTGGTTCGACTACTTCTGGCTGGGCTTTTCTCTCCAACGGCTCGACTTTCGTCCCCTGGATGATGTGGATATCCGCTTCCGGGGGCTTTGATCCCGGGCGGTCCAGGTTCCTCTACGGCGACTTCGACGGCGACGGCAAAGAGGACGTTATGGCTCTCTACGATTACGGCGGGGCGACTACCGGTGTCTGGCTGTTCAAGTCGACCGGAACGGCTTTCGCCCCGACCCTGTGGTGGAAGAGCGGCAGCGGCAACTTTGATCTCAACCGGACGAGCACTCTGTTGACCGGCGACTTCAACAACGATGGTCGCGACGAGGTGCTTGCCTTCTATAACTACGGTGGGACGAACACCGGCGTCTTCCTCTTCGCCTACAACGGTTCCTCTTTCATGCCCTATCCCCTCTGGTACAGCCCGTACTGGGATTCCTCCAAGATGACGCCGCTCGTCGCCGATGTCGATGGTTCGGGCAAAGACCAGGTCGTCGCCTTCTACGACTACGGCAACCTTACGACCGTCGCCTGGCTCTTCAACGTGCACCCGAACTTCACGGCGAAGCCCGTCTGGTCCAGCAATTCCTGGAACGAGGCGTACGCCAAACCTGTTCCGGTCGACTTGAATGGCGACGGCAGGGATGAGATCGTCTCCTTCTATGACTACGGTAAGACGGCGATGCGGATCTGGCAGTTTACCTGGAACGGAACGCAACTTAACCATCCGGGCGTCATCTTCTCCACCCCGTATTGGGACCTTTCGAGGACCAGGCTCGTCGCCGGAGATTACGATGGCGATGGCAAGGGTGACATAGCCGCCTTCTACAACTACGGGGCTTCTACATCGGGTCTCTATCTCTTCAAGATGGGGTCCTCCGGTATTCTTGCCTATCCCGCGTGGATATCGGCGCCGGGCTACTGGGACAACTCCCGGACGATTCTAGTAAAGAACGCACCGGAACCCAATTACACGCCCTCCAACGGTGGTGGTTTCTTCTACAGGATAAGCAGGCTCGTGGCCCTCGACGCCGGTCACGGGGGGACCGATCCCGGCGCCATCGGCAACAGCCTGATCGAAAAGAGCGTCAATCTGGACGTCATGTTGAGGGTTCGCGATCTCCTGCTGGCCCAGGGGTACCAGGTCGTAACGACGAGGACGACCGATACCGACGTCAACGCAAGTTTTACCGATCTAAACGGCAACGGCTACTACGACGACTATGACGAGCTTATGGCGAGGGTGAACGTCGCCAACAATGCAAACGCCGATATCTACGTGAGCGTTCACCACAACGCCTCCGACTATCCGGGTCCCAACGGGGTAATGGCTCTTTACGGCCCACAATCTTCCGAGGGACAACTTCTCGCCTCGAAACTTACCGCCGGTACTTCAGGAACGACCGGCTTTGCCAACCTGGGCGCCGTTCCCAGGGGCGACCTCTACCAGCCGACCCACACTTACATGCCGGGGGTCATCTCCGAGGGCGGCTACCTCACAAACTCGGGCGATGCGCTCCTTCTCATGAGCGATGCCGGTCGCCAGCTCGAGGCCCAGGGGATAGTCAACGGGATCAACGCGTATTACGCCGCAAGATAAGAGAGTAGAAACTCGGAACTAGAAACTCGAAACTAGAACGGGCCTTCGGCCTCTAGAAACTAGAGAAGCCGATCTAACTGGTGTTGAAAAGAGGCCGGTCTCTCAAGCCCCATAGTCGTAGCTTCCCGTCTGCTTCGCTCGTTTTCTGACCCTTTATGGGCTTATGGCAAATCCACTCAATGAAGAACTCCTAGTTTCTGGTCTCTAGTTGTGGTCTCTAGTTCTAGTTTCTAGATGGCTATAGTAAAATTAAGCCTTGGCCAAGCTGTGGATTATAAAGGAAGTTTTCTGTGACCAAGAGCTATCCCGAAAAGCTCAAGGAGGCGTACGAATTTGTCCGCGGGCGCACGGCGCTCAAACCTGCGATCGGAATCGTCCTCGGGTCCGGCCTCTCGCGGCTGGCGGACGCGATTGAGAAGCCGGTCTCCATCCCGTATGCCGAGATACCGCACTTCCCCCCGACGACCGTCGCCGGGCATCCCGGTGATTTGTTAATGGGCCGGCTGGCCGGCGTCGAAGTGGTTGTCATGCGGGGAAGGTTCCATTATTATGAGGGCTATTCGATGGCTGACGTGGCCTTGCCCATCAGGCTGATCGGGCGTCTGGGTGCGAGGAAGCTTATCGAGACTTGTGCGGTGGGGGCTTTACGACCAGGTCTTTCTCCAGGGGATCTTGTCCTCGTCGTCGATCACATCAACATGATGGGCGATAATCCTTTGATCGGCGTTGAGGCCGAGCCGCGCTTCGTCGATATGAAGGACGCCTACTCACCCCACTTGCGCTCTCTCATGAGGGAGGCGACAATTGACGCCGGCTTATCCGTCAAGGATGGCATCTACGTCGGGGTCTCGGGACCGAGCTACGAAACCCCTGCTGAGGTGAGGTTTCTTTCGGGAATCGCCGACTTCGTCGGGATGTCGCTCGTGCCAGAAGTTATCGTCGCTCGCCAGTTGGGAATGGAGGTTACGGCGGTTGCGGTCATCACTAATGCCCATGATGGGGGCTACGGGGTGAGCCATCAAGAGGTGTTGGAAATCGCCGAAAAAGCCGAGGCGGACCTCGAAAAGCTTATAAGCGGTTTCATTGGTAAGGTAAGATAGTGAGTATATGCAAAAGGAGAGGTTGATGGATCAAGATGTAAAAGACATAGCCCTGGCAGACAAGGGCAAGCTGAGGATCGAATGGGCGGATCGGCAGATGCCGGTTCTTCAGATAATCCGCGAGCGCTTTGAAAAAGAGAAGCCGCTCGATGGCATAAAGCTCGCTGCTTGTCTCCACGTGACGTCGGAGACGGCGAATCTCATGCGCGCGCTTCAAGCGGGAGGGGCCGAGCTGGTACTTTGCGCCTCGAACCCGCTCTCCACCCAGGACGACGTGGCCGCATCGCTTGTCAAAGATTACGCCATCCGGACTTATGCCATTAAGGGTGAGGACGAAAAAACTTACTATGAGCATATCAAGGCGGCCATCGCTCTCGAGCCTGACATTACCATGGACGACGGTGCGGACCTCGTTTCAACCCTTCATTCACAATATCGTCATCTTACCGAGCGGGTCGTCGGCGGCACCGAAGAGACGACCACCGGCGTCATCCGCCTCAAGGCGATGGCCAAGGACGGCGTTCTGCTCTATCCGATAGTCGCCGTCAACGACGCCCAGACCAAGTACCTCTTTGACAACCGCTATGGGACCGGGCAGTCGACGATAGACGGGATCTTAAGGGCGACGAACTACCTGCTCGCCGGGCGCAACTTCGTGGTGACCGGCTACGGCTGGTGCGGTAAGGGCATCGCGATGCGGGCAAAAGGTCTGGGGGCCAACGTCATCATCCTTGAGGTCGAACCCTTGAAGGCGCTCGAGGCCGTCATGGACGGCTTCCGCGTCATGCCCTCGATAGAGGCGGCGAAGATCGCCGACGTCTGGGTGACGGTAACCGGCGACGTCAACGTCATCGACAGAGCCCACTTTGAGGTCATGAAGGACGGAGCTATTATATGCAACTCGGGTCACTTCAACGTTGAGATCAACATACCGGCCCTCCGTGAGCTTGCCGTCTCCAGTCGCGAGGTTCGCCCGTTCACGGAGGAGTTCGTCCTGTCCGATGGGCGTAAGATCTACTTCCTGGCGGACGGTCGTCTGGTCAACCTGGCGGCCGCTGAAGGACACCCGGCGGCGGTTATGGATATGAGCTTCGCCAACCAGGCGCTCGCCGCGGAGTATATGAGCAAGAACGCCGGGAATCTCGAGCGTAAAGTCTACCCCGTTCCGGAGGATATCGATAAGGAGATCGCCAGACTCAAGCTCGCCTCAATGGGGATCGAAATAGACAAACTCACCGCTGAGCAGAGGAAATATTTGGCCTCGTGGGAAATGGGTACGTAAAAAGGCGTTAAATAACTCATGTTTTGTGTTAAATATCCCCGATGACTTTAAAGGAGGGGAAAAGATGCCCGCTGTAGAATACTCTATGTCAAACGTGCAAAAATGCAATTGCCCGGGCTGTCCGGTGCAGATGGCGAGCCAATGCGTCAAGCCGATGATGCAGAGCGCCGGGCCGATGATTCAGGCCGGCAACCTGCCGCAGCCGAGCGCCATACCCGGTATGTACTGTGCGACGGCCGTCGGCAAGACGGCCTGCCCGGACTTCAACGCGAGCGCGCCCTGTCAGTGCCCGCAGTGCGCGGTCTGGATGGAAAACAACCTTGGTCAACAATATTACTGCACTAAGGGCAGCGCCGACGTTATCGGCTAAGTAAAAACTTTACAACGATAAAAGACGATGAGCCAAAAGGGCGGAAAACCGCCCTTTTGGCATTGTGAGCATCTTGTAAACTGCCGGAAAGCGTGGGAAGATGCTGTCGTATTCTGCAATATCCATACGCTTGGGAGGATACCTTGCGCGTAGCCATGTACTACAACAACCATGATGTTCGACTCGAAGAGGTGGCGGTTCCTAAAATCGGTCCGGGTGAGTTGCTGATGAAGGTCGAAACCAGCGGCATCTGTGGTTCTGACATCATGGAGTGGTATCGGATCGATAAGGCGCCGCTGGTCTTGGGTCACGAAATTGCCGGTACTGTGGCGGCGGTCGGTGAAGGTGTGACCGGGTACAAAGAAGGAGATAGGATCGCCGCCGCTCATCATGTGCCATGCAACGGCTGTCACTACTGCCTGAGTGGGCACGAAACGGTCTGTGAAACCCTTCGCAAAACCAATTTGGATCCGGGCGGCTTTTCGGAGTACGTGCGCTTGCCTTCCATTAACGTCGATAGGGGGATATACCGCCTACCGGATGACGTCTCGTTTGAAGAGGCCACATTTATCGAGCCGCTAGCTTGTGTTTTCCGCGGCCAAAGGTTGGCGGGGTTGAAGCCAGGTCAAACCGTCCTGGTCATCGGCAGTGGTATGTCGGGCTTGCTCCATGTGCAACTGGCCGCCGCTCTTGGCGCCGGTCAAGTCATCGCCGTCGATGTCATTAGCTATAAGCTTGAAGCCGCGATGCGCTTGGGCGCTTCTTTTGCCTTTAACGCCACCGAGGATGTCGGAGATCGATTGCTCAGGATAAACGAGGGTCGTTTGGCTGATCTGGTAATAATCTGCTCCGGGGTCTCTTCAGCCGTTGCTCAGGCTTTGGAGTGTGTGGAGCGAGGAGGAACGGTGTTGTTCTTCGCAGCCACCAACGAACCGGTTACCATCCCGAGGTCGGTAAATGAGCTTTTTTGGAGACGTGAAATAACCCTGTTGTCATCCTATGCGGGCGGACGAGCCGACCACGTCACGGCCCTTGAACTTATACGGGCTCATCGAGTGCGAGTCGGTGAAATGGTCACTCACCGCTTCGGACTGGCCGATGCCGGAGTGGGTTTCGCTTTGGCAGCCGAGGGCAAAGAATCAATCAAGGTGATCATTCAGCCTCAGGCTTAGCGCATAGAAGGTCTTTTTGCTATAGTAACGTCTGAATAGAGCTTGGAAAGCGCGCTCGAAGAATTAAAAGGCGCACTCTTTCGGGGAATTGAGAGCACAGAAGCGGGATCAAGCCGCTTGCGGACCGACTCGGGAGGTCATTATGGGCTTCATGGACTGGGGAATGAAGAACCGGTTAAGCCGAATTCTAAAACCCCAAACTGGACGTACGGTCATGCTCGCCGTCGACCACGGTTATTTTCTCGGACCGACCAGCCGCTTGGAGAACCTGGAGGCGACGATCAGACCGCTTCTCCCTTACGCGGATTCGCTTATGCTGACCCGCGGGGCTTTGAGAACGTCGGTCGATGCAGGTGCCGATGTCCCAATCGTTCTTCGCGTTTCCGGCGGTACGAGCATAGTAGGTCCAAATCTGGCGGATGAGGGCATTACCACCTCATTTGAAGAGGCCATTAGGCTTAACGTGGCCGCCGTGGCGCTGTCGGTTTTCATCGGATCGGAGCATGAACACCAAACGCTGCTTAGTTTGGCTGACCTAGTAAACGAGGGTGAAACTTTCGGCATCCCCGTTCTAGCGGTGACAGCCGTTGGTAAAGAACTTGAAAAGCGCGATGCCCGCTATTTAGCTCTGGCTTGCCGAATCGCGGCTGAAATCGGAGCCCACATAGTTAAGACTTACTATTGCGAGGGTTTTGAGAAAGTAGTGGAAGGCTGTCCCGTGCCGGTGGTGATCGCCGGAGGACCGAAGCTGGAAAGCGAATTGGACGCCCTCCAATTGGCATACGATGCGATCTCGCGGGGAGCCGCCGGAGTCGACATGGGGCGGAATATCTGGCAGTCGGACTTCCCGGTACCCATGATCCGTGCGGTTCGAGAAATCGTCCATAATAACGTTAAGCCCGATGAGGCTCATGATTTATTTGTCGATCTGAAAGAAGCCGCGAAAAAGTAATCACTCTCCGGAAAGTGGCATGATCAAAACTATCTACTGGACAAGTAATAACAAGGTACGCCTGATAGATCAGACAAGGCTTCCGCTTGAAGAGGTGGCTATCGATTGCTGTAATCATCACGAGGTCGCCGACGCCATCAAGACGATGAAGATCCGGGGCGCGCCGGCGATAGGAGTCGCGGCGGCTTTCGGGGTCGCGCTGGTCGCGGTGAAGTCCAGGGCGTCAAATACAAACGAGCTCGTTAGAGAGATTGATGAAGCCGCCGAAATCTTAAGTTCGACGAGGCCGACTGCGGTAAACCTCTTTTGGGCTTTGAAGCGGATGACAGAGGTGGCGCGCGCTGGGAGCCACCTCTCGGTCGCCCGCTTGAAAAGTGTCCTTAAAGATGAGGCGCTTGCTATTGCAGACGAGGAAAGGGAGATGAGCCAGGCGATAGGTCGCCATGGGGCTAAGTTGATCGCCGACGGTGATTCCGTCCTCACGCACTGCAATGCCGGAGCGCTCGCTACCGTCTCTTACGGGACCGCCCTCGCACTCATCCGAGCGGCCCATGCAGGGGGGAAGCGCATACACGTCTATGTTGACGAAACGAGGCCGTTGCTTCAGGGCGCACGCTTGACCGCCTGGGAGCTCACCAGGGAGGGAATCCCCATGACGCTCATCTGCGACAATATGGCGGGCTTCTTTATGAGCAGAGGTCTTGTTCAAAAGGTGGTCGTCGGAGCCGACCGCATCGCCCCTAACGGAGATGTTGCCAACAAAATCGGCACTTACTCGGTGGCCGTCCTCGCCAAAGAAAACGACATTCCCTTCTATGTCGCCGCACCGGTCTCCACGGTAGACCTTTCGATAGAGGGTGGCCAAGATATCCCAATCGAGGAGCGTTTGCCGGGTGAGGTATGTGAAATCCGTGGGCGACGCATCGCCCCGGAGGGGATTTCGGTCGCCAACCCGGCCTTCGACGTCACGCCCGCGAGATACGTGACCGGCATCATCACCGATCGTGGGGTCGTCTATCCTCCTTATGAGGAAACGCTTTCGGGGATTCTTGGCAAAGCCAGGTCGAAAACTTAAAGGAGCTCTCTGTAGATGGCGGTTGGCAATCTCGTCTCATCGATACTCGCGGTCGTCTTCCTCATCGCACTCGGTTACCTTGCTAAGAGGACCGGCCTTCTCTCGGTAGAAAACCGCCAGGTGATAAACGACATCATCATCTACCTGGCGATGCCGGCGCTGATTTTCCGTGCGGTCACCCAGTCGAAGCTTGACTCTTCGCTTCTGAAGATTCCGCTTCTGGCCATCATCGTCATGCTCATCTCGGTTGGTGCCGCCTTCATCCTTGGCCGGCTGTTGAAGCTTGACCGTACGACATTTGGGGCTCTCCTTTTGGTCTCAGCCGTCGGTAACACAGGCTATCTGGGCTATCCCCTCACTATTAACTTATTCGGGCAGGGGAACCTGGTGCGGGCCGTCTTTTTCGATATTTTCGGCAGCGTCCTCTTTGTTTTCACGGTCGGCATCATCATCGCCCATCGCTATGGAGACGGTAAGGAGGAGTTGAATATCTCGCGGGAGCTCTTTACGTTCCCACCGCTCGTCGGCCTGGCCGCCGCTTTCCTGCTCCGCGGCTTCTCGCTGCCGTTCTTTGTGACCAAAGCTATAGGTTTTATGGCTGACGCGACCATACCTCTGATCATGCTTTCCATCGGCCTTTCCATCGAATTAAGTCACATCTTCGAACAGAGAAAGCCCCTCACGATTGCGGCCCTGGTGAAGCTTATCTTCGCCCCGCTTATCGCACTTGTCGGGGTGCGCGCTCTCGGCTTCCCCCCGGTCGACGGCGGCATCGCCATCCTCGAGGCGTCGATGCCGGCCATGATGTTCTCTCTCATCATCGGGATGAAATACGGGCTGGACGTCGAGTTTTTGCCTGCGGCGATCATCGGGACGACGCTCCTCGCTTTGCTCACCGTGCCGATCTGGCAGTACGCGGCAAGGATAATGTAAGTAGGTGCTTCACGCTTTACATCTCTGCTCGGTCAGCACAGGTGCCTTTAGCTTCTAGCTACCAGCCACTAGCTTCCAGCTTTTTAGAGCCCCATCGGTTATCTTCACCTCGTCGCTCTGCTGGTTTCTTAGTCTCCTAGTTTCTTGGTTTCTTGGAATCTCCGTATGCTTATTGGAGGCGCCTCTGGCACCTTGGTACCGTAGTACCTTGGTACCATGGTAGATAGTTGAGTGATGCACCAAACTTTAAGTGCACGCAAGGATCCGACTGCTGTAGCGATGTAATAAAGATTTATCTTCCGCTGGATGGCCCAGTTGGTGCCCTCAAGATGGGGTTGCCAGGAAACCAAGAAACCAGCAACCAAGAAACCAAGAAACCGGAATCGCATGTGAGGCTTTTAGCTGATAGCTGATAACTGATAGCTAAAGTGCTTTTGCGCATGGGTGCTTTGGGTTAGAATCGTCTTTATGGAAAAGGTAAAACTCAAAGCGGTCAGGGAGCGCCTCGGCGCTATGGTCGACGCCCTAGCCTCCTTCGTATTTCCGGAAATATGCTTTGTCTGCGGGCGCCTTAGCCGGAAGCCGATTTGCGCCGACTGTCTGAACTCCTTTCCACTGATTACGGGCCCGAAGTGTGCGCGCTGTGGCAAACCGACGGCGCTGGCGGTACCGGAATGTCGGGAGTGCCGAGGAAGAGGTTTTAAGTTCGTCACGGCAGAAGCGGCCGGGAGATATGACGGCTCGCTTAAAGAGGCGATCCACATCTTAAAATACTGCAATGGCAAGCGACTCTCCAGGCAGATGGCGGAGCTTGTCACATCAGGTATTGATGAGAGACTGATGAGCGCCGATGTCCTTACGTTTGTTCCCATGACGCGGGGAAAGGAAGCGAAGCGTGGCTACAACCAGGCGGAGCTGCTCGCGTCGGACATTGGAAGTCTCCTCGGAAGGAAGGCGCTTCCCCTTCTCCTTCGAAATCGCGCGTTTAAACCCCAGAGTGAGCTCTCCTTTGACGAGCGTCGTAGAAATGTCCGGAACGCTTTCGAGGCGGTCCGGCCGGTTCGCGGTAGGGTTCTTCTCATTGACGATGTCTACACGACCGGAAGCACGGTCAGCGAATGCGCCCGGGCGCTCAAGCGGGCGGGCGCCGTGGAGGTGATGGTCGCGACGGTCGCCAGAACCGTTATTGATTGACTTTTTGGTTGACCCCTCGATCTTTTTGATTCCACCCAGCTGACCTGGTCTTTGACCCCACACTCGCCTGCTGGAGGCCTCGCCAGTGCCTTTTGCACGACTGCTACCTCTCTCGCTTTTGATAACGGCAGGACTTACTCCTAAGACGCGCCATGCTCAGCGGTTCTGGACCGCCTTACGTGGATCCTTTCGCCCGCGCCTAGCCTGGACTAGCCTTCGCTTTCGGAAACGGATCCGCCCTCCGACGTTTCCATAACGTTGGCGACGGCGCAACCACAGACCTGGGTGGAACCTATCTAGATTTTAACATGTATAAACGAGGACGGGGTTAAGTCGAGACATTCTCTATATTGCCAACCTCCTGCTCTATATGCTAACCTTTCAACGAAGTTCTAGGGCTTGGGAAACGGGAGGTAAGCATCAAGTGTTGGGTACTGTCAAATGGTTCAGCGCGGAGAAAGGCTACGGATTCATCGAGCGCGAAGATGGGGATGATGTTTTTGTTCATTTCAGCGCCATCGACATGGACGGGTTCAGAACGTTGGAGGAGGGCCAAAAAGTCGAATTCGAGATCGTCCAAGGAGAGCGCGGTCCACAGGCTGCAAACGTAAAGAAAGCCGTTTAGAGACGGGCGATTTGGTGGTGAAAATACCCCATGTGGAAAGATCATACATGGGGTTTTCTTATTTATTGAAATGCTGAAATGCAAAGTTGTGGGGATGAGGGTATTTAATCTCTAGAAGGCAGGCGGAAGCGGAAAGGGATACCGGAAAGATCCGCGAGGAGGAGTTGATTGAATGGAAGTCATCATAAAGGGGCGCCATATAGAAGTGACCGACGCGTTAAGGCGTTACGCGGAGGACAAGGTCTCAAGACTGACGAAGTACCTGGAGAAGATTACCAAGGTAGAGATCGAACTTATTGTCGACAAAAACCCGAGCGTCCCAAATCCGCAGACCGCTGAGGTGACGCTCCACACGAAAGGACCGCTTATCAGGGGGAAGGCCTCGACCGACAATATGTACGCTTCGATAGACGGCGTGGTCGACAAGATTCAACGGCAGATCAAGAAGTATAAAGGCAAACTTTACGGGTCGCATAAACAGGCGAGTGGGCTGGCGGAGCTCGCCCTACAGCATTCCGGCGAAACGATTTCCGAAACCGGTGAAATCGGCCCGAAGGTGGTTAAGACCAAGCGGGTATCCCTGAAACCGATGACTACGGAAGAGGCGGCTCTCCAGATGGAGCTTCTGGGCCATGACTTTTTCGTCTTCACTAACTCGGAAACGGACGAGCTAAATGTAGTCTACAGGCGTAGGGACAAGAATTATGGCCTAATTGAGCCTATTTTCGGTAAGGGCTAGGACTAAGGGCTTGTCGTCAATAAATCCTTTGTGCTCGCATCCGCCTTTTGGCCTGTTTTGACCGTTCCTCAATCGCAAAATCCTCAACGTAGCTCTGCTACGCCTGCGGTTTTGCTCAATCCTCACGGCCAAACCAGTCTCAAAATTCGGCGTGGTCACTAAAGGCCTATTTACGACAAGCCCTAAAATAATTTGTTGAAAAGCAAGAAAATAGCTGACGATAGCTTTAAAAGCGGTTAGAATTAGAGTGATGGTACATAGTCACAAGGGATAAGATGGATATCATATCGGAAGCTTTTAATATAGCGGAGATCGAGGATGCTCTCTGTCAACTTGATGATGTACAGGCGGCTCGGATCGTCGTAGCTCCCGACAACAGCATCGAGGAGATCCACATCGTCGCTGCGCCTGGGAAGGGCGCGAAGCAACTGGTGAGAGACGTGGAGACCACTCTTATGGCCCGCTTTGGCATACCCGTCAACCACCGCAAAGTAAGCGTAGCCCAGGTTAGCCAGCAAGAAAGGCCTGAGGAGGTCGACGGGAACGGCTCGAAGCCACGACTCCAGATCGCCAGCGTCAACATGGAGGTGACCGGGGTCAGGGCCAAGGCGGCGGTTACTTTGGGGATGGGCGATATGCTTTACGAGGGTGTCGCCCAGGGGGCCTCGTCACAGACGGAGAGGCTGCGTCTGGTGGCGCAAGCGACGCTCGATGCCGTCTCCCAATTTATCCCGTCCTCTTTCTGCTTTGCGCTGGAGGATGTGACCGTAGCTGATCTGGGTAAAGAGAAAGTGGCTGTGGCCTGCATAACCCTTGTTGGTTCATCCGGTGAGAGCAGTCTCGCCGGCTCTGCCCTGGTTCGGCAGAATGATAAGGACTCGATTGTCCGGGCGACCCTCGATGCGATAAACCGTCGCTTCAGCTTCTTGAAAACGATATAATTAAGTTTGGACCGACATCAAGCAAACAGTCGTAAGTAAAGCCATACCAAAGCGGAGCGGCCTCTCCTTTCCGATTAAGCGGAGAAGGAAAAACCCTCTGGGGGGTCTCCTTTCAAATGAAGGCTAGGATTTTTTTGGCTTTGGCCACTCTCGCCAGCCTCATTCTCGCTGGCGGCGCGGGCACAACCGGCAGGTAAGATTTGCTAAAAATGATGTCGGTCCATTAATTTTTCTGGGCTATCTTCCGATAATTTCAATTACATAAAGAGCAAGCCCTTGGTTTAGGGCTATAATCACTAGTGAAAGACGGATGGGAAGAGCGTCGCCTGGCTTTCAGAATTACCGGTTAGCCGTCGCCCTTGGCGGTCTATTCTTTCTGGCGTTTCTCCTAATGCGATGGGGTCAAGCCATCGCTAGGGACTGGCCGGAAGTACTTTTGTTTGCTTTCCTTTCCATCGTCTCCGAGTCGCTGAAAATCAATCTTCAAAAGAGCGCTGCAATGTCCGTTAGTTTTCTGGTAACCTTCTCCGCTTTACTTCTTTTCGGCCCGGCCGCGGCAGCGCTTATCGAGGCGGTATCCGTTTTTAACTGGGACGATCTGAGATTGCGGCTGCCGGCTCTCACAATGGGCTTTAACGCCGGACAGTTGGCCATCTCAATGGGCCTTGCCGGAATCGTCTACCTTTTGGCAGGCGGAACCTACGGTAATCCATCACACCTATCTTATCCATTTGCCCTTTTGCCGATTTTTCTGGCGGCTGCAACATTTTTCCTGGCCAATACATTTTTCGTTTCAATCTATGTTGGTATTGCTGAAGATAGTTCTCCACTTAGCATTTGGGCCTACCAGTACGAGTGGATGGTACCTAACCATCTTGCTCTTACGGTTATCGGAGTCGTACTCGCTTACCTATATTCGGGTACAGGCGCTGTGGGAATCTCCCTTCTCATCATCCCTCTTCTCATCGCCCGCCAGACCTTCCAGGTCTATATGAAATTGAAGAACGCCTACCTTGAGACCGTTCGCTCCTTGGTCCAGGCGCTTGAAGCTAAAGACCCGTATACGCGCGGGCACTCGGAGCGAGTTGCGGAGTACGCGGAAAAAATAGCTCGTTATATGAAGTTTTCCGAGGCGATGATCGAGATGATCCGGTATGCCGCCCTCCTCCACGACGTCGGGAAAATCGGCGTTTCGCGCAAGATCCTGAGCAAGCCGGGCAAGCTTTCAAGCGACGAGTATCAGCTTATACAGGAACACCCAAAGATTGGAGCGCAAATAATACACGAGGTCGATTTCCTCCGAGAGCCCCTCTCGGCCGTTCTCTATCACCACGAGCACGTCGACGGAAACGGTTATGCCTTCGGTTTGAAGGGAGAGGAAATCCCCCTTATGGCCAGAATTCTTACCGTCGCCGACAGCTTTGACGCGATGACGAGCGCCCGTCCATACCGGAACGCGATGAGCGTCGAGGATGCTTATCATGAACTAATCCGGTGCAGCGGTTCTCAGTTCGACTCCGCGACAGTGCAGGCCTTTCTCGATGCGACGGACTACTACCAGGAGCTTGAATCCCGGAAAGGGGCCGAAGAGGTTGTTACGGAGAAAACTTAGTGAGCTGGTGCTCATAAAGGCAATCGTCGTCATCCTGGGCCTCATTATCCTGGTCGTATTCTTGCCCTTTGTGTGGATGGATAAGCTGGGCCTGGCCGCCATTTTCTTTGTGGCATGCGCGGTCATCGCCGGATTGATGGATGTCCAACTCCCCCAGGGAGGATCGGTTTCAGTTGACGGTGCGGTTGTGGTCGCCAGTATCGCCCTCTTGCCGTTGCCGAAAACGCTGCTCGTCGTCACGGGTGGGACGCTAATCGCTGCGCTAATCAAGAGATCGTGGCGTAACAGCGGCGGCATCGGTTTCGTGGTGACGAGTAAATCGGTTACGGCCACGGCGGCTACCGCTGTCTTTTACCTGTTCAGGGGCGAGATTGGCAAGATAGATCCCATCGGTGGATTTCCGGCCCTTTTTGCGATGTCCACCACCTATTTTGCTTTTGAGATCCTTATGGACGAGCTGTCGAAGCTGAGGCGCCGGGTTCCCTCTTTGTCCGCGCTCGCCTCTTCCGGTAAGTTTCTCTTCCCCCTTTACCTGACCTTCTCATCCCTCGGCATTCTCCTGGCGCTCCTCTACGGAACGATGGGAGCGTGGAGCGCTCTCTTCTTCTTTCTGCCTCTTGTAGTTACCAGGCACTCGTTCAAGCTCTACATGGACATCCGCAAAGTCTACACGAATACCATCAAGGCCCTTGCAAACACCATCGAGGCCCAAAATCCCGACAGGCGGGGGCACGCGGAGCGCGTCGCCGAGATCGCCACCGGCATAGCGAGGGAGATGGGACTGCACGGAAAGGACCTCGAGCTGGTCGGTTACGCGGCGCTGCTCCATGATATCGGCATGATCGCCGTCGATGAAGAAGCTGAAAAGTCGGGCGTAGACCACGCCGCCATAGGCGCCGAAATCATCGAAAAGGTGGAGTTCGTGAGGGACGCGTCGGAGATGGTGAGAATGCACCACGCATCTTATGCCACCAATGGAATGACTTTCGGGGCGTGCATCATCTCGGTCGCCAGCCGTTTTGACGATCTCACCAATGATATGACCATTGAAAGGCGTTTGAACGAGGCACAAGCTCTCGCAAAAATAAAGCGCGACCAGAGCATTCTTTACGATCCAAAGGTGGTCAGGGCCCTCTGGTCTTTCCTGAGCAAGCGGGGCATTCTGGATCGTAATTGGCGCTTGACCTAGGCTGGACCCTACTCTATCCTTTCCTCAGGAAACCGCTTCATATGGGGGCGTAATGGCGCTGGCAGCCGTTCTTGCTTTGGTTGTGGGCTGGCTAAGGAGGGGTAAGCTATCTCGTCTGGCCGCTCTTCACTTTCCGTTCTGGTGGTTGATTCCCATCGCCTTTTTGATCCAAGCATCACTGCGTTACCTGGTGGACAGGGTCGATTACAAGCTTCTCTTCATCATCTACCTGGTGAGCTTTGTGCTGATCGCCATATCCCTTATCGCCAATGTTAAAAAGCGCTATGTCGCCCTCGTTCTAGCCGGCATCGTCATGAACTTTACGGTCATCGCTCTCAATCAAGGGATGCCTTTCTACGACGCTCAAGTGCAGTTAAGGGAGAACGAGCTAAAGGCGGTAAACGGCCTCCACGTCCCCGCGACGTCCAGGACTCTGCTGGGCTTTTTGGGTGACTGGGTCGCGCTGCCCCCGCCCTACCCTCAGCCCACGGTGCTCAGCCCGGGCGACGTCGTGGTCGCGCTCGGCCTCTTCCTCTTCATCCAAGGCTCGATGGCGGGAGACGGGAAGGCCGAGGAGTTGGCCTGAGGATAATGACAACGACTGCCGCATCTCATCTCGCCTTTTCTCTTATTTCAGACGCGCTGGTCAATCAGGAATATACCTGACTCAGCTCGCAATATATTATCTCAGCTATAATATAATCTCACTCGTGCTTGCTTCAACTTAAGAAGCCGAGTGCTTAGGGTGAGGGCCGTTGCTGTGAAGCCCCGCACAAACATGTTAAAATGGGCCGAAGTTTTTCGATGGGGTGGCAGCGCCAAATGGGTTTACTCGAACGCGTCCTTCGTCTCGGCGAGGGACGTAAGTTAAAGATACTTGAAGAGCGCGTCGTGGCGGCAAATGCTCTTGAACCGGAGATTGAAAAGCTCTCGGACGAGGAGCTACGGGCCAAGACGAGCGAGTTCAAGGCACGTCTTGCTGAGGGCGAGTCGCTTGACGGCTTGCTTCCGGAGGCCTTTGCCGTCGTCCGGGAGGCATCAAAGCGCACTCTAGGCATGCGCCACTTCGACGTCCAGATTATGGGCGGCGTCGTCCTTCACGAAGGCAAGATAGCCGAGATGAGAACCGGTGAAGGAAAAACGCTAGTGGCGACCCTCCCCGTCTACCTTAATGCGCTTACCGGCCGGGGGGTCCACGTCGTCACCGTCAACGACTACCTGGCCAGGCGTGACGCGGAATGGATGGGCCAGATCTACCGCTTCCTCGGCCTCTCTGTCGGCGTTATCCAGAACGATTCGGAGACGCAGGAGCGCCGGGCGGCCTACAACTCGGACGTGACTTACGGGACGAACAACGAGTTCGGCTTCGACTACCTCCGGGACAACATGGTCATCCATCTGGAGGAGCGCGTGCAGCGCGACTTCCACTACGCCATTGTCGACGAGGTCGACTCCATCCTCATTGACGAGGCGCGAACGCCTCTCATCATTTCGGGCGCCCCCTGGTCGGCCAGCGCCTTATACGTCAAAGTTAACCAGGCGGTTGCATCGATGCGCTTGAAAATCCAGCCGCGCGAGCCGATAACGCCCGAAGACAAGGAGGACGACGCCGAGTTTGAAGAGAAGTTCGATTACATCGTCTACGAGAAGGAGCGGCACGTTAAAGAGACCGCCCGCGGGCAGGAGAAAATAGCTCGCGCCTTTGGGTATCGCGTGGAAGATCTCTTTGGTGGAGAGTATGAGGAGGAGCGCCGGGAAGAGCTCTCCTTTGACGAGCTCATCAAGCGCGATCACATCAGGAACATTTCCAAGCAGGCCATGGTCGCGCACTCCCTCTATCGCAAAGACCGCGACTACGTCATTAAGGACGGTGAGATCATCATCGTCGACGAGTTCACCGGTCGCCTCATGTTCGGCCGGCGTTACTCGGAGGGCCTTCACCAGGCGATTGAGGCGAAGGAGGGGGTGAAGATTCGCGAGGAGAACCAGACGCTCGCCACCATCACCCTCCAAAACTACTTCCGCATGTATGAGAAGTTGGCCGGCATGACCGGTACGGCGGCGACCGAAGCCGACGAGTTCCGCGAGATATACAAGCTGGAAACCGTCGTCATACCGACGAACAAGCCGATGATAAGGGCGGATCTCCCAGATCTCATCTACCAGACGGAGGAGGCCAAGTATAACGCGGTCATCGAAGATATCATCGACTGCAACGGGCGCGGCCAGCCGGTTCTGGTCGGAACGGTCTCGATTGAAAAGAACGAACATCTTTCGAAGCTGCTAAGCCGCCGGGGCATCGCGCACCAGGTGTTGAACGCCAAGCACCACGAGCGCGAGGCGGAGATCATCGCGCAAGCGGGGCGGAAAGAGGCCGTGACCATCGCGACGAACATGGCGGGTCGAGGCGTCGACATCATCCTCGGTGGGAGTCCGCCAGCCGTCGGTGCGCAGCGCGAGGTCATCGAGGCGGGCGGTCTTCACGTCATCGGCACCGAACGTCATGAAGCCAGGCGCATAGACAACCAGTTGAGGGGCCGTTCGGGGCGCCAGGGCGACCCGGGCTCCTCTCGCTTCTACCTCTCGACCGAGGATGACCTCATGCGCCTCTTCGGCGGTGACCGGGTCAAGGCGATAATGGAGCGATTGAGCTTTCCGGAGGAGGAACCCATCGAGCACTCGCTCATCACAAAGACGATCGAGACGGCCCAGAGGCAAGTGGAGGCGCAGAACTTCAGTATCCGTAAGAACGTTCTTGAGTATGACGATGTGATGAACACGCAGCGCGAGGTCATCTATAAAGAGCGGGCGAGAGTACTAACCGGCGAAAACCTCAAAGACCAGATTGAGGAGATGACCGACGAGGTTCTGGAGGGTCTCGTTGCCAAGCACACGGCGGCTCAGTATGAAGAGGAGTGGGATCTCCAGGGCCTTGCCGACGATTTACCGATCTACATTCCCATCTCCGTCAAGGCGGCCGATTTTGAGGACCTGTCGCCGGAAGAGATAACCGAGCGGCTGTATGAGATTGCGCGAGAGATTTACGCGCGCCGTGAAGAAGGATTCGGTGAAGAGCTCCTAAGAGAGCTCGAGAAAATGGTCATGCTCCAGGCAATCGACGAGCGCTGGCGAGACCACCTGCGCGAAATGGACATCCTTAAAGAAGGTATCTGGATGCGCAGCATGGGACAGCGTGATCCCCTGGTCGAGTATAAGGCCGAGAGCTATGAGATGTTCCAGGCGCTCATCGGCAAGATCAAAGAGGACGTCGTCCGCTATATCTTCCATGTCCAGGTCCATCAGGAACCGGTTGAGGCGGTGCCCCAGCCCGTTGTGACGAATGCTGGCGGCGAGCCACGGCGTGAAGCGAAGAGCGATAAGATCGGGCGCAATGATCCCTGCCCTTGCGGTAGTGGAAAGAAGTACAAGAAATGCTGTGGAGCACAATAACGGCCAATGGCCTTTAGCTCTCAGCTCTCAGCTGTCAGCTTTTTAGATGTCATTCTGAGGACCTTTAGGGTCCGAAGAATCTCAGTGCCACAACAAATCGCTCGGACGAGCTGAGATCCTTCGGTCGGCCTTCGGCTTTCCTCAGGATGACAAAGCCTTTAGCTGATAGCTGACGACTGATAGCTGATAGCTTTATTACAATGGAGGCAAAATTGCTAATCGATTACTCGGATGAGATAAAGAACTTAAGCGAGCGCTTAGAGAAGATTAAGGAGTACCTTTGACATAGAGGGCAAACGAAGCAGAGCCGCCCTTCTGGAAGAAGAAGCGGCAAAACCCAATTTTTGGGACGACCCTGCAAGCGCCCAGAAAAAAATGACGGCGCTGTCTGGCCTCAAGGACGACGTAGCTTTCTGGGGTTCACTCAGAGAACGCCTGGAGGATCTGGGGGTCTTAAATGAGCTCGCAGTTGCCGAGGGCGATGAAGAGCACAGCCGGGAGGTCGGAGAGGCGCTTAAGCGTCTATCTCGAGACGTCGACGACCTCGAACTAAGAAGCTGGTTTACCGGCGATTTTGATGAGGAAGACGCAATCATCTCGATCCATCCTGGAGCCGGGGGGATGGAAAGCCAGGATTGGGCCGAGATGCTCACGCGTATGTACGTTCGCTGGGCTGAGGATCACAGGTTCTCGGTCGAGTTGAACGACGTCACCCCCGGAGAGGAAGCGGGCATCAAAAGCGCCACCTTTATCGTTCATGGACGTTACGCTTACGGCTTTCTCCAGGCGGAAAAGGGCGTTCACCGCCTCGTCAGGATATCGCCATTCGACTTTCAGGGCCGGCGTCATACCTCTTTCGCGTCCGTAGACGTAATTCCCGTGGTTGAGGAAGAGGTCGAAGTCACGATAGACCCGAAGGATCTAAGAGTTGAAACATATCGCGCGACGGGCCCCGGGGGCCAGCACGTCAACGTGACCGACTCGGCGGTTCGCATCACTCACCTTCCTACCGGCCTCATGGCTCAGTGTCAGAGCGAGCGTAGCCAGCTTAAGAACCGCGAGACGGCGATGAAGATTCTCAGGAGCCGTCTTTTCGAGCGGGTTCGCGAGGAGCGGGAGCGCGAAATGGCCGATCTTCGAGGCGAGAAAAGAGAGATCGCGTGGGGGAGCCAGATACGCTCGTATGTTCTACACCCATATCAGATGGTAAAGGATCATAGAACAAGCGAAGAGACGGGAAGCGTCCAGACAGTTCTGAATGGCGATATCGAGGACTTCGTAATTGCAGATCGGAAGAGCGTCGT
>JAMCWL010000072.1 GCA_023481285.1 Actinomycetota bacterium | reverse complement strand
AAGTGCATAAACAGCCGTCAGCCGTCAGCCGTCAGCCGTCAGCCGTCAGCTTTCAGCCGTCAGCTTCTTGGGGGTTATTCTGGGGGCCATAAGGCCCGAAGAATCTCAGCGCTATCACCAGCCTTCGTCTCCGCACGGAGATCCTTCGGTCACTTCGTTTCCTCAGGATGACAATGCCTTTAGCTGATAACTAACGGCTGACGGCTGATGGCTAAGTGTTCATTGCGCACCCAGGCATATCTATGCAGAATAATAATCGATATCATTTATATTCTTTTCAAAGGTGGTCTTTTGATTAACGGTTACACATTTGCCCTTCGCACTTTGGGCTGCAAGGTAAATCAATATGAGGGAGATGAGCTCGCCAGCGGGTTGATCGCGATCGGCCTTGAACGGGTTGCTTTCGATCTTCCGGCCGACGTCTATGTCGTAAACGGTTGTACCGTAACTGGAACCGCCAACCACAAGGCAAGGCAACTGATTCGCCGGGCTGGCAAGCTTAATCCGGCGGCGCTGATCGTCGTGACAGGTTGCTACGCGGACGGGGCTGGCGAGGAGATAAAGCGCTTACTGAACGGCACGGGGATGATCGTCGGCAATGCCTTGAAAGCCGAGCTGGCAAAGATGATAGCGGACGCTCTTGGTGTGACGCCCGGTCTTTACCGGGACGAAGGGGGGGTAGACCTTACCGGGCACGCCAGGCCGCTCGTAAAAGTTCAGGACGGCTGTGACAGCTTCTGCGCCTACTGCATCGTGCCCTATGTCAGGGGTTGCCTTTCAAGCAAGCCCTTTGACGATGTGCTTGCAGAGGTTTCCATTCTGGCGGATGGAGGCGCGGAGGAGGTCGTTCTTACCGGCATCCATCTCGGCCACTACGGAGCCGATCTCAAACCGAGGAAGCGGCTTGACCATCTTTTGACCAATCTAGCTGTCGCACGGGGTCCGAGGATACGCTTGAGCTCGATCGAGGTACGCGAGATCACCCCGAGAATCATCGAGCTTGCCGCTCGATCTGGCAGGCTCTGTCGCCATTTTCACATCCCCCTCCAGAGCGGGAGCGACCCTATTCTCAAGTCGATGAATCGCCACTATACGGGGGAAGAATTCCTGGAGATGTGCGGGCGCATCCGTAAGGCGATCCCCGGCGTGGCGATAACGACGGACGTGATGGTCGGCTTTCCGGGTGAGACGGAGGTTGATTTCGAAAAGACCCTCGATTTGATCGAAAAAGTAAGCTTCAGTAAGGTGCATGCGTTTCGCTTCTCGCCCAGACCGGGTACGCCCGCGGCCGAGATGCCTGGGCAGCTCGCCGCTCACGTTAAAGAGGAGCGCCTTCACAGGTTGATGTCGCTTGAGCAGAGGCTCGCCTCCGGTTATGCCTCGAGTTTTGTCGGGAAGGAATTGGAGGTCATCGCCGAGAATCAGGAACCAGGCGCTTGGGTAGGAATGAGCGACAACTACCTTAGGGTGAGGTTTAACGGCCCCGACGGGCTCGCTGGCAAGCTGGTCGAGGTCGAAGCCGTTGAGAGCCGAGGAAACACGTTGTATGGTAGGTTAAAAGAGTAGAAGGGAGTATGCATGGAAAGTGAGTGCTTGTTCTGCAAGATTGCGGCGGGTCAGATACCGACGGAAGTAGTCTACGAGGACGACGATGTCATCGCTTTCAAAGATATTCGCCCCCAGGCGCCTGTGCACGTGCTTGTTATTCCGAGGAAGCACATCCCCGCCATCGCTGAACTTGCCGATGAAGATGCGTCGCTTGTGGGAGAGTTGGTCGTAACGGCAAGGAAGATAGCGGCCGCCAAGGGTCTGACCGCCGATGGATATCGGCTGGTCTTCAACAACGGCCCCGGTGCCGGGCAGGATGTATACCACGTACACTTGCACCTGCTTGGCGGTAGGAGATTTACTTGGCCGCCGGGCTAGGAGGCGCACCAAAGGTATGACGACCGATGACCATGACCGCCGACCGATGACAGATGACATAGAAAATGGTGGTAGTGGGTTGACATGGAGGTCGAGCAATCGCTTTTCAAAGCCTTCGTCTCTGGGTTTGAGGGTATGCCGGTATTGTCGAGAAACCGCAAACCAGACCGGAGCCCCAGACCGGAACCCGGAATCCAACCGAGACTCGCGGCATCTACCACACTTGTCATGCTATAATTTCAGAACATCGCAATATAAGCGATGTCGATTTCCGGATTCTGATTTTTCGAAGGGATGAAGCTTAGATTTGACGGCTGAAAGGCAAGTCAAGGTAGTCGTTCCAGAAGATTTGTCCATGGTAGCTCTTCTCGGTCACCGGGACGGCTTTCTTAAGTTAATAGAGAGCAAGTTCAAAAGCGACATAATGGTGAGGGGCAACGAGATAACGATCACCGGCGAGCCGGAGGAGGTTAAGGCGGTCGCCACTGTTTTCCAAGAGCTCCTCGACCTCCTCGCCGCCGGCAAAGAGTTGACTCCCCATCTTGTGAAGCACGCGATCGAAGTGATCCTCGGCGGTGAGGATATCTCGCCCGCAAAGATCTTCAGCGATACTATATTGATTCACCGCGGGAAACCGATCGGGCCCAAGACCGTCGGCCAGAAGCGCTATGTCGATTCCATCCGCAAGCACACGATCACCTTCGCCATCGGTCCCGCCGGAACGGGCAAGACCTATCTCGCTATGGCGGCGGCCGTTCGCGCGCTCAAGAACAAGGAGGTCGGGAGGATAATACTTACGAGGCCGGCCGTTGAGGCGGGCGAAAAGCTAGGTTATCTGCCGGGAACCCTTCATGAGAAGGTCGATCCCTACCTCCGCCCCCTTTTCGACGCGCTCTACGATATGATGGAGGCCGAACAGTTCCACCAGTTGATGGAGAGGGGAACGATAGAGGTGGCGCCTCTCGCCTTCATGAGAGGGCGCACGCTCAACGACTCCTTCATCATTCTGGACGAGGCCCAGAACACCTCTCCCGAACAGATAAAGATGTTCTTGACCAGGCTTGGATTTGGGTCGAAGATGGTGGTGACGGGCGATGTTACGCAGATAGACCTGCCGCAAGGTCAATTATCAGGACTCCTCTTGATCGAAGAGATCCTGAAGGGCACGGGGGATATCGCCTTCGAGCACCTGACGGCCAGGGACGTCGTCAGGCACAGTCTGGTCCAGTCGATCGTCCAAGCATACAAGCGCTATGACGAGGAGAGACCAGCGGAACAAGGATGAGATGACCGAAAACCCGGGTCTCGAAAAGATAAGGGAACTTAAGGTTGCCGCGGCTTGGCGGGATTGGCACTGGCGTCGCTGGCTCTTCGCGGCCTGTGTTTTCATCGCGCTGACGCTCGTTCTCGTCGTCGATTTCTTTCCCGATAGAGTGACCGGGCTACAGCCCGGAAAGCCAAGCCAGAAAACGGTCAAGGCCCCGCGTGACATCCAAGTTATCGACGATGAGGCGACCGCACAACAACGAGCCGAGGCCAAGAAAACCATCGGTAAGGTTTACAACCGCGACCTTGGTGCGGAAGCCCGCTCTATCGAGGGGGTGCACAGGGTTTTCTCGGCGGCCGGCAAGTTGAAAGAGAGTCAGCTTACGCCTGATGATCGCTACAAGATCGCCGTCCAAGAGGCCGGGGATTCGATCGCGCGGGTCGGTTTTGACAAGATGACCGCTTTGACCTATGACCAGCTTGCTGAGGCCGAGGGACGCGTGGCGGCCATCCTCCAGCGCCTCTACTCCGAACAGGTCACGAGCGACGATCTGGCCATCAAGAGAGAAAAGTTGGTCAAAGCGGCTTATGAATCGGCTGGCGATCCTGTAGTTAACCAGGTTGTCGCCGAGGTTGGATCCGCCCATCTGGCCTCAAACTACCTCTTCGACAAAGCGAAGACGGAACAGTTAAGAGAAGACGCGGCGGCCGATGTGAAGCCCGTCGTCATCGGTAAACAAAAAGGCGAAGAGATCGTCGGCGAGGGCAAAATCGTCACGAATGCGCAGATCAAATTGCTGCGCGAGGTGGGCCTTCTCGGCCGGCGGGTAGATACGACAAGGGCCACCGGGTACGGGCTGATCTCCTTCGCAATAATCGCCGCGTTCGCTCTCTACCTCCATAACTTCCAGCGGAAGATATACGATAACGGCAGGCTCCTGCTCGTCCTCGCCATAATTATTGTGGGGACCGTCCTTATCGCCAAGATCGTTACCTCCTTTTCGATGCTCTATCTGGTCCCGGTGGTGGCCGCGGGTATGCTGACAACCCTTCTCTTCAACGTCGAGCTGGCCATCGGCGCCGTCATCGTGACCGCGCTTTACTCCGGTCTTATCGCCGGCCAGGACTTCAGATTTCTGCTGATCTGGCTGCTCGGCGGGCTTTTTGCCATTTATACGGTCGCACACATCAAACACCGGACCGACCTTGCTCGTGGGGGCTTCCTGGTAAGTCTCGTCATCGGCGGGCTGGCGATTGCGATGACCTTTATATCCACCTCGTTATCGCTTGAAGAGATGGCGAGTAACTTGGGTTGGGGGTTGGCGGGTGGAATGGTCGCTTCCATTCTTACGATCGGCGTCCTCCCGTTCCTCGAGAAAGTCTTCGGTATCACGACCGACATCCGCCTGGTCGAGCTCTCATACGCCAACCAGCCGATCTTAAGGGAATTGATGATCAAGGCGCCCGGCACTTATAACCATTCGGTGATGACGGGAAATCTCGCCGAGTCCGCGGCCGAGCTCGTCGGGGCGAACCCGCTGCTCGCCAGGGTCGGCGCTTACTATCACGACATCGGCAAGATCAAGAGGCCCCTCTTCTTCGTCGAGAATCAGATCGGTGGCGAAAACCCCCACGACCATACGAACCCGAATCTCTCCTGCCTTATCATCACGAGCCACGTTAAAGAGGGAGTCGAGATCGCCGAGAGTGAAGGGCTCCCGAAAGAGATTATCGACGTTATCAAGGAGCACCACGGAACGAGCATCGTCTCTTACTTCTATCACCGGGCCAAGGAGAACCTGGTGAAGGAGGAGGTTTGTGAATCGGACTTCCGGTATTCCGGCTTCCGGCCGAGAAGCCGGGAGGCCGCCCTCGTCATGCTGGCGGATTCCGTCGAAGCCGCCGCGAGGACGATCGCCAAACCGACGCCAAACCGCCTCGAGCAGTTGATCAAGCGCGTCATCCAGCAGAAACTCGATGACGGGCAGCTTTCCGAGAGCGACCTGACCCTGAAGGACCTGGATAGAATCATCACGAGTTTCACGCAAATCTTAATCTCCATTTATCATACGAGAATCGAATATCCCTTGCCGGCCCTCCCGATAAGGAGCGCGAATGGCAATTTTGCTAAGTAACGAGCAGGATATCCCGGTCGACGAAGACCTCATCCGGCGGGTGGCCGAGCACGCCCTGGAGTTGGAAGGGGCGTCGATGGAGGCCGAGCTGTCGGTGGCCTTTGTAGGCGTCGACGAGATGCGCCGGCTTAACGAGGAGTACAGGGGTGTCCCCGAGCCGACCGACGTCCTCTCTTTCGCGATGGAAGATGAGGTTCTCACCGGCCGGGATTTCGAAGAGCCGCGGCTCATCGGCGACGTGGTCATCTCGCCGCTCATAGCGCGCTTGACGGCCCAGGAGATGGGCCATTCGCTGGAAGCGGAGATCGGCCTCCTTCTCGTTCACGGCATACTTCATCTTCTGGGTTACAATCATGAAAAACCGGAAGAGGCGCAGCAGATGGAGGCGAGGGAGAGGGAACTGCTTCGGCCCTTCTTCGGAGGTGTCTTCGAGAGCTAGATGAGAGGTCGACCGCTTGTAAAAAGCTTCAACTACTCGATCGACGGGATCATTTACGTCCTTCGCAGTCAGCGCAACATGCGCATTCACGTAGCCGCCGCCGCCCTCGTCCTCTCGCTGGGCCTGATCTTTAACATCGGACGAATTGAATATCTGACGCTTTTCTTCGCGATCGCCCTCGTCATAATAGCCGAGCTCTTCAATACGGCCATTGAAGCGACGATCGATCTGACGACGGGCTCTTTTGATCCCCTCGCTCAGGTCGCGAAAGATGTGTCGGCGGCCGGGGTTCTGGTGGCGGCGCTGAATTCGCTGGTCGTCGCTTACTTTGTCTTTTACAAGCGGCTGAACCCGGTAACGCTGAGCGCCCTTCAGAAAGTCCGGGAACAGCCGCTTCACGTCACGATGGTCGCCCTCCTGCTCGTCACGATTGTCGTTCTGGCGGCCAAGGCGGCGATAGGCGGGCGTGATTTCCTGAGGGGTGGCTGGCCGAGCGGCCACTCGGCTCTTGCCGGAGCGCTCTTTACGGCCATCGCAGTCATAAGCGGAAATGCGCTTGTCGCCACGCTCGGCCTCATTATGGCCGTGCTTGTTTTGCACAGCCGGGTGGAAGCAGGCATCCATACTTACTTGGAGATAGTATCGGGGATAGCAATCGGTATCCTCGTGACAATCATCGTGTTTCAGCTATTCTTCTGAGAAGGAGGATCAAAAACTTTTTGCCTTACTGGGTCTATATAATTGGAATCATATTCTTGCTCGGCGTGGCGGCGTTCACGTCAGCCGCTGAGACGGCGCTGACTTCGATGAACCGGCTCCGGGCAAAGCACCTCATGGAACAGAGAGTTGCCGGAGCAAAAGCGTTGGACAGGCTTTTGGAACATCCGGGCCGCTTTCTCGCAACGACGCTCTTCTTGAACAGCGTGGTAAATATAGCCATCGCGTCGATCATGACTGTCATCGTAGCGACTTACACCGGCCATTACGTAGCGGCGATCGCGACCGGCCTGGCCGCATTCATCGTCCTCGTATTCGGTGAGATAACGCCGAAGACCTTCTCGGCCCAGAACGCACAGCGGATAGCATTATGGGTTGCGCCAGTTATGAATGTGCTAAACGCCGTCCTTTCGCCCTTAGTCCATATCTTCGTCTGGATCGCGAACCTATTCGTCCTCATTACGGGCGGCAAGACCGTCAAGGAGGTGCCCTTTACCTCCGAGGAAGAGATCAAGGCGCTGGTCACGATGGCGGAGGAGGAGGAGATCATCGAGGAGGATGAGAAGGAGCTCATCCACTCGATCTTCGAGTTCGGCGACACGGTCGTCCGCGAGGTCATGGTTCCCCGGACGGGGATGGTGGCCATCGAGGCGGGCGAGCCGATCGAGGAGCTCATGAAACTCTTCGTCCACGAGGGTCATTCCAGGGTGCCCGTCTTCGAAGAGAGTATCGACAATATCGTCGGCATTGCCTACTCGAGGGATGTTCTGGTTCAACTGGCGCAGGGAGCCAAGGAGCTCGATGTCAAGGCTATCCTTCGTCCGGCCTACTTCGTGCCGGAGTCGAAAAAGGTTAACGAACTACTCCGGGAGCTCCAGCGCAAACATCAGCACATCGCGATAGTCGTCGACGAGTACGGAGGAACGGCCGGACTCGTCACGCTCGAAGATGTTCTCGAGGAACTTGTCGGTGAGATCTTCGACGAGTATGACGTGGTCGAGACGACCGTCGAGTATGTAGACACCGACACGATTCGCGTTGACGCGCGCGTGAGCATCGACGAGGTGAACGAGCTACTCGGCGTCGATCTCGAGCACGATGATATCGATACCATCGGAGGTTTCGTCGTCGGCCTGATGGGACGCATTCCGAACCCGGGCGACCAGGCCGATTTTGAAAACCTGACCTTTCGCGTTGAGGAAGTTGACGGGCGACGCATCGCAAAGGTTTTGATAACTAAAAGAGCGGAAATAACGGCTGAAAAGTAGAAAACCGACCGCCGACGGCGAAAGACCGCCGACCGCCGCTATGGGGTTGATCGTAGGCCAAAATATTAGCTCTTAAAGGCAATGGTTTGGCGGTCATCGGTCATCGGTCGGAACCGGAGGTTACTGATGGAGCACGAGCTTGCAGGCGTCATCGAGGCGGCGAAACAGGCGAGGAAACACGCGTACGCTTCTTACTCGAACTTCAAAGTAGGCGCGGCTGTACTTTGTCCGGACGGTACTATGTTTTCCGGCGCTAACGTTGAAAACGCGGTCTACGGAGAGTCGATCTGCGCCGAGCGGGTCGCGATTTTCAACGCGGTCTCCGAGGGCAGGCGGGAGTTCACGGCGATGGCCGTCGTCTGCGGCGGGGAAGAGCCGTGCTGCCCATGTGGAAGCTGTCGCCAGGTCTTCGTCGAATTCAACCCCGATATGACCGTCATCATGGCGTCCATGAAGGGAACCCACATACTTGAAATGAAGGCTTCCGATCTCCTTCCGCACGCCTTCATGCCGGAAAGATTAGAAGAAGGACGGCGCCCTGAAGCCCCCGAACCCCCCGGCCCACGCGCTTGGCCGTAGCTGGTACTTTGGTCCTTGGGTTCTTAGATCCAATTAATCTCTAAAGTAATGCACAAATTACTCCGATATATAAACAAGCGCTTTTCATAGAACGATTACGGCACAGACTGCAGCAACTCGTTACACGACAACCTTCACGCCATAAACCTCCAGCGCTGTCTCCCATGCTCTATGCGGTTGCTTGGTATTTTGGTTAAGCGCTTTTGGCAGCGATTAATCAATTCACATGCCATGCCTCCCATGGGAGCCTGGCATGCGAACATCACCATGGCCATTTAGATGATAGTAATAAGTTACGGTTACAGGAGTACCGTTCTGATTAACCGTTCTTGTCAGAGATACCGGTTGACCTTTGTCGTTCCAGGTGTAGTAGGCTACGGTTGCTCCTGCTGCGTCTGATTCTCTTACCAGTTGATCGTTTTTGTCGTAGTGGTAGCGCTTTACGACTGCACCTGCAGCGTCTTTTTTGACGCTTCTCAGGTTTTTGTAGTTGTATTCGTAGTTGGCTTTGATTACGCCGTCTATCTTGACCTGGGTTAGCTGGTCGTAGGCATTGTAGGCAAGGTCGTAGGTCTTGTTGTCTGATGAGACGTATCTCGTCAGGTTGCCGTTCTCGTCGTAGGAGAAGTCGGAGTAGAGGTTGGAGCTCGTTATTCTGTCGGCAGCGTCGTAAGTAAATGTCCTTGTGCCTTTGGCGGTTATATTTCCTGCTGCGTCGTAGGTGTAGGCTTCGTTGGCATTTCCGGCCCCTCCTGTCTTTATCCAGGAGGTGAGCCTCCCGATGCTGTCATAACCGTAAGTCTCAGCCTTACAGAGTTCAGCGTAGGATTGCAACTTGCGCAACCAACGTCCCCTTTTGCCATTTGCGTCCCCGTTTGCCGTTTGAGTCGTTTTGTTGCCTAGCGCCGCTTGAATTCGTTTGATTCCGGTCGCCTATTTCGGCAATCCGGCCGTCGAATTCGGAAAGGCTCAAAAAGTGACCGGTTTAAACCGAAATCAGTGGGCCGGAATAGGGCGAAAAACGCATCCTGTTACCTGTAGCATTATACTAAGAGCTCGCTTTGCGAGAATCGAGCTCTTCCGCCTTGTTGAAATCAGCGGCTGCGGCGTCTTGGTCACCCTTTTCTTGCCAGGCAATGCCACGGTTATAGTAGTAGTCGGATTTGCCAGGATTGAGCTCAATCGCCTTGTTGTAATCAACAATAGCGGCGTCGTAGTCATCCTTTTCTAACATGGCATTGCCACGATTAAAGTAGTAGCTAGGATCGTTAGGATCAAGATCGATCGCCCTGCTGTAGTCAGCAATGGCGACGTCATAGTCGCCCTTCTCTTCCCAAGCGTTACCACGATTAGCGTGAGCGCTGACATTACGAGGATCAAGTTCGATTGCTTTACTATAATCGGCGATGGCTGCGTCATAGTCGACCTTTGCTGCCAAACCATTGCCACGGTAAAAGTAGGCGCTTGAGTCGGTTGGACCCAAATTGATCGCCTTATTGAAATCTTTCATGGCAGTCTCGTACTCGCCTTTATCAATCCAAGTGGTACCGCGGTATAAGTAAGCGCTTATGTCCTGAGGATCGAGTTCGATTGCTTTGTCATAATCATTTAGAGCCGCGTCGTAATCGCCCTTCTCCGACAAAGTTCTGCCGCGACAAGCGTAAGCAACTGCACTTTTGGGATCAAGCTCGATCGCTTTGCTATAGTCCGCAAAAGCAGCATCACGCTCACCCTTATCGAACCAAGCATCGCCGCGGTTCAAGTAGTAACCAGATTGATCGGGATCGAGTTCTATTGCTTTGTTATAATCGGAAATAGCCGCATCATAATCATAATTCTCAAACCAGGCGATACCGCGATTATAATAGTAGTTGGATTCGTTGGGAGCAAGCTTGATCGCCTTGCTATAGTCTGCTATCGCTGCATCAAGATCGCCCATTTCTACCCTGGCATTGCCACGACTGACGTAAGCGCTGGCGTCGCAAGGATCAAGTTCGATCGTCCTATCATAATCAGCAATAGCATTATCGTAGTCGCCCTTGTCTACCCATGTGTGGCCACGATTGAAATAAACGTCGGCGTCGTCAGGAGCAAGCTCGATCGCCTTGCTATAGTCTGCTATCGCTGCATCAAGATCGCCCATTTCTACCCTGGCATTGCCACGACTGACGTAAGCCGCGACGCTGTGAGGATCTATCTCGATCGCTTTGTTGCAGTCTTCCATAGCCATGACGTAATCGCCGGTCTCTAACCAGACATCACCGCGACTTAGGTGGTAAATCACGTTGTTTGGATTGAGCGCTACCGCCTTGTTGTAATACTTAAGAGCCAATTCTAGGTTTTTCTTTACTCCTGTGCCTCTTTTATAACACTCAGCTAAATCATAAAGAGCATCCGGCACATTGGCCTCAGCCGCTTGATTTAACAAAACAATTGCTTTCTTGATATTTCGTTTCACATTGTAGCCGTGTAGATACCATGTGCCTAATGCATAAGCGGCTTGCGCATCTCCTTCTTCTAAAGCTTCTTCAAGGAGCAATAAGACTTGCTCCACATCAGCGCTCTCTTTTTTTATCTCTTCTAGAGCTTTGTCGTATTTGCTTTTACGTTTCGCCATCAGAATAATCCTTATAAACAAGACATATTAATTGTATGTTTACTTATTTGGCGGCCAAGGACCTCTATGACCTGGAGGTTTTTTACGGAAGGGTGGCCGTTTCTTACCTTTTAGGCCTGGTCGTGGCTTTGAGTGCGTATCCCAAGTCGTTTTGCTTTTCCCCTTCGTATGTGGTTTGGCACGTTGACCTTCATAATAGTTAGCCCTAACACGACTAATCCCCCACCCAATGCCAACTCCAATACCGACCGCAACAGCTGCGCCCGCCACATAGAGAAGCCATGCCGGAGCTGTGAACGTCCCGCCAACTGCAAGGGCACCGTAACCAGCTATTGCTAGGAAAGCAATATCGCCGTCCGGATCGACCTTATTAACCGGATCGTTGTCCGCATACACATACGGGTTGATTGACTGGGGATCTTGCTTGTCTCCCCCATCCGGATCCTTGGTTAGCCATGAATCGCCCCGGGTTCCGCGTCGGCTCAATTAATTGGATGCAAGGTATTCCGGGCGACTTCCTTAGTATAGCAATCAAGGGCTTCAAGGGGCGCCAGTCTCTTAACCCTCCCTTCCTGAACGACCTTGAGCGAGCG
>JAMCWL010000092.1 GCA_023481285.1 Actinomycetota bacterium | reverse complement strand
CCATCCTGGACCGGCATACCGTTGAAGGTATCCCGCTCGCCCGCCGTCTTTGCCGTGTAGCCGCCGACGGTGTGTCCGTTGACCTTATCCTTCAGGATGCGGTAGTTGGACGAGCCGTGGACGTCATGGCACTGCGTGCAGGTGAGCGTGAAGCTGTACGATGTGTAACCGGTGCTCGTGGCAACGGTCGAACCGTACATCAGCCAGGAGTTGTCCACGATGTGGTACGAGGTTGTGTTCGTACCTTCAGCCGAGTCGAAACCACCACCGTTCAGGAAGCCGATCCCGTTTTCCGTTGGGACGTTCGAGCTCGCGTCAAACACTCCGGTCTGGACGTCAGTCGAAGCGCCAGGAGCGGCGGAACCGTGGCAGGTGTAGCAGAAGTCGGTCATTATCGTCGAGGCCGCTTTGCTCGGCGTCACGACAAGCAGGGCGCTCCTGTTACCGCCCTGGGAATCCTGCCAGGTGAGAGCCGAGTTCGCTGTGTGCGCCCTGTGGCAGCCGGCGCACGCATCGGTATCCGCCATGTACGCACCGTGGATACCGAAGTTGGCTAGAGCCGCACCGCCGAAGGTGAGAACGAGAGCGGCGGTGATGACTGCGAGTAGAAGTAACCGCTTCATTTATCCCACCTCCTTCCCGGAGAGCCCTTCGCCATCAACGACGTGGACCGTGCAAGCGATGCACGGGTCGAAGGATTGGACGATTCTCAGGGCCTCGACCGGGACGGCTTGCCCGCCGGACTTGACGCCGGAGATCGCCGCACCGCTGATGGCCTGCTCGATCGTGCCCATGGTGTTATCGGCATCCCTCGGGCCCACGTTCCAGGTCGTCGGGACGACGCACTGGTAGTTGGATATCTTGCCGTCCGTCACCTCGACCCAGTGGGCGAGAGCGCCTCTCGGGGCCTCGTGGGCGCCGTAGCCGGAAACCCTACCTGACGGCATGGTCCACTCTGTGTAGCTGCTGGCTCCCTCGGCTTTCAGCGCGAGCTGGTCGAGCCAACCGCCCGTTCCGGTGATCCGGTCGATGATCTTCATGGCCTCGAACGCCCTGGCCAGATGGCGATCCATAACCGAGATACCCGTCGTCCAGTTGACAGTAGCGAAGGTACCGAGCAGGGCGTGGACCGGCTGGTAGCTGAGCGCCTCACCGAGCTTGTAATCGTCCCAGACGTTGGTCTTCGCACCACTTCTGTCGGCGCCATGGACGGCCATTCTCGCGAGCGGGCCCACCTCCATCGGGTAATTAGTAGAGCCTACGCGGATACGCGGGGCCTTGGCCCAGGTGTAGCCGCTCGCCCAGTTCGGGTTGGTGTAGCCGTTCTTCGGCTGGAGTCCGGCGGTGTTCTTGTGGACGGTCTTCGTCGGATCGTCGTCGTAACGAGAGTACTTGGTGTGCTCGAAGACGAGCGCATCCGGATCGAGAGTCCTGACGAGCGAGGCGTTGTTTCCGTTGAGGACATAGCCCCTCTTCAGCAGGCGATTCGGGTTATTGCCTCCCGCCAGATCCTCATCGAAGACTCCCCACGCGAGCAGGTTGCCGTGACCTCGGCCGACGCTGAGGTAGCTCGGATAGAGGATTCCACCGACGATCGCAACGAGCGGGATGTAGTTCCTCGCGATGAATTCCTTGATCACATTGAGCTTTGTCCTCGCTTTGTCGATATCCGCCTGGCTCTTCGTATAGGTTGTGCCACCGATGACAAGGCTGAGCTGCATCGGCGTGCGCCCGGTGAAGATGGCCGCGGCATCGAGGGCGACCCTTCTCATGCCCAGAGCGACCACGTAGTCGGCGATGACCTTGTCCCAGACGTCGGTCCCGGTGGGAAGATCCCGGCCGGCCGGCTTCTGCAAGGCCGCGACGTAGTAGCTGTTATCGAAGTACGGCGTCCATGGGGCGATGCCCGGGCCCTGGACGTAGCTCAAAGCCGCTAGGTGATAGAAGTGGGTGATGTGCGACATGACGAACTCGGCGCCCAGCGCGATGTTCCGAACGAGACGAGCGACGTCGTTCGGCGGCTGGTGGTTCGAGCACGCCGGTATCAGCGCATTTTCGACTGCAAAACTTGCAGTCTGACCATGTGGAATCGGTCAGACAGCTCATATACGCTGGGTAATGTGCAGCGCATCCGTCGGATGGTGGCCCTTGAGGATATTCTCGAATCCCCTGTACATCTCGCCTTTGGCGTTCACGTTGTTGCAGGTACCAGACGTGCCGGTCGTGTAGCTTCCGGTGAACGATAGCTCGATGCCCAGGTGACCCTCGATGCGGGGCACCGGGTCCATGACGACTGCGCCAGTGATGGGATTATCAGCCATTCTTTACTCTCCCTCCTTTCATTTAGTAGCCATTGTTGGTGTAGGTATTCAATCCACCGACCGCGCTGAACTTGTCCGGATAACCGTCGCTCGCGCAACCGGTACATGGAGCGCCTTCCTTGATGCAGAACTGCCCTGCGAAGTCGTTCCACAAGCCTCCGGTCGGGCCACCCACCGCGCACGGCGCGAAGGTGTTCGGGCCCTGGCAGCCCCTCTGGTAGAGGCAGCCGCTGTCGCCGAACTTGGCGGCCCACGTTCCACTTAGGTAACTCTGATACCTGGGGCAGCGTCCACCGTGAATGGCATCGCTGTAGAGCGGAACCGTCACGCCAGCGGCGCTGAAGGCCTTAAGCCGGTTATCGCTGGTCAACCTGGCCACAAAGGTCGAGAGGCTTCCGCCCACGGCCACGTCAACGATATACTGAGCGACCGTGAGGTAGAAGGCGACCGGGTTGACCGGACAGCTCGGCACCTTGACGACCGGGGGCATACCAGTGTATCCGGCCAGGGTGCTATCGACGGTGCCGGCACCGTTGTACTTGTACCTGCCGGAGACCGCGTCGTAGTTGCGGTTGACCGCCGCCGGGATACCTCCATAGGAAGCGCATGTACCAGTTGCTATGACGGCTCCGGCTCTCTTGGCAAGCGCGGCCACCAGATCCTGAGCGGTGTACGCAGTGCTGCCCATCGACGCGCTGATGCAGGCGTTCTTGCCGATCGTCTTGCTGTCGCCGTTGCCGAGCGGTACCGAGCCGGTGACGACGAGCACGCCGAATGAACCACCTGTGACCGCAGCGTTACCGCCAGCCGGGATGATGCTCGAGTCACAATACTTCAGTAGCTCGTTGGTATAGAGATCGCCAGCCGGGCTGCCCGCGATGCGGATCAATTTCACGTCGAGGACGTCGAGGAGGATGTCATCGATCGTGACGGCCGAGCCGCCATCGCCCATGTTTGCGGGATAGCCTATAGCTGTCAGCACGTCCAAGGCGTTATTTTCCGCCGCGCCGGCCGGCAACCCCGCTACCGACGCGGTCCCGAGAGTGTTCGGGATGCCGACGGCGCCGAGAACGCTGTGGCTGTTATGCCTCAACTGCAAGAGCGAGGTCTCACAGCCGCCGCAGACCTGGCCTTCGAGAAAGATGACCGTCGGCCTCGCATAAACGCCCATCGCCATCCGCTCGGTCAGCTTCAAGACGGCCGCCTGCGAGAGGCCCATGGCCGCCGCCGCAGCTCCCACGTACTGTACGAACTGTCTACGTGTAATCTGCAATTTTTTCACTCCTTTCTTCGAGACTTCTTGTGAGAGGGATTGTTCGCCCCTATTTCCCTTCTCCTGACTAAGGTTCCAAGCCCTTACTCTCACCCTCCTTTCGAGGCTTGTAACTTTCGTTACTTTTGGAGAGACAAAGTTGCCCTCGCCACTCCAAAACGATTACTCATGAACTAATCTCTACGGCCCAGGGAGACGACAAAGCAGCGGAACAAGGCTGCGATGAGCTACCGGTAAAGACAATACGAGGCCACCATCGGCTAATAGCCAACTGGTGACCTCCTAATTAATTGGACCTCCTGCAACGAGTCGATCCACATCTCTCTCCGTCTAGTGCAACCGACAGTCTGAAGTATAGAGTAGCACCTGATAGATGTCAACACGATTGCTATACCACCTTACGATTCTCAGGTACTCAGAGTCATACTTCCGGCAAGAGCCACTGGTCCATCACTTCCTGGCGCTTGCTTCCTGGGCGCTTGCCATGTGCTGCCAATGCCCCTCATGTTTAAAGCGAGGCTTTGTAGGGTCCTTAATTAGTAACTATTGTTACAGGTACTTGCCTTTCAGTCAAGCCCAAGAATGCAAAAAATGCCACCCGATGGCCGTTTTTTTGGAAATTTTCTGTGACATAAGGAAGGCCTTCACTTTCCAGAGGCCGGTTATCGAGTAAGGCGCTCTGCCACTCTGCCTCCGCATAAGTAAACAGCTAGCCTGAGCTGCCTCTTTGGCCTTGCGCTGTGTTTACTCACCGTTACCCATGGGGAAAATCGGCCAAGGGTAAGGCCATGCCGAGGACGGCACTATCACGTCATGAAATGGCCGTCGCTGCGAGACCCTGTCGGTCGGGCACGCCACCGGCGTGCCCCTACATGTGGCTATCGGCGGTCAAAGTCACAGATTGCCATGGGTGACGGGCGGTTCGACGAACCGCCCCTACACTCCTTGCAATGACGCAGTTGTCTGTCATCGCGAGCGAGCGAAGCCAGCGTGGTGATCTCGTGCGACCTCAAACACTGGTGCCGGTATGAGATTGCTTCGGGTCTACGCCCTCGCAATGACGCGGATAGCAAACGGGCGGTGGTTTGATGCGTAAGAGATTTTTCCTCGCTATCATGCTCGCTTTCATAAGCCTGATCGCCCTCGCCGGTCCAGCCGAGGCCAACTTTGCAATCCACGGTAATTTTGTCGCCGACACGGACTCGTGCGCCGGTTGTCACCGCGCACACACGGCCACAAGTCCAATCACCTGGGCCGATCCCTGGGGTGGAAGATCAACCAGGAGCGCCTTGCTGCTATCCACCGCCACAACGGTCCAGCAATTCTGCAATACTTGTCACGGCACCGACGCGCCTGGGGCATCGACCAACATCGTCGACGGTATCTTCGATACGACTTCTTCCCGCCCGACGGAGTCGGTCGTTGGGGCCGTCCTGAACGGCGGGGGCTTCTCGGACGTCGGTCGGGGCAACCCGTCGACCTCGACACATATGGTAGACGGTTCCGCCGGCACGGCATGGGGCGCGGGCACGACCGGCCCCGGCGTGCCCATGTCGCTTGATTGCAGCACCTGTCACGACGTGCACGGCACTTCAAACTACCGGTTATTGAAGGATGTGGTCAATGGTCATCGGGTTGGCGGCTACGGGGGCAACCCCGCCGTGGATATCGACCCGCCGCCCCAGCCTTTTGTGACCTCAAATGAGGTAGGCTATCCGCAGGGAGGATTTAGGCTTCACGAGCCGTACCCCGGGTACTTGCCAAACTATACGACCGCCAGGTATGGCCGACCGCCCGGTGGCGACCCGACCAAAGGTATTACCGGCTGGTGCATAGCCTGTCACGAGGTATACGCCAAGAAATCGAGCCCTTACGACGCCGGCGACGGGGGGGGTGGAGGCGTGCGCCATCGCCATCCGGTAAACGTTCCTCTATCCAACTGGTATGTCGGTGGGGATCCGACCAGACCGGCGGGGGACAGAGTTCTTATCGTTGACCAGACCGCCTGGCAGCGAGCGTACGGCGACAGGGTCCCCTTTGTCGATCTGCCGCTCGAACATGACGGTAGTTCCGAGAGCGGACCGCTCTCCAGCGGGTCGCAGGTGAACGGCATAGGCGACTATATCGGATGTCTCACCTGCCACCGGGCGCATGGTACCGCCGCCAAGATGTCCGGTTACGCCAACGTCGCCGACTCGATGAATCCAAGTCCCAACACCGGTTCCGGGGGCGTGCCGCCCGCCAAAGACAGCGCCCTTCTAAGAGCGGACAACAGAGGTGTTTGTGAGAGGTGCCATAATAAGTGATGCAAATCGGCATAGTCGATTTACATCATCCTGAGGGAGAATACGCCTATCCAGCATCCAGCATCTAGTATCTATCTAGTATTAGTATCTAGCGTCTGCTTCTTCGCCGTACTTCTCGAGGAAGTCGCCGAAGTTCATGTTTTTCACCTCTACGGCGTCCGCCGCGTCGAGGAGCGCCTCGTCCTCCGCCAGAAGGACTATCCTTGCCATACCCTTCTTGGAGGCGGAGAGGATGGTGGCCTCGGGCTGGGCCAGCTTGAATTCCTTCATGAACTCGTCGACGAGGTCTTCGAAGTGGCTCTTGATCCGGAAAACGTCCTCGAACTTCTTCTTCTCTTCGCCGATTTCCAGGTCCTTATACCTCTCCATTACCTCCTCGGTAACGTGGAGCCTCTTCAGCTTCTTGACCACCAATTCGAGCATGTTCGTGGAGACGGCCGCTTTGAGGAAGTCCTCGTGCATCACGTGCTTCTTCCGCTTGGACCAGAGGTACCAGAGGAGAAGTGCGAGCGGCAGCAACCACCACCAGTTCTTGATCGCTTTGACCGGTCCTGCCAGGGACGGGGCTATCTCGGGGCCGTAGACCCAGACCTGGACGCGATTGTTCTCGCGGTCGGTCACGTAGATGCGCCTGTCCGATTTGCTGAAGTCCAGACCGTTCGGATACTGGAACTGCCCCGGCCCGTAGCCACCGACGCCGAAAGTCGTGAGCGTATCGCCCTTCTTATCGTAGACCATGACGTTGTGTCCGAGGGTATCCACGATGAGCAAGCGCCCTCTATGGTCGAAGACGATCCCCCTCGGAAGGCCGGTGGTCGGGAGAAGCTTGATAAATTTGCCTTTGTTATCGAAGACCTGAATCCGCCCGTTATCGGAGTCGGCGACGTAGACGTCCCCTTTCCCCCGGTCGACCGCGACGCCGTTCGGGAAGCTGAACTTCTCCGGCGTATCCGTGGCCTTGACGACCTGACCGGTCGCTCCGACGCTAAACCTGAGCTTCCCGTCCCGGGCGAAGCCCAGCAAGTGATGGACTTTCAGGATATCCGTGATGAAAAGATTGCCCTGCTTATCGAAGGTGATTTCCAGCGGTTTCCATTCGAAGTCCGTCCTCCGGTCGGGAAGAAAAGGCCGGAGGAATTTGCCGTCCTCCTTGAAGATGAAGATGTTCGAGAGCTCCCGATCGGAGACGTAGATCAGGCCGGCGTTGTCCACCGCGAGATAGATCGGCCTCATCAGCGTTTTTCCATTTATCAGATCCCTGAAGCTGGAGAGGAATCTGCCGTTGCGGTCGAAGACGGCGACCCGGCCGTTGCCGGTATCGGTGACGTATATTTTGCCGTTCGGATGGACGATGGCGTCCTGCGGTTTCCTTAAGGGGCTTTGCGGAATACCGTCGATCGAGAACAGGTACTCCGGGGGCAAGATCTTGTCGCCGGGTTTGACCGCTTCAACGTTCGGAATAGGAACGGTCCTGTTGACGTAATAGTTATAGAGAAGCCATGCTGCGAGCGCTAAAGCTAAAAGTAAGAGTATCAGAGCAATAACGCGCCGTCTAACTCTTCTCTCCTGGTAGCTGCCGGTTGTGGCCAATCCCTTACGCCTCCGCTACTTTTTTTCCAGGCGCTTGACCGCCTCGCGGGCAAGCCTGAAGTCAGAACTTATCTGAAGAGCTTTCTTGTAATGCATGAGGGCTTCGTCTTTTCGTTCTAGTTTCTCGAAGCAGAGGCCGAGCCCGTAATGGGCGTCCGCATAGTTAGGATCGAAGTTGAGAGCTCTCTCGAACTCGACGATGGCGGCTTTGTAATCTTTCTTCTCGACGAGGACTCGACCGATCGCCATGTAGGTATCGGAGCTTCCCGACTTGATGTACGCCGCCTGCCTCAGATAGTCCAGCGCCTTGTCGTAGTGGGCTTTCTTGAACCAGAGGGTGCCGGCGTAGTAATAAGCTGACTCAAGTACGGGGTTTATCTTGGCGTACTGCTCCTTCCCGCCCATCTCTATCCCCTTCTCAAAGTACTCGAGCGCTTTGTCATCATCATTCTTCTTCATATAGGCGAGCCCGATGCCGACGACCGACGACTGCTCTTTCTTGTTGAGCTTCAAAGCCTGGTTGTACTGCTCGATGGCCTCGTTGTAGTAACCCTGGTTCAGATAGGCGTTGGCCAGATTAAGCCTACCTGCTAGATCCCTGGGATGCTCACGAACATACTTCTCGAGCTCCGGCGAAATCCGTCTGAGGGGGACGGAAGAGCTTTTAGACTGGTAGTTGCCGTAAGCATAATAAGCGATAAAAGCCACGACCGCTATAGCCAGGAGATAGACCAACCTTTTGATCAGGCGGTCCGTCCGCGTCGGGGCCAGAACCGCGGGGATTTTGGATCTCCGCGCCTGCCGCCTCGGTTGATAGGTCTTCGTGGACCCTTCGGGGCCGACGAGCTCCTCGTTGACGCTCTCACTGGGATGGGCCTTGCCGGAACCTGACAGGTCGATCTCTCCCCGGCCCAATCCGACGTCGCTGCTCTCCCCCAACTTAACCGATCCTCCTTGACGCGGTAGCGCGGTCCAGGCAGCCACCAATCCGAGGCCTTGCGTTAATCTCCGGGGCGTCTTCTAAGCCCCTTATTCTGTGGAAATCATCCCATGAACAGCCGATATTCAAAAAAATAACCCCGGTTTCCAGGAAGCTTAAGGGCTGCAAACAAGATGAGCTTGGGTTAAAGTAACCCACCTAATTGCCGCTGTCAACCCAATTGAAGCCAATTGTAACAAAAATTACTTGCTTTTAACACAGCCGGTCTATGGAGGAAGCATCCCTCGCTTCTCCTGGTGGCAGCGGAAGCAAAGCTCCGGAATATCGAATTTGGCGATGAGCTTTCCATTCGCGTAAGCGCCGTGACACCTCGCGCAGAGAGTTCTAAACTGATAGTTCCCAGCGCCCTGCTTTATCGTCTCACCGTGACAGCGCTCGCAGACGAATGGAGTCGTGTTCGTCATTTCAAAGTGCGCGGCGTGCACCGAGTAGCCGCGGTAGAAGCGGCTCTCTTCGGGGGTTAGCTGCCCACCCCGGGCGGCTTTATACTGCTGAGCCTGGTTGATGATCACCTTGAAGTCGTTTGCGTAGAGTTCGTGGCAGTTGGTGCAATTCTCTTTGGTCAGCTTCGCTGATTTTACCTTCCCATGGTGGCATTCCTGGCAGGTTGTCTTGGTTTGATGGCACTTGTTACATTCTCTACCCTGTCCCTTGGAAAGCTTGCCGTGAGTTCCGAGCCAGGTAACCGCGTGAGGGACATCGGTTTTGTGGCAGTTGTCGCAATACTGCTTGTTATGGCAGACCCAGCAATTCTCCTTGGCCGTCGCCTCTTTCCCATGCACCTTGCGCCACTTGCCCCTGACCTCTTTATTTTCATACTTGCCCATCCCATGGTCCTTGGCAATTATCTGTTTGGAGGTGTGGCAGTTGGCGCAGAAGGAAGGTTGATGGCACATCTCGCAGTTGGCCAGGTTCTTTTTAGCGCTGTCCGGGTGGGACTTCGTCTTGAACTCGTCCGAATGGGCATTCGGGACGAGATTCGTGCCCTGGGGATGGCAAGCCCCACACGCATCCGTCGCCACCTTTACCCCGTTGTGGACGATCCCGTGACAGCCATAGCACAACTGCATCGGCGGCTTCTCGGTCCGGCCCCGTCTATGCGGGAACAGGGTGTGACACCGGTCGCACGAGATGCTTCTCACCAGGTGGACGTTGTGGTTGAAGATCAAGCTCGCGTTCTTAAAACCGTCGATGTTTGGGTGACAGAAAGCGCACTGCGACATCGACACCACCTGGTTGACCGAGAACGAGACCCCCGGCTGGGCCAGCGCCGGCAGGACGGGCTCAAAGATGTAGGTGGAAATGGGCCTCGATTTTACACCGTTGGCAGCGTGGCAAGCCTCGCAGAAATTCGACGCGTGGCACATCTGGCAATTCCGGAGCTGCTCGGCGGAGACGCTCTTATGCTCGGAGGTCTTCCATGAGACCGTATGGTCGCTCGGCACCCTCGGTGCGGTCGGCGGATGGCAGGCCTCGCAATTGCCTTTCGCCAACGTCCCCTGAACACCGTGGTTCATCCCGTGACAGGCGAAGCAGAGATCCATCCTCGGCTTCTTGAGCCCGGTCTGTGAGTGGGGAAACTCCGGGTGGCAGGCACTGCAATCGTACTTGATATGTTCCGCGTGCTTGAAGATCAGCCTGTCGTTCTTGAAATCGCCGGGTTTGCTATGACAATTGGCGCACTGCGTCTCGGAAACCGGCGTGGCCGTCGAGAATATGAGACTTGGAAGCAGGCTGGGGGGCGGGGTCGGTGGGGCGCCGATGCCCCTTCCAACAGCAAGAAAGAGTCCAAGGAGTACAAGCGCCACCAGGACCAATAGTGCAAAATGGAGCGGAATCTTAGAGGATATGGCGGTTCCCCGACGCGCGAACATTTCCACCTACTTGGGTCCGCTGCTTTCTCCACCTGACTTACCGAACAGGCCGCTGATCGCGCCGTTGATCGTCCCAAGGACTTTCTGCAGGTTGGAGTAGACGGGGTTCGATTCCCGCACTCCCTTCATGTTGTGGATCATCTTCGCATACTCCACGAAGGCCGTCGAGGAGCCCGCATGGCATTTGTCGCACGTTCTCGGGAGGTTCGCTTCGCTAATCAGCGAATCCGCAGAGGCCTTCGGCTGCACGCCATGGTATCCATGGCAATCCCAGCAGGTCGGTGCGTCGGTTGCCCCGGACTTAAGGGCGCGACCGTGATAGTAATCGTCATACGATTGCCAGTAATCGTCGTGGCAATCTCCGCAGACTTTCTGCGCGTTCGCCCTCAACTGAGCCTTGCCTTCCGGATTCCCCTTGAGCTTCTTGATGATATGTCCGGAGTGGCAGTCGCCGCACGCCGGCGCCTTGACTCCGCCCTTACCGGCTTTTGCCTGGAGAGCCAACTGGCCGTGAATGCCCTTGCTGTAATCTATATACTGGTTGTTGTGTTCGTGACAGCGTATGCAAGCCAGTGAGGCGGCCTCTTTCCAATCGGTCGATTTCTGGACGTGGCTCGTAGGGCCGAAGTCCTTGTGGCAACTGGTGCAAGCGACGTTCTTGTGAGGGCTCGCCTTAAGATCGTTCACATCAACGTAGAAGGACTTCGGTTTACCGTCGACGATCTTGGTGAGCTTGGTGTCCCCGTGGCATACCAGACAGCCTGATTGCTGCTGGTCGCCGAGGTAGAAGATGTTCTGAGGATCGGTTAGAGGCGCCGGCGGAGCTTGAGGCGCCAGGGGTTTCTGTGTTTTCTGTGCCACTTCGGCGCTTCCCTTTGGTCCAACCGTTCCCTTGATCGAAATCCTGCCGCCGCCGCCCAGCGCGGCGTAGGCTATGAGACCGACTACCGCCACTACCGCAATCAAAGCTATGACCCTGAAGGTGAAGACGCCTTTGATCAGGTCCTTCATTCTTCTTCCTTCTCCTCGCGCGATAGCTTATCCTCCAGCATAGCTAACCTTTCGCTTAGAGTTTGAAGCGAATCGACCAACCCGGTAAAAGCCTCTTGCTTCTCACCCTCACCCGCCAATTCGGGCTCCTCAGCCGTCTTTCGATAAGCGGATATTTCAGGCTGGATCGGCGTCTCTGCCTTGTGAGGCATCATAACCGCCTCGCCGGCGTGGGATGGGGCGTGTTCGCCGACATGACCGTGCGCATCATGTTCCATCTGAGCGAGAGTCCTTTGAGTGCGATAGCCGAAGAAGAAGAAGAGGAAAGCTGGAAAGTCCTCCATAACCGAGAGATAGACGTGCATAAGGGTGAAGATGATGAGCAGCCAGTTGATCGTATAATGGACGATCCTCACCAGCTCCCTCGCCATGGCGACGCCCAGGCCGAATGTGAGCATTGGGCTGATGCCGCCAAGCTGGTAGGCGAAGAAGAGGTAAAAGCCGCTCAGTATCTGGACGATCATCATCCCAAAGAACATGTAGCCGTAGGTCATCTTCTGCATGGGACCGTACTTGGCGACATGCTTATATCCCGGCTTGATAAAGACATAATACATAAGGCTCGGAATCATGACCCTGATATCTTTCCGGCCTAATGTAAACTCTTTGTAATCGCGAGCGGGCGAGAAGAAAGCGTACCTAACCCTGGCGACGAAGTTTATCGAAATAATGAACATCACGCCGTAGTGGATGAACTTGGCGATGTTCCGGTCACCGGCGAAGGGGAAGCGAATATAAAGCCCGGAAAGACCCAGCGTAATCATGCCAAGTACGTGCACCAAGTGCATGAACCTGGGGGCGAAAGGAACATCGTGAGGATGGGGCCAATTCCACTCGATAAATCGAGCTCTCGCCCGGCCGGTCAAGATGTTACCTGTCAAGTGCACGCCACCCAGTGCGAGCAGAACAACCACGAGCAGGCTGAAAAAGACGACGTCCAGCCAGACGTTGATGTCCGGCAAGTATTGCGAGAGCGAACTCAGTTGTAACACCCCCTGGTAGCTCCGCGGGCAGACGAAATACAATGGGGCGCCTTGCCCCGTCAGCACTAAGTAATTATATTACAGCCCGTCTGTTCCTTCAATATTAACACTTTTGTTACAATCGATAGGCTTATGACTCCCCCGATGGCGGGGTGTATGGCTGGTACTTCGGAAGAGGCGCTTTCTCTCCGACGAGCAGCTTCACCGTCTTGTCGTTGTGATCGAAGACGAAGATCGCCGAACCTGACCCACGTGGGTAAAGCTCTTTGTTGTTCATGATGATCGGCGATGAGCTTATTATTTTTGTCCTTGCGTCGTACGATAACGAGACCCAGGTATTCCCCTCACCATCCGGGCGGATGAAGTTGTTTCCGGTATCCAGGTCTTTAGTGAAACCGGAAGTTATGATGGCGTACTGGAGGTACCCCTTAAGGTACCAGATGATCTTCGCGTCGACCGCTCCGATATCGGTCGGGTCCACCTTGTCCACGGAATTGGTGAGTTTCTTGATAACGCGCTCACCCGAGGCGCCAAACTCATTAATGATCAACTCGAGCGAGTCCTTCTTAAACGAGTAGGTTCGCTCCGGTGCAAGCGCCGGAAGTTTGAGGAATGGAGAGGTATAGCTGTACTTCATCGATCGCTTGAAATAAGCGACGGATTTAGCATCGGGGGACCAGACCGGAGAATAGTAGTAGACCTTGCTCTCCTCTACCGTCGGTCCAAACCGGCTCAGGGCGATAAGCGCAAGAACGATAAGAATGAAGACCAAAGCTACGATTCGTTTCACGCCGTGTAGTATAGCAAAAATCAGATACCGGATACTAGACGCTGGACACTAGAAGAGGCAGATGCTTGATAAGGTAGAATCTAAACTGATTGCCAATAAAAAAAGGGAAGAGCCGTGCAGGGCAACAGCGGCGTCGGCAGGAGACTGCACCAGAGCTCTTCCCTCTTTATACTTTTACTCGTCTTATATGTCGGCAGTTGAAAATATCGGCAGTTGAAACTCAAACTTTAGGCTTTTATGCGCTTGATTTATTTCTTCTCAAGACGCTTGAAGGATTTTAGACAACGTAGTATAAGTAAAGTAACCAGCTACTTCACAATTGCACAAAACTGAACTGGTTGGCTCCAAGCCACCAACGCTTGCCAGCAACATGAGGTGGCGGTCTGGCTTTTGATATAAAGGGAGCTGGAGAGCGCTTGCAGGTTAGGTGAGGTGAAGCCGCCCTTTCGACCTTTCTGCTCACCGGGATGGTGCAGGCGGGTATGGGAGTGGGCTGATAATGGAGTGGCTGGTGAAGTTCTTTACAGAAGTAGTTAAGGCCTTCTTCACAGAGAAGACCCTGCCAATCTGGGTCAAGTGGCTGCTTCTCTCGGGTAGTTTTTTCTTGATTGAGCTGGTCCACAGGAGCTGGATTCTACTCTGGTTCGGCTTGGGCGCGGTCGCCGCCGCCGTCGCGGCGGCCATCCTGCCTAATTCGACCGAGATTCAGATACTCGTTTTCTTCCTGACGTCGACGCTCTCCCTTGTCCTCGGCAGGTCGATCGTCCACGCTCTCTTCCTTAGGGGGACCGACGTCAACAGGACGAACGTTCACGCATTTATCGGGCGAGACGAAGTCTGCGTGGAGGATATCGACAATCGAACGGCCACCGGTGCCGTGAAGCTCTTCGGGACCGTGTGGAAAGCCAAAAGCCACAGCGATGACGCCCGGATCAGAGCCGGTCAACTTATCAAGATCGTCGCTATCGACGGTCTTACCCTCATTGTTGAGCCGGTTTCAAAGGAAGATTTAAAGCCGGTCTCGAAGGAAGAGCCGAAAATGGAGGGTTCGATAAAGACAACCGAGAGCTTAGCGTTTGAGCCGGCAAGCGCCTATGCTCAAGAGAATGAACCAGCCGCTTCTAAGGGAGTAGACGACAAGCGTCCAGACCCCGTTAAAGATTGAGAGAAGATTTGGAGGTATGCAAGGTGAAGTTGATGAGAAAAGTCCCGGTAATTTTCCTGTTCGTCGCCGTGCTAGCAATGTCCTTAACATCACAGGCCTTGGCGGCCGCTGAGTCTGGCGGCGCCTCTTCCGCCACCTGGTTCCTATTCGGCGCGGGTCTCTTCTTCATGCTCATCATCGTCATCACGAGCGCCAAGATCGTTCCCCAGGGGTCGGTCGGTGTGGTCGAGAGGTTCGGCCGCTATATCAAGACTGAAAACCCGGGGCTGGTGATCTTGATGCCTATGGTCAGCCGCATGAAGATTATCAGTCTCAAGGAGCAGGTGGACGAGTATGCGCCGCAGTTTGTCATCACGAGCGATAACGTCACCGTCGAGGTCGACGCCGTCCTCTTTCTCCAGGTCGTTGACGCGGCGAAGGCCATATACGAGGTCCAGCACTACCACCTGGCCCTGGAGAAACTGACGATGACGGCGCTTAGGGACATCATCGGCGAGATGACGCTCGATGAGTGCCTCACCAGCCGCGAGCGGATCAACGCGCGGCTGGGCGGCGTCCTCGACGACGCCACCGAAAAGTGGGGCGTTAAGGTGACGAGGGTCGAGATCAGAGCCATCGTTCCACCGGAAGATATCAGGGTCGCCATGGAGAAACAGATGAAAGCTGAGCGCGACAAGCGGGCGTCTATACTTGAGGCGGAAGGCGCTCGTCAATCATCGATCCTTCTGGCCGAGGGGCAGAAGCAGGCCACCATTCTAAAGGCGGAGGGAGAGCGGGAATCATCGATACTAAGAGCCCAGGGTCGCGGCCAGGCCTATCGGGAGCTTTTTGGAGCGCTCAAGGAGGCCGGCGTCGATGACCGCATCATCGCCGTGAGGTACCTCGAAGCGCTTGAGAAAATAGCCGACGGAAAATCAACCAAGCTGCTCCTCCCCATTGAGGCAACCGGCATACTCTCGTCAATAGCGGGAATCGCCGAGGCAGCTAAAGGTTTGACGACTAAAGACGGAGAAAAACTAACCGTCTAGTTTATCCTTACTATCCTAGTGGTGACGCCTACACCGTGACCACTAGGTGACGTCGTGCAAATAGACTAAAGGCAACAAGTCCTGCGTTCCTCGTCGTTAGCTTCTATAGCAGCCCGTCAATCTCCTATAAGAAAAATCCCTCATCAGGACCTTAAGCTAATCTAGCTTCTAGCTTCTCGCTGGCAACCTCATAACATCGCTTACTCGTTTTTAGGCAGTTAATTGCTGATTGCCGATTCAGCATCAAAAGGTGCAAATGTTTTGGAAAAAATCTTCTACCGGCTTCAGTTACGGGAATAAACGAGATAAAAATGGGCGTTTTCGTCGAGGATGACCGCGTGGAGACGATCGATCGCTACCGTCTGATAAAGGAGATAGCGAGGGGCGGACAGAGCAGAGTCTGCCTCTGTTACGATCCCAAGACCGAGCAAAGAGTCGCTCTTAAGATAATCGAAAAAAAACAGCTTGGAGATGGAGAGGCGAGGCGGAGCTTTATCCGCGAAGCGAGCGCTTTGATGAAGTTGGACCACCCAAACATCGTCCGCCTTTACAGCTTTAGAAGCGAAAGCAACGTAGGAGATAATTACCTGGTGATGGAGTATGTCGAGGGGAGGAGCCTTTTCGAGCGGTTGAGATGCGACGGCGCTTTAACTCCTTGCGAGGCGGTCGGAATTACCCTCGACGTCTGCGCCGCCCTTTCGACCGCCCACCGTGAAAGGATAATCCACAAGGATGTCAAGCCGTCGAATATCCTTTTGACCGGGAGCGGCAGGGCGAAGCTCTCCGACTTTGGTATCTCAAGCAGCGCCGAGGAGTCGACCGGCGGCGGAGAGCGCATCGGCACCGCCAGATATATGGCGCCGGAGCTCTCCAATAGCACGGACAATGCGGATGCCCGCTCCGATCTTTACTCTCTCGGCGTCACGCTCTACGAGATGCTCACGGGCCGGGCGCCCTTTGAGGAGAAGGACCCGATTACCGTTTCGGTCAAGCATCTCTCCGAGGTGCCCAAACCGCCGCACTCTTTAAAGCCCGATGTGCCCAGGTGGTTGAATGATATAGTCTTGAAGCTCCTCCAAAAGAGACCGGAGAAGCGCTACCAGAGCGTCGACGAGCTCGCAGCCGACCTCAAGATCGAAAGAGCGCCCTCACCCGACCACCTGTCGCCCGTGACGGTCGACTTTCCAGCCCGCCGCAGTGGCGACCGGGTAACCGCAACCCTGAAGGGGGAGGGAGATCACGCGGTGGCGATCACGCGAGCCGCCTCCGCCATCCTCCTTTTTTTTCTAGCGACCGTTCTCCTGATAGCCGCTACCGTCTCAAATCTCTCGGGTAACCAGCGCTTGCTCAAGCCGATTCTGGACGGGATCAAGGTAGAAGAGCCCTTCGCGGTAGAACTTAAGCAGCAATTAGCCGTTCCATCGCTCCTGGGAAGCGACCTCGACTCCGCTGAGCGACTCCTCACCGCTAGCAGCTTCACCTATTCCGTTTCGTACGAGTGGGGTACGGCCCGGGTGGGCTCGGTCATCGGCCAATATCCATCTCCGGGGGCGGAAGCTACTAAAGGCTTCAGGGTAAAGTTGAGGGTTAGTAAAGGCTTACCGGTCGTCCCGAATCTGATAGGAAAAAGATTGCCTGAAGTTCAAAGTATGCTGACGCAGACCGGTCTCCAGCTCAGAGACGTGAAAGAAAGGGAGAGCGAGCGTCAGACAGGCGAGGTGATCGAGCAGAGCGCGATCGCGGGGAGCACCATAACCCCCGGGTCATCCGTTGGTATTACCATCAGCACCGGCCGGAATAATTCCACGACGCCACTCGAAGAAAAGCCCTCAATTGGCCAACGGAGTTCGTGGTAATACTCGGTGAGCACGACCTTTGCCGTTCGTCAAGTTATTATATAGAGTTGGAGTGAAGGCCCTATTAAATATCGGAGGATTACCATGCGCCATGCGAAAATCGTCTGCACCATCGGGCCCTCGAGCCGCAACCTGGCCATCCTTGAAGGGATGATCGAGGCGGGGATGGACGTCGCCCGGATGAACATGGCGCACGGCTCGGTGAAGGATCACGAAAGTACCGTCAAACTCGTCCGCGAAGCGTCGGCAAGAACCGGCAAGGACGTCGCCATCCTCATGGATCTGGCCGGTCCGAAGCTCAGAATAGGCGATTTCGAGACGGGCGAGGTTTTGCTGAGAGAGGAAAGCCGCTTCACGATAACGACCAGGCCTATCGCCGGAAATGAGGAGGCGGTTTCCATTAACTACCCGGACCTGCCGAAAGATGTGCAGGAAGGGAGCATCATCCTGATAAACGAGGGTCTAATCGTCCTCAAGGTGGAGGAAGTGAGCGGCGAAGATGTGCGCTGCCGGGTGGTCTCGGGAGGGACGCTCTACTCGCGACGCGGGGTCAACTTGCCAGACATCACATTGAGCATCTCCCCGATCACCGAGAAGGAGAAGGCCGACGTGCCCTTTGGAATCGAGCACGAGGTCGACTGGTTCGGCCTTTCCTTCGTGCGCCGAGCTTTCGACGTCGGTGAGTTAAGGCGGTTGATCTCCGATCACGGTGGGAAGCAGCGGATTATCGCAAAGATAGAGAAACGCGAGGCCGTCGACAACGTTGATGAGATCATCGATAAGGCGGATGGCGTGATGATCGCCCGCGGGGACCTTGGCGTCGAGCTTCCGACGGAAGACGTGCCGCTGGTGCAGAAAGAGCTTATCTTCAAGGCCAGAGTCGCGGCGAGACCCGTAATCACGGCGACGCAGATGCTCGAATCGATGATTCAAAATCCCCGGCCGACCCGGGCCGAAGTATCGGACGTCGCGAACGCGATCCTCGACGGCACGGACGCCGTCATGCTCTCCGGAGAAACGGCCATGGGGAAGTATCCCGTAGAAACCGTCAAGATCATGTCGAGCGTTATTGGTAAGAGTGAGCAAGCGCTTAAGTATGGCGACCGGTTGCCGATGGGTAAGGTACCGACCACGTCGGAAGCGATCGGGGCCACAGCCACGGAGCTCGCCGAGCTGCTAGAAGCCAAGGCTATCGTGACCTCGACCGAATCTGGAGCAACCGCTCGCCAGGTCTCCAAGCATCGTCCGCGAGCCCCGATCATCGCGGCCGCCTTCGATCCGGTGGTGTTGAGGCAGACCAGACTCTCCTGGGGAGTGATCCCGGTCAAAGTTCCCCACAGCGTGAACGTTGACGACATGTTCGACATCGCCGCGAGGGCCGCGACGGAGAGCCGATTTGTCAAAAAAGAAGAGCTCATCGTCATTACGGCCGGCGTCCGGGTGAACGTTCCTGGAACGACCAACCTCATTAAGGTGCAGAGAATTCGGTAGACTAACGTCTCGACCGCCGGCCGCCGCGGCTATGTAGGGGCACGCCGGTGGCGTGCCCGACCGATGACCGCCGACGGATGACCGGGTGACGGATGACCGACAACCACCACCGTAAGACGACTCCCGGTCATCGGTCAATAGATGTTCGGTCGCCTTTCTAGCCGCTCGTCCTCATAGTCCTTTCTCGGCGGATGCCCCACCCAATCGTCCGGCAGCAAATCCATCCGTTCGCATCGACTACGTCGTCACGCCTGGTTGTGCTATTATTGATTCCGGGGTAATCCAAACCGATGCCCCTGAGCATCTGCCTTCCCAGGGTACTATGTGATAACGAATAGGTCTTTACCAAGGTACCAAGGTACTAGAAGGAGGCTTGCTTGCCAAGGAGGCGGAAGAAACTCCCGAATAACGTTCTGAAGGTGAAGTTCCGAGCGGCGTGGCGGAACCACCGGCGCCTGACGCTCATTCTCTGCTTGATCGTACTCCTGGCTTGGGCCATATATCCCATCAAGTACCGGCTTGAACAGAAAAAACGGATCGACGAATACCGGCGCCAGATCGATGCCCTCAAGAAGGAAAACGAGCGGCTCAACCAGGAGATATCCCGTCTCAATAGCGACGATTATGTCGAGCAGCTCGCCCGAAAAGAGGGGGCCTTCGCAAAACCGGGCGAGGAAATATTCATGGTGTTCGGCGGTGACGAAGCAACCCGGAGCATGAATCCACGGCAAGAAGCGCAAAAGCCGGCAGCGGCTAAGAAGACCCTCTGGGAGCAAGCGCTGAATTTCTTGGGCTTATAGTCTCTCCGACTTTAAAAATCCTCTCGCTACGCTGCGACCAATAGGGCATAGCAAGCGACGGCAGAGCGCATTTGCCCTATTGACATGGGACTTCGCGGGTGTCAAAATGCGAGTATCTTTTTTGAAAGGAGTTTTTGGTCGTTTGTCGCTCGAAATTGGCAGTATAGTTGAGGGTAAGGTGGTGAAGACCACCAATTTTGGGGCGTTCGTTGAGCTTGATGAGGGAAAGACCGGTCTTATACACATAAGCGAGATTTCCCACACTTACGTCAGAGACGTCAAGGAGCACTTGCACGAAAACGACGTGGTCAGAGTCAAGGTGGTGTCCGTCAAGCCTGACGGCAAGATCGATCTATCGATGAAGCAACTCGAGGATCCGCCTCCGCGGGAAGAAAGATCGCGGCCGAGGCGTGGGGCGGACCCCAGCTTCGAGCGGATGATGAAGCAGTTCATGCGCTCAAGCGAGGAAAAGCACGCGGACATCAAAAGAAACCGTGAGGCCAAGCGGGCCTAACCACCTCTAATAGAGGCCCCTGCAAACTATTTTTGATAAACCAACAAAGTATCCTCGACTTCGGGGATACTTTTTATTTGGTGAATGTATATAAGTGGGCTGACGCGCGGATCGGCGTTTACGCCCCGACTGCGGAGACCCTGATAAATTTGGTCAAATGTCTCCACGCTGAGCTCGCTTACCACCTGGCAGGTGGTCAGAGCCCGGTCGGCGAGAGGGTCGTCTCGCTTACTCCCTCGCCGGCTTGTCAAAAGGGGTGCGTTTCTTGAAGCTCGCCGCGATCGACGTTGGGACAAATTCAACCCGCCTCTTGATTGTCGACACGAGCGGGCCGCACCTGCGCGACCTTTATCGATCCGCGACGGTGACCAGGTTGGGCGAGGGAGCCGGCGAGACGGGCAAGCTGAAGGATACCGCAATCGACCGAACCCTGGACGTCGTCGAAGAGTACACCCTTCTCATGCGCGACTTCGGAATCTCAAGAGTTCGCGCCGCCGCGACCAGCGCGGCCCGAGACGCTGAAAACGTCGGCGAGTTCGTCACCGCTTTCCAGAAGAGAGTTGGCTTTGGTGTGGAAATCTTAAGCGGCGAGCACGAGGCGCAGCTCGCCTTCAAGGGAGCGATTACCAGGAGCGACCTGGTCGAACCTGGAGAAGAAGCTCTCGTTGTCGACGTCGGCGGGGGCTCGACCGAGTTTATCTGGGGAACGAACTCGAGGATCGATAGTTTCAAGACAATCGACATCGGATCGGTTCGCTTGACGGAAGCGTATGTCAAGCATGATCCCCCCACCGACGCCGAAATAATCGTCGTCAAAGACGTAACTGCGCGGGCCATCGACGAAACTTGCCGGCTCGTGAAGGAAGCGGCAGTCTCCAAGGCTGTGGCCGTCGCCGGGACGGCGACTAGTCTATCTGCTGTCAAACACAAGCTTGAGCTTTATGACCCGGAAGTGGTCCACGGTTCCACCCTCACCCGTAAAGAAATCGAGAAGATGATCGAGGCTTTCAGATCCGTCGATAGTGCCGAAAGGGCTCTCATTCCGGGCCTTCAACCCGGTCGGGCCGATGTCATCATCGCCGGAGCTCTGATTCTTGTCGAGACTCTAGACGCGCTCGACTTCGAAGAGCTTCTCATCTCCGAGCGCGACACCCTCGACGGTTTAATCGGCTCGATGCTTTAACCCCCGGCCCGCGAGCGCAGACAAAAGGCTTTCACTACCCCAGCCTCTTCATTTAAGATAGAACTGTTCTCGTTGTCGGCCCGGGTGGCGGAATTGGCAGACGCCGGGGACTTAAAATCCCCCGCTGTAAAAAGCGTGCGAGTTCGAGTCTCGCCCCGGGCACAAACTAACAAAGGGTCCCTTTAGGGGCCTTTGTTAGTTTAAGTATGGCCTGCAGACGAGAACTCGGAGGGGGTATAGCTCCACGGGGGGAGAGGCCTCCCACCGCACTCGTAAGCCGAACTGCGGGCTATCATCAGAAACTGCCTCTTATCGGCTTTATGCCAGCGCCCGTTTCCTTCAGCTATGTTTGATCAACATAGTGAAATAGTGATATAAGTAAGGTGTCGGTCGAATGGCTGGCATGCGGCTACATGGATCGACATGGGATGGGTTCTCGGCTTGGTATGGTGCAAAAGGTGTGAGCTCGAGATCAGGCCAAGCGGTAACTTTCGGTTGACGGCGATTTGAGGGGGATGCGCCATGGGAGCGACAAAGTACAGGCTGATCGAAAGTAAGGATCAAGGTTATGTCGACGTTAATACCGGTCTTTTCTCGAGCAGATTCTTTAAGACAATAATAGCCAAGCAGGTCCAGAGCTTTGAGAGATACCAGGCGTTCTTCTCGATAGTTCTGGTCACGATATCGGAGAAAGCCGTTAAAGAAGTTGGCTCCAACTTGAAAGAGATAGCCTCTTTCATCAGGGAAAACGTCAGGGTCGTCGACGAGATCGGAAGCTCGGGCAACGGTCAATTCTGTATCCTTCTACCCCATACGATGTCCCAGGGCGCCAGCGTCGTCGCCGATCGGATGAGAGCCAACTTGCTCGACAAGCTCGCCCTGCCGAATCCGGACGAACTCGATGTCGACATCCTCTCCGTGCCAGAGGAGCTCTTGCGGATCAGGCAGCTCGCCGACCTCGACCGCTCCTGCTCGGCCTAGTCAACCGCTCCACCCGGTCAACTGCTCTTTAAGCCTGGGGCGAGATTTCGTTGAAGACGCCGCGCATCTCGTTAAAGCGGCCCAACTGCAGTTTAAATTGTCCGAGAGCGCTCGGAGCCATGAACGAGGACAAAGGCTTCTTCTCCGTCCTCTTGAATGCCCCCTCGAGCCCCATGGCGTCACGCAAGAGGCCGTTCGCCGTGTCCGTATGATCGGCGGCGACCAGTTCTTTCGAACGAGCGGTCGCCGTCTCAATAAGCTTGGGCTTATTTACACTCATCATGGTCGCGAGGTCGATCTTCCATGTGTTATCCGATTTCACCAGAATTACGGGGAGAGAGCGTGCGTTTCGGTACCTGATAATGGCGACGGCGAGGTTTCCGTCGGACTCCAGCTCGAGGCGGTCGATCTCCAGACTTCCCGGGTCCTTCTTCACTCCGTCACCCAAGCCGCCAACGGCCACCTTACGGCCTTCCTGAAAACCCTTGATGGAACGGTAAATCTGGATCGAGAAGTCCCCGGAATCCGGATCACCGCCCATGGCGACGGCGACCGCTCCTCGAGAGTTCTTGGGAATGAGGTCCTTCCAGATTTTTTCCGAGTCGCCATTCTGAAGGGCCCGGTTGAAATCCTTTACGACCGCCGAAATCGCTCTTTCATCCCTGGGTTTTTTCGAAGGCCTCCAGTTTGGAGAGATGCTTCTCTCGAGAACCGACGATTGCCGCTTTGAGGAAGCGCCGATCTCCTTTCGGGCGGTCGGGCAGAGACCGGAAACGGCCGCCAACGCGACGCCGTTCGTCGCTAGCGCCATCGCTCCGGCCGTCAGGATGATCGTCGCTGCTCGCTTCATCGAATAAACCTCCTTAAAAGCTATTGGCTTCTGGCTATTGGCTTCTGGCTATTGGCTATTGGCTATTGGCTATTGGCTATTGGCTAAAACCAGACGCTTGTATGCGTCCTACTAAAGTCCGACCGCAAAGCACCAGGCCCCATGTATAGGAGGGTTCATGCACCCAAGCACCGATACCAACGCTCTAAAACGCGATGCTCACGATCTGTCCGATATCTATCGCAACCTGCTCGTAGCTCGGTTCGGCGGCTTCACCGGGATGAATACCCGGCCTCAATCTTTCGATTTTCAAAATCAAAACTCCCCAGCCGATCTCCTGGGCGGTGCCCGTGAAAACTTCGTGCCCCGTCGCCACGCGCAGAGTCCGGTTAATGATCGCCTTTTCCTGGACGAATTCCAATAAATCTTTTTCGGTCAATGGAACCCCCTTGCCGCCGATTCAAGGTTATTAATTACCCTAAAAAAACTACCGACTGACGAACCGGATCGGCGGAAAGACTCCCCCATGGTCTGCGCTTGATTTTTCAACATGACATGTGTTAGCATACTTATCATGCATTTCATATTCCTCTAAAGGGGGCGCCATGCTGAAGGGTGAAAAGTTCTTCGGATCGGTGACCGTCGGCGAGCGCGGGCAGATCGTCATTCCGGCGGCCGCCCGTGAAGCGCTCAACATAAAGGCGGGAGATAAACTCCTGGTCTTCCGGGCTCATTCCAAAGCGCTAATGGTGATCAATTCGAACGACCTGGCGGAATACGTCTCCAAGGCTTTCGAACGCCTATCCGAGTTCGAAAAGGTCGTGAATGAATTGCCGGAAGATAAAGAGCGGGTTAAGGAGGTTTAATGGAGAGCATAATCTCGGTAGATTCTTTAACCAGGCATTTTGGGGACTTGCAGGCGGTAAAGGGCGTCTCGTTTGACATTAAAAAGGGTGAGCTCTTTGGTTTCTTGGGGCCAAACGGAGCCGGCAAGTCGACGACCATCTCCATGCTCTGCACGCTCCTCAAGCCCACGTCCGGCTCGGCGACGCTCAACAACTACTCGATAGTCAACCAGCAGAACAAGGTACGTGCCAGCATCGGGCTGGTCTTTCAGGACCCCTCCCTTGACGACCGGTTGACGGCCTTCGAAAACCTGCAATTCCACGGGATCATTTACGGGATGAATCGCGCAAGCGTCGCGGGGCGCGCCAAGGAGGTGCTGAAGCTGGTGGAGCTTTACGACAGGAGAAACGAGCTCGTGAAAACGTTTTCCGGCGGAATGAAGCGCCGCCTGGAAATCGCTAGGGGGCTCATGCACTTCCCCAAGATCCTCTTCCTGGATGAGCCGACGCTCGGGCTGGACCCTCAGACGAGAAACCACATCTGGAGCTATCTCCACAAGCTTAGGGTCGAGGAGCAAATCACCGTCTTCTTGACCACCCACTACATGGACGAGGCGGAAAACTGTGACCGCATCGCCGTCATCGACCACGGTGAAATAATCGCTTTGGATACACCGGCAGCTCTAAAAGATCGACTCGGCGGGGACGTCGTTCGCATCAAGACGACGGACAACGAGAGCGCAATCACGGAGCTTAAGGAGCGCTTTGGCCTGGACGCCGTCGCCGAGGATTCGTTCCTACGCTTTGAAGTGCTCCTTGGCGAGACGTTCGTTCCACGCCTCATGAGGGACTTCACCGGCCACATCACATCCATCACCGTCCACGAACCGACTCTGGACGACGTCTTCTTGAGCCTCACCGGACGAGCGATCAGGTCCGAGTCGACCGACGGTGTTGACAGGATGAAAGCCCAGGCAAGAATGTACGGCGCAAGGAGGCCGCATTAGATGAGAAACCTTCGAGTCGTCTGGATAATCTGGCTGCGTGAGGTCAAGCGCTACCTGAGAGAGAAGATAAGAATAATTACCTCCCTTACGATGCCGGCGCTCTACCTTTTTGTCCTGGGAAAGGGGCTCGGGAGTTCGATGGCGATGCGGGGAGCTCCGCCGGGATTCGATTTCCGCCAATTCCTCTTCCCCGGCATTCTGGGTATGACGGTTCTCATGACGGCCATTTTCGCGGCCATCTCGATAGTCTGGGACCGCGAATTCGGCTTCCTCAAGGAGGTCATGGTGGCCCCCGTCCCTCGCTGGACGATTACGCTCGGAAAGGGGCTCGGCGGAAGCACCGTCGCCATGATGCAAGGAGTGATCATGCTCCTCCTGGCACCGACCATCGGCATAAATCTCACGCCGGCGATCGTCGCCCAGGTCGTGCCCCTCCTCTTCCTGGTGGCTTTCTCCATTACTTCCATGGGGATAGTCGTGGCAGCGCGGATGAAAACAATGGAGGGCTTCCAGATGATCATGAACTTCTTCTTGATGCCGATGCTCTTCCTGTCGGGTGCTATCTTCTCTCTCAAGAATGCGCCCGGTTGGATGAGTTTCCTCTCAAAGTTCGATCCGCTCACCTATGGCGTGGACGCGCTGCGAGGCATCATGCTCCCGGAAATGCAGCCCCTCCACTCGATAAGCTTTAACGTCGTTGTGGTGGCGTTCTTTTCGACCGTCATGATCGGCCTGGCTGTATTCGCCTTCAACCGGCAAGATTAATGGTTTCTTGGTTTCTTGGTTTCTTAGTGCGATATTGGAGTTCAACCTCAGCCAGGCTGAGGCCGATAAAGAGAAGAAGCGCAAGCTTGTGAACTATTGATACTTTGTGAATTGTTTACAGCCTGTGCCAACAGTTGTTAAAATCACTGTACGGTAGGTTCTTGCAAGATACGGCGTCTCTCGGTGACATACAAGCTTCTTCCAGCGCTCAACCTGCCGGGAGGCAAAATACTTCAGGGGGGTGAGGAAAATGGCCCAGATACTGGTAATCGAAGACGACCCGGTTATCAACAAAACGCTCGAGTACAACCTCAAGCGAGCCGGCTTTTCGGTCCTCACGGCCGGCGATGGTCTGGTGGGACTGAACTTGATGCAGGAGGAGAAGCCGGACCTTGTCTTGCTCGACCTCATGCTCCCGCAGATCGACGGTTTCCAGCTTTGCAAGGAGATTCGCAGCAACGACCCTATGGTCCCCGTCCTCATGGTCACGGCGCTTGAAGATGAGAGCGACATGATCAGGGGCCTGAACCTTGGCGCCGACGACTACATAACCAAACCTTTTTCCATGGCGGAGCTCATCGCCCGCATCAAGGCCAATCTCCGTCGAGTTCACGCGGCGGGCGTCAAGAAAAGTCGAGAGACGATCAAGATCGGCGACCTGACGATCGAGCCCGATAACTATCTGGTTAAGGTTGGCGATATAGAGATTCGCCTCCGCCCGAAAGAGTTCGAGCTGCTCCGACTATTGGCCTCGCACCCGGGAACGCTCTTCAATCGCAAGGAGCTGGCGGAGCGCGTTTGGGGATACGGCTTTTCAGCAAGCAGAACGATAGACGTCCATATCAAGAGGATCAGGGACCGCATCGAGAGCGTTTCCAATTACAACTACATTAAAACGGTTCACGGCGTGGGCTACCGTTTCCTGGTAGAAGAGAAGAACGGTGAAGCTGGGAACTAAACTAACCCTAATATACCTCCTCATCATCACGCTCTCCCTTCTAATCCTCGGTGCGCTGGTTACCAGCTTACTCGAGAGCCACTTCGTTTACGACGCGGGCGAGAATCTTACCGCCGAAGCGAGGTCCATCTCGGCTCTCCTGGCGCGAGACCAGCGGCTCAATGCGACCAATATCGGGCCGGCGATCAAGAAGGTCAGCGAGAACCTGAAGGTCAGAATATCGGTCATCTCTCTTGATGGGGAGGTGATCGCCGATTCGGAAATCAAGCCGTCGCTCATCCCCAACCAGGCCGGCGAACCCGAATTTGGAGAGGCGCTCAAGAGCGGCAAGGGGAAGGCCATCCGCAGGAGTCAAGTCCTCGGAAAAGAGATGCTCTTCGTGGCTATCCCGCTCGACGAGGAGAGTCAAGTTCAAGGCGTCATGAGGCTGGCCATTCCGCTGTCGCAGGTGGAAAGCTCCTTCTCTCACATCCGGGAGATCGGCGCTCTCAGCACGGTGGCTGCGGCCATCGTCGCCACCATCCTCGGTCTTCTATTCGTCCGGTCGATAACCAAACCCATCGAGGAGATGACGTCGATGGCCGAGCAGATAGCCGCCGGGGATCTCTCACCGAGAACGAGCCTAACGAACCGCGATGAAGTCGGCAAGCTCGCTGAGTCTTTGAACGTCATGGCCGACCAGCTCAGCGCCAGGATGAAAGCGCTCATCGATTCACAGAGACGGCGTCAACTCTTGATCGACCACATGACGGACGGCGTCATTATGACGAGCTCTCGGGGCTCGATCATCATCACTAATCCGGCCGCCCTGGAACTGCTCTCCCTTCGGGCCGACCAGCTTGTGGGACGCCCGCTTCTCGAAATCATCGCCTCCGACGAACTCGCCAAAGCAATCGACATGGCGGCGAAAAGAGATATCGTTGTTGACTGCACCTTCCCGTACGGTCCCCACCGGCAAGTACTCCGCGCCGACGTGCTCGCTATAAAGGAAGACGAGGACGAATCTTTCCTCATGGTCCTCCACGACATAACCAAGGAGCACGCTCTGGATAGGATGAGAAGGGATTTTATAGCCAACTTCTCTCATGAGCTCAAGACGCCGATTACCGGTCTGACGCTCCTTTCGGAGACGCTCTCCGACGCCATTCGAGAGAATAGGGAAGAGGCGGCCTACTTCGCTGAGGTCATCAGGGACGAAGCCACCAGGTTGGCCTCCTTTGTCGAGCAGTTGATGGATATGGCCAAGCTTGATTCGGACAACGTACGAGCTGCCTTTGAGCACATATCGGTGAATGAAGCAATCGAAGAGGTCATCCAGTACTGCGAGCCGCTGGCTAACAAGAAGGGGCTTGAACTGGAGGTCGAGATGCCGGCGAGTTTGCTCATCGTCGACGGGGACCGCGGCCAACTTCGCATGCTCTTCCAGAATCTCATAGAGAACGCCATCAAGTACACCGCCAGGGGAAAGGTAAGCGTCCACGTCCAACAATCCAAAGGCTGGATCGAGGTGACGATCGCCGATACCGGCATCGGGATTGCAAAGCAAGACCTGCCCCGGATATTCGAACGCTTCTTCCGCGCCGACAAAGCGCGAAGCCGTGCAACGGGCGGATCGGGGCTGGGGCTTTCAATCGTGTCCAAGATAGTGGAGAACCATAACGGTAAAGTTAAGGTTGAGAGTAAGTTTGGAGAGAGTTCGTCCTTCAGGGTACTGTTGCCGGTTGCAGATATAGCAGACGGCGGTGAGCCCATCCTTAAAACCGAGAGGCCGACCGCTTAAAAGGAAGAAGGCTAAAATGCGCGAGACAAAAATGGTCGAATCGGAGATCATGAGCCTCCTGACGGCCGTTCAGGCCAAGAAGATGAGCGTTGAGGAGGCCGTCCTTCGCCTTAGTACCTTGTCCTTTGTAGATTTGGGCTTTGCCAAGGTCGACCACGACCGCGCCATACGCCTGGGCTTCCCGGAGGTCATCTACTGTGAGGGCAAGACGCCCGTCCAGATCGAGAGGATTGCAGGAGAGGTGCTGGAAGGGGCGGAGACCCTGCTCGCCACCCGGGCTGACCAAGACGCTTACGAAGCTGTCAGACGTGTTGCGCCGGACGCGTCTTACCGGGAAGAAGCCCGCGTCGTCACGGTGGACCGCCGGCCGGAGAAGATCAAGGTCGGCTCGGTCGTCATTGCCTGCGCTGGAACCGCCGATCTACCCGTCGCCGAGGAGGCGGCATCGACCGCCAAGCTCATGGGCGCCAGGATTACCCGACTGGTCGACGTCGGGGTGGCCGGAATTCACCGCCTTCTCGCCTTTCGCGAAGAGCTTCAAGGGGCGAGGGCCATTGTCGCGGTCGCCGGCATGGATGGGGTGCTCCCCAGCGTCATCGGGGGGCTCGTCTCAGCGCCCGTCATCGCGGTACCGACCTCGGTTGGCTATGGCGCCAGCTTGGGTGGCCTGGCGGCGCTCCTCACCATGTTAAACTCCTGCGCCCCCGGCGTCGCCGTCGTCAACATCGACAACGGCTTCGGCGCCGGCTACCTGGCCGCCACAATCAACAGCCTGGGAGAAGAGAGGAATCGAGAGGCTTATGCTAAGAAATAAAACGGCGGTCGGCGGTCGGCGGTCGGCGGTCAAAGAAGCAAAGCAATCAGAGACTCGGATTACCAACGGATACGACCGTCTACTCAAAATTTTGAAAAAAATGGGGAGCGCGCTAGTTGCCTTCTCGGGGGGCGTCGACTCCGCCCTCGTCGCCAGGGCCGTGGCCGAAGCTCTGAAGGAGAAGGCCGTGGCCGTAACGGCAATCTCGGCGACCTTGTCTGAGAGAGAGCGCCTATTCGCCAAAGAAGTGGCGAAACTGATCGGCATCCGCCATATCGAGATTGAAATCGACGAACTCTCCTCTGCTGAATTCGTTGCCAACTCACCGCATCGCTGCTATTACTGCAAGCGCCTGAGGATGGCGCGGCTCCAGCGGTATGCCGTCGAGGCCGGGTTTAACTTCGTCGTCGACGGGGCCAACATCGATGATTTAGAAGATTGGCGCCCGGGCCTCAAGGCCAATGAGGAACTTGGCGTGAGAAGCCCGCTGATCGAAGCGTCGATCGGAAAGTTGGAGGTGAGGACGCTACTCGATGAGCTCGGTCTTCCCTTTTGGAACAGACCATCATCGCCCTGCCTTGCATCTCGCCTCCCGTACGGCACCACGGTCACCAGGGAGAAGCTCGCCCAGATCGAGGCGGCTGAAGAAGCCGTGCGGGCGCTCGGCGTGGCCGACGTCCGCGTCCGCCACCACGGCGATACCGCCCGCATCGAAGTGCCGGGAAGCGACTTTCAGAAGATCCTCGCCGCCGATCAGCTATCAAGGTGCTTCAAGAAGATCGGTTTTAAATATATCGCCCTTGATCTTGACGGCCTGAGAAGCGGAAGCCTTAACGAAATCATAAAACCTTCCAAATAGACTAAAGCCTTCAGTTCATAGCGCTTTAGCTGAAAGCTGGTGACTGATTACCGATCGCCAAAAAGCCTCACTCTTGACCGACCGCTAGATTTAAAGCGATCAACCTCAAAGATACAAAGATTGATGCTTGACAGTCCCGTTTGGCGAGGGTAAATTAAATAGCACCAAATATATCGGAATAATGGAGACGTGAGATGAAGTTTTCAGCTAGGAGCGAGTACGCTTTGAGAGCGATGATCGATCTCGCCAACAATGATCATCGCGAGGTCATCGGCGTCAAGGAGATCGCGGCCCGGCAGAACGTGCCCGAAAGATTCCTGGAGCAACAGATGACGACGCTCAGAAAGGCCGGTCTCGTCAATAGCCAGCGTGGAGCCGCGGGAGGCGTCTCGCTGGCCCGCACTTCCGACAAGATAACGATCGCCGAAATAATCGAGGCCCTTGAGGGCCACCTTACGCCGGTCACCTGCGTCGTCGCAGACGCCCCCGATTGCGCGAAGAGCGCCCACTGTGCGGTCCGGGACCTCCTCTGCAAGGTCGACCTGGCGGTAAAGGAAGTCCTGCGAAAAACGACCCTCGCGAACCTCGCATCCAATCAGAGTCGCTACGATCAGTCGAAGCACCCGATGTATTACATATAGGAAGATTCAAGGAGGAAGGGATGGGAAAGATATACGCCGACCTATCGGAGACCATCGGCCGGACGCCGCTCGTGCGGTTGAACAGGGTGACGGTCAGGGCGCTTGCTGACGTCGTTGCCAAGATAGAATCTTTTAATCCGGCCGGTTCCGTGAAGGACCGCATCGGCGTGTCGATGATCGACACGGCCGAAAAGGCCGGTCACCTCAAACCCGGGCAGACGATCATCATTCCGGCCGGCAAAGAGGATGGCGGCAAAGAGCCTTACACAACGATCGTCGAGCCGACGAGCGGAAATACTGGAATCGCCCTGGCGTTCGTCGCCGCGGCCCGGGGCTACCATGTCATCCTGACGATGCCCGAGACGATGAGCCTGGAACGCCGGGCGCTCCTTAAAGCTTACGGCGCCGAACTCGTGCTTACGCCGGGACCGGAAGGCATGAAAGGCGCAGTCAGCAAGGCGGCCGAGATCAAGGTCGAGCATCCCGAGTATTTCATGCCCCAGCAATTCGAGAACCCGGCCAACCCGGAGATCCACCGCAAGACGACCGCCGTTGAGATCTGGGAGGATACCGACGGCAAGGTCGATATTCTGGTGTCCGGCGTGGGCACGGGCGGCACGATCACCGGCGTCAGCGAGGTCATCAAGGAGAAAAAGCCGGGATTTAAAGCCGTGGCGGTCGAGCCGGCTGATTCGCCCGTCCTATCAGGCGGGATGCCAGGACCGCACAAGATACAAGGCATCGGGGCCGGCTTTGTGCCGGACGTTCTCAATGTGGGGATAATCGATGAGGTCATCAAGGTATCGAACGAGGAAGCCATCGCCATGACCCGCCGGCTGGCCTGGGAAGAAGGTATTCTCGGAGGCATTTCGAGCGGCGCTGCGGCGCACGCGGCAATCGAGGTCGCCAAGCGGCCGGAGAACGAAGGCAAGTTGATCGTGGTCGTTCTGCCGGATACCGGCGAGCGCTACCTGAGCAATCCGGTTTTTGCGGAGATATAAAAGGCTCCTGGTACCGTAGTACCTTAGTACCTTGGTACCGTGGTAGATAGTTGGTGGTGCACCAAACTTTAAGTGCACGCAAGCTATCTGGCTGCTGTAGCGATGCAATAAAGATTGGTCTTCTGCTGAATAGCCTAGCTGGTGCGCCAAAGACGGGGTGCACACGAAACTTAGTACCAAGATACTAAGGTACTAGGAGACCAAGGTACCAGAAGGTGAGGATTGTGTTTAGGACCTTAAAGGCAGAGATGCGGACGATATTCGATAAGGATCCTGCCGCCAGGAGTGCGGTTGAGATCTTCTTCACCTACCCGGGCTTCCATGCCATCGTCCTTCACCGGTTGGCCCACTGGTTGAACCGCCGCCATATACCGCTCGTGCCCAGAATAATCTCTCAGTTCAGCCGCTTCATAACCGGAATAGAGATTCATCCAGGGGCCAAGATAGGACGCCGGTTCTTTATCGACCATGGGATGGGAGTGGTCATCGGGGAGACCGCCGAAATCGGGGACGACGTCCTTCTTTACCAAGGCGTTACTCTTGGTGGAACCGGTAAGGAAAAAGGTAAGCGCCATCCGACGCTGGGGAACAATGTCGTCGTCGGGGCCGGAGCGAAAATCCTGGGAGCGATCACCATAGGAGAGAACGCCAAGGTGGGTGCCGGTTCCGTCGTCGTCAAACAGGTCCCAGCCGGTACGACCGTCATAGGGGTCCCCGGCCGCATCGTTCTGCGCCACGGCGAAACGCTCGACCCGCTCGAGACGCTCGAGCACGGCCACCTGCCCGACCCCGAGGCGCAAGCGATCAAGTGCCTGGGGGATAAGCTTAGAGAGCTTGAAAAGAAGATCGAACTGATAACTAAGGCTCCGGCCGCCGTCCAGCCTCTACGCCTGGTCGAAGGAGAAGGTGCGGACGTGCCCAATGGCGAAGCGGGCAAGCTCGCCGATCGAGATTATATCGAGGAATTCATCATGGGAGCGGGCATCTAGTATCTTGGTATCTTGGTATGGGGTCCGTTCCCCGAACGGACCAATTTGATGGATGAAGGCACGGTCATAAGACGTGACTTATTGAGCTCTATATAGCGGTAGTGAAATGAAGGCCCTATAATCGCGCGAATAATGGGAGACCAGCAGCATGAAGACGATATACCTGGATCACGCGGCAACAACGCCGACTGACAGAGAAGTCGTAGCGGCGATGACGCCCTACTTTACCGATAAATTCGGTAATCCGTCCACCCTTTACGGCGTCGGTCGCGAAGCGAAGGCGGCCATCGAAGAGGCGAGGGAGAAGGTCGCCTCTCTCCTGGGCGCCGATCCCGGAGAGGTCTTTTTCACAAGCGGAGGAACCGAGAGCGACAACCAAGCGCTGGTTGGAATCGTCTACGCTAATGAGAAAAAAGGCAACCACCTGATCACTTGCGCAATCGAGCACCATGCCGTCCTCGATACCGCAGAGTTCCTCAAGAGACGCGGGTTCGAGGCGACCATCCTGCCGGTCGACAAGTACGGGATGGTCGATCCGGAGGATGTAAGAAGAGCGATAAACGGTAAGACCGTTCTGGTCTCGATCATGCACGCGAACAACGAGGTGGGGACGGTCCAGCCGGTCGCTGAAATCGGCAAGATCGCCCGGGAAGCGGGCGTGGCCTTCCACACCGATGCCGTGCAGACCTTCGGCCATCTCCCTATCGATGTGAACGCGATGAAGATCGACCTTCTCTCCATCTCCGGTCACAAGCTTTACGGACCGAAGGGCGTGGGCGCCATCTACATTCGCAAAGGTACGCGGATCATTCCCTTCATGCACGGCGGGGGGCAGGAGTCCAGACGGCGGGCCGGGACTCACAACGTCCCGGGCATCGTTGGCCTGGGTAAAGCGGCGGAGATAGCGGCGGTCGAGATGGGAAGCGAGGAGGCTCATCTTTCAATCCTGAGGGACGAGCTGATCGCCTCCATCCTCGAACGGGTGGAGGACGTGCGCCTCAACGGGCATCCTACGGAGCGCCTTCCAAACAACATCAACGTCTGCATTGAAGGAGCGGAGGGCGAAGCCATGCTTCTCTCGCTCGACATGGAGGGCATCTGCGTCTCGTCCGGGTCGGCCTGTACGTCCGGGACGCTCAACCCGTCCCACGTGCTCCTGGCCATGGGCATACCGGCGGAGATCGCACACGGCTCGCTCAGGGTAACCCTCGGCCGGTCGACCACCAAAAAGGAGATCGATTACCTCCTGGAGGTGCTGCCGCCGATAGTGGAGCGTTTAAGAAAGATGTCGCCGTTAAAGCGGACAAGATAAAGAGGTATTGCTTATGTACAGCGAAAAAGTCATGGAGCACTTCAGGAATCCCCGGAACGTCGGGGAGATCGAAAATCCCGACGGCGTCGGCGAAGTGGGAAATCCGGTATGTGGAGATGTGATGAAGATAACGATCCGCGTCAATCATGACCGGATCGACGACGTTAAGTTCCAGACGCTCGGCTGCGGGGCGGCCATCGCGACGAGTTCGATGGTCACCGAGATGGCGATGGGGAAAAAGCTCGATGAGGCGATGACCATCTCCAAGCAAGCCGTCGCGGAAGCCCTCGACGGCTTGCCGCCCGCAAAGATGCACTGCTCGGTCCTGGCGGCCGATGGGCTTCACGCCGCGATTGAGGATTACCGCGCGAGACAGAACAGGAAGGAAGAGCAGGCATAGAAATGGCGGCTAAAAAGCCGAAAGTAATAGTGGCGATGAGCGGCGGCGTCGATTCTTCGGTGACCGCCGCTTTACTCGTCCGCGACGGCTATGACGTGTTGGGCGTCACGATGAACATCTGGCCTACCGTCGAGTCGGCGGAAGAGGCCGAGAGATTCGGGGGCTGCTGCTCGCTGGCCGCCACGGAAGACGCCGGGCGAGTCTGCCACATACTTGGCATCCCCCACTATGTAATGAACTTCCGTGAGATATTCCGGGAGGCGGTCATCGAGGACTTCGCCCGGGAGTACGCCCGCGGCAGGACGCCCAACCCCTGCATACGCTGCAACCAGAAGGTCAAGTTCGACGCCCTTCTGAAGAAGGGGCTCTCTTTGGGCGTCGATTATGTCGCGACGGGCCACTACGCTCGCCGCGAGTTCGATAAGAAAAGAGGGCGTTACCTCCTTAAGCGTGGAATAGATCACGCCAAGGATCAATCATACGCCCTCTACACGATGACCCAGGAACAGCTCGCCAGAACGCTCTTTCCGGTCGGCGGGCTCAAGAAGGGCGAGACGAGAAAGCTGGCCGAAAAGGCCGGTCTTTTTCGCGTGGCCCGAAAAGGAGAGAGTCAGGAGATCTGCTTTATCCCGGACAACGACTACCCCAAGTTTCTCCACGGCTACACGTCCAGCGCTTTCAAGCCCGGTCCGATCCTGGATGCAGAGGGCAAGGTGCTCGGCGAGCACAAGGGGATAATCCACTATACCATCGGCCAACGGAAAGGCATCGGCATCCACACCCCTGAGCCCCTTTACGTCCTTGCCATTGATCCCGAAAGAGACGCCATCATAGTCGGACCCCACGACGGGCTACTGGGGAATGGATTATACGGCGACGAGGTGAACTGGATAGCAATCGAGAGACTGGAAGCGTCCATGCGAGTTTCTGCCAAGATCCGCTACCGGGCGGACTTTGCGCGCGCGGTCGTCAGCCCGGCGGAAGAGATCGTTCGGGCTGACTTTGATGAGCCCCAGCGCGCTATTACGCCCGGCCAAGCGGTCGTCTTCTACGATGGCGACGCGGTAATCGGCGGTGCCACGATTACCCGTGGTTTTAAGTAGATTACAGCTCTATCTATTTTGCCGCCATGCGCCGCTGGGAAAATTAAACCTGGTGATTTCTTGGACTAATTTGCTAACCTGAAAGCTATGGAAGAGCTATCTGGTCTGCCGGAAGCCCAGTTTTACGAAAAGCTTGAAGAGGGCCGGGTTCGCTGTAACTTATGCCCCCAGCTCTGCCTGATCAGACCGGGCAAGGTAGGCTTCTGCTTTATCAGGGGCAACCGCGAGGGGGTCCTCTATCCCCTTCTATTCGGCCGCGTTTCGTCGGCCTATCTGGACCCGATCGAGAAGAAGCCCCTCTACCACTTCCATCCGAGGTCGACCATCTTCTCGATAGGTGGCATCGGCTGCAACCTGCGCTGTCCCTGGTGCCAGAATTGGAACATCGCCCAGCCGAGAGACGCCTTCCCCAAACTCCAGGCCGAGCAGGTGATCTCGCAATTTACGCAGGAACTACCGCCGGCTCGCGCCGTCGAGCTCGCTCTCGAATACCGGGATGGCGGCTGCATTGGAATAGCCTATACCTACAATGAACCGCTCGTCTGGCTGGAGTACGTGGAGTCGGTCGGGCGGCTGGCAAAGGAGGCCGGGCTCAAGAACGTTCTGGTTACCAACGGCTATGTCGAAGAGGAGCCCTTGAGGAAAATTCTTTCACTTATAGACGCGATGAACATGGACGTCAAGGGCTTCTCCAATGAGTTTTACCGCCGGGTTGCCGGGCGCCTGGAACCCGTTCTAAGAACGGCTGAAATATCGAAAGCCGCGGGTTGCCACATCGAGATAACGAACCTCGTGATCCCAACCCTAAATGACTCCGATGAAGATTTCCACTCCCTGGCCGATTGGATCGCCGACCGCCTGGGCAGAGATACCCCTCTCCATTTCAGCAGGTACTTTCCGAGTTACAAGTTGGACGTCGAACCCACACCGATCGCCACATTGAAAAGAGCCGAGAAGATCGCCAGGGCGAGGCTCGACCACGTTCACCTGGGAAACATTTAAACTGCCGACCTTTCCACAGACGTATTTCGAGCACGAATTGTATAAATTTATTTAAAATTTCGGCGGTTATCGCTTGATTATGTAACAGCTTATCTGTTAAGGTATTAGAGGTAATCCGGCTCACCTTTGAGCCGCCGTATTTAAGATATTTTAATTTATAGACCCAAGGTGGGTAATGGTGCCCCTCCAATTATCCACCTTGGGCTATGCTTTATTGTCCAATTGATTCATTGTTCTGCCCTCTTTGGAACGGTCAACCCAAACCTCATGACCGATAACATGGAAAGACTCCAAGCCCGGCTACCCGACTCATGAGAGTAGTCCAGCGAGATCGAGCGGCACCCTGATCTGGCCGTGGCGGCACCTCGGTGGCGTGCGCTTCTTAATTTGGATGCTTATGCGCTTGAGTGGCGATCTCATTTAGCAAGCGCTTTCCATCTCCTCAACTCAAGAGAGAGGAAAGTTTGTCGATAAATCCAGTATCGGAGGTGGAACTTGAAGACCAAAAACGACCTGGTCAAAATCGAAAGAACCTTTCCCTGTCGTCCGGAGTGCCTGCAGATGATTAAAGAGATAGTCGACGACGCTAGCAAGACGATCGGTCTTTCGGATAACGAAACGAACGATTTAAAAATCGCTCTTCTGGAGGGCGTGACGAACGTCATCCGTCATAGCCAAGCAAGTGCCGTCCGGCTGAGCCTATCACTCGAAGATAGCCAGATAGTCGTCCAGGTGACCGATGACGGCAAGGGTTTCAAGTCCCAAGACTCTTGCAAAAAGTTTCCACGGGCCACGGTTCGTGGCGGTCGCGGTATCCCCATCATGAACGCCCTGATGGATAAGGTATCGATCGTGAGCAACCACGGGGAAGGAACTCGGCTTACCCTGATCAAACGACGTATGCGGTCGCCTCTAGAATCGGGTCGCGCCCGTGAAGTTGAACCCATCAATCCTGAGATAAGGGACGAAGGCAAGACCGAGCATGCTCTCGACGAGCTCACGCTCGGCCGAGACCAGGCTGACTTTCGAGAGCGCCTCAAGAATGCTCTGGGTAAAGCGAAAATTCTTAACGCCCGCCGTCAGCTCGCCGTTTTCGATGAGGAAGGTGCCATCCCTGGTCATGCCGGTGAGAATGGTCTTGAGCGGATCCTCAAGGTTCGTATAGTGGAAGCGAGTGACGAAGACTCCCCGGTCGAGGGAGGCGATCATACTCGAAGCGGAACTCCGGCCCTCCCCCACAAAAAGGTTGGTCGGTAGTGGTCCGTACGGGTTCGGGGCCGGCAGAGCGTGACCGGTCGAGCTCTTCCCTTCCCTATTGGCGGTGAAGGTATCATATACGACGTTGGCTGCGACGCCATCGGCAATAAGTTCGACCCGCCGCTTCGGAACCCCCTCGAAGTCGAAGGGGAGACCGACCGTTCTGGCGTCAAGCGCGTCATCCCAGATTGATATCCGCTCGTCCACGATTCTTTGGCCGAACTTGCCCGCCATGAAGCTCCGGCCCTCCTGAACGGAGAGAGCCGATAGTCCTGCATAAGCAAGAAAAGCGATCATATCCGCGACCGCTTCAGGGGCGAGGATTACCTTATACCTGCCCGGCTCAAGATCGACCGGCGTCGCGCTCTTCAGCGTCTTATCCACCGCCATCTCGGCTACCTTGACGGCGTCGATGGCGCGGGCATCATTGGAAATGGCCGAGGCGTAGCCGGAACTGTCCTCGCCCATAACGACCGTTTTGAGCGAAGCCTCGCTTAAACGAGCAGCCGCACGCACGCCCAGGGTGTTGCCGACGGCAACGAGGCTTCCGGATGTCGCGTAGGAACCAGCCGCGCTCAGATCGAACTCCCGGACGCGTTCGATAAGCGTGGCGACGCTCCTCGCCCTGACCTCCGGAGGAAGGTGCGCCGTCTCTTCCGAGAAGGGCTGTGCCTGTGGATAATCGCTTTGTCCGGGAAGCGAGGCGAACTCCGGATTCGGCGGACGTCTCTTCGCTATCTCGACCGAGCGGGCCATCATCTCCCTGACCGCGCGCTCATCAATCCGGTTCGTCGACGAGTAGCCGATCCGCTTATCCACGATTGAGCGGACGGAGATGTGAACATTGGACTCAAAGACGTTCTGGTGGATGTAATTGTTGGAAAAGCGAGTAAGCGCCGAGTCGCTTGAGTAGACGACGACCTCTGACTGGTCGGCCGTGGAAGCCGAGAGCGCCATCTCTACAAGCTCAAGCGCCTGCTTTTCATCGATCATTTACCTATCCCCACCCTGACGCCCCGGAAGCGGGCCGGAGAGGCGCCGTGCGCGACGTGCATTATCTGGGACGGCTCTCCTTTCCCGCAGTTGTTCAGCCCCCAGACCCGCCAGCTCTTTTCATTCGCCACCGCGTCGCAGCTTCCCCAGAATTCCGGCGTCATGCCGGTGTAGTTCGGGTTCTTCAGTATCTTGCCCAGCTTTCCATTCTTTATCTCCCAGGCGATCTCGCAGGCAAACTGGAAGTTCAGCCTCTTGTCATCTATCGACCAGCTCTTATTAGTCGACATGAAGACGCCATCCTTAGTACCGGCGATGATCTCCTCGAGCGGCATATCCCCGGGATGGAGATTGATGTTTGTCATCCTGATGAGAGGGATTCGGTTCCAGCCGTCCGCCCTCATGGAGCCGTTTGACGTCTGGTCGAGCCTGGGTGCGGTCTCCCGGGAAGTGAGGTAGCCGACGAAAAGCCCTTCCCTCACAATATCGGCGCGCTGCGCCGGAATCCCCTCATCATCCCAGGCGAAGGTGCCAAGCGCTCTTGGAAGCGTCGCGTCAGCCGCGATATTCACATGCGGCGAGCCGTACTGGAAATTCCCGAGCTTTTCAGGAGTGAGAAAGCTCGTTCCCGCATAGCTCGCCTCCATCCCAAAGACCCGGTCGAGCTCGATCGGATGACCGCAGGACTCGTGGACCTGGAGCGCAAGCTGGTTTGCGTCCAGGATAAGGTCGGTCTTCCCGCTCGGGCAGGCTTCCGCCGAAAGAAGCGCCACCGCTTCCTCACTAACCCTTCCAGCGTGAGCAGGGAGGTCCAACCGCTCGATCCACTCAAAGCCAGCCTGGGCGGAGTCCGAGCCGTGGGAGTTCGGATAAGATCTAGTCTGAATATCTCCTTCACGGATGGCCGTCGCCGAGATGTACGCCCCACTCTCGGTCGTCTCCTGTTCGACGAAGCTGCCCTCCGTCGAAGCAAAAACCTTTTTCGTGCGAAAGAAATCCATTTCAGAGCGGGTGAGCGTGATGCCCTTGACCGAGCGCATAATCTCGTCGGCTCCAAGGAGGAGCGAGACCTTGTCATCAAGCGAGACCACAAACGGGTCGATCTCAAACGGGCTTGTCCAACTGCCCTTGACGGCCGGGGCCGGCGAGAGAACGACCTCCTCCCCTTTCACCAGAGAGGAAGCTTTTGCTATGTCGACGGCAAGAGCGGTTATGCGGTCGATTTCATTTCCGTCCAGACAAAAGCTTGCAGCGAATCCCCAAGCGCCGTTGACGATGACGCGGACGCCGGCGCCCTGGCTCGACCTATCGCCGATCTCCTCAACCTGGCCGTTTTTGACCGACACCGATTCCGTCTTCTCTTCAACGATCCGCACATCCGCATAGGACGCCCCAAGGCTTTCGGCCAGGTCGAGCGCGCGGGAAGAAATATCCTTCATCTCATTCCTTCAAGTACTAGCTCACGCCGGGTCTTTATGGCGGTTGCTATGCCCTTCAAAATTGGAGAGAGCCGCCCTGAGCGGCTCCAATTATTTTACACCGTTTTTAGCTGCCTAAACCCGACGGCTTTTTGCATTTTGAGCGCTTCCCATGGCCGCTACCGCCCTGCGGGAACGTCCAGGATGAACCGCTTGGCGCCCATGTAATCCTTGCGCTTGGCCAGCTCGCTTATTTTAACGTAATCGCCGGTGCGCGGGGCCTCGATGAAGTAGCCGTCGCCGATATAAATGCCGACGTGATTCAGGTTGTTGAAGAAGACTAGATCCCCGGGCTGCTCGTTCCCTGGAGCCACAGGCGCGCCCATCTCCCACTGGTAGGGAACCCAATGCGGCATATCGATGCCGAACTGCAGGTAAACATAGCGGGTGAGGCCCGAACAATCGAAGCCACCCTGCGGCGTCTCGCCACCCCAGACATAGGGGATGCCAAGATACTGCATCGCAACCGCAACGACCGAGCCGGGCTTAACATTGGCCCCTTGAAAGCGGACCCTCAAACCCGCCTGTTCGCCGGCTTCCCTCGCTGCTTCTTCGTTGAGCAGAGCCCGTGTTTCGGCGTCCACCCCGGCCAGCAGGGCCTCGTACTCCTTTATCTTATTCAAGACCTCGGCCTTTTTGTTCTGTAGATTCACCGTAAACGCCACCTGCTTCGACCGAAGTCTCTCGAGCTCCGCCTTGGCCTCCTCGATCCTCCTTTTCTGCAAATGGATTCTTTCCAGGAGATTCACGTCATTCGAGCCGATTCTAACCAGCATGTTGAAGCGGACCAGAAAGTCCCGGAAACTCGTGCTGTTTACGATCACCTCCAGGGGATCCGCATTGCCATGCTTGTAGATCTGGACGACACGCTGGTTGATCTGCTCTTTTTGAGCCTGGAGCTCGGATTCGAACCAACGCAGCCGGTTGGATACTTCGTTGAGTTGTTCCGTCGTCTTGGTGAGCTCCAGGCTTGCGCCGTTGTAAGCCTCCGTGATGACGCCTATCTGGCGGCCGAGATCTTCGATGCGCTCCTTGATCTTTTTCGCCTGCTCCTGCCTGGCTCTAATCTCCGGAGTTATGATCTTAACCGTCGGCGTACCCTCCAAGCTCGGGCTCTGAGGATCGGTCGCCTGTTGCCCGGGCTGTTGATCGGTGACCACGGGTGGTTGCGCGCTTTGAGTATCGTTACCCGGTGAGGTCGAGATCGAAGAAGGCGCGTTCGCGGGTGCGCCGGGGGTTGTGGCCTGATCGGTTGGAGTTGGGACGGCGTACGAAGGCCGGGTTAAGGTGACAAACGAAGCCATGATTGTGCTCGATAGCACAATCATGCAGATTACAATAATGACTGCTTTTCGCGCAGCCAAAGTAACGATCCTACCTCCTCCGCCAACCAAACCAGCGCCTGCCAATTCTGCTTTCGTCTCTAAGAATTGTAGGCAAGGCCCATTCAACCCTACAATTATATAGTCGTGTTACTGCTTTTGCAATGGCACGCACGCTTAACGTGTTGCAAAGGTGGGGTGTTATGCTATAATCAACTTCGCCGACGCGGGGTGGAGCAGTCTGGTAGCTCGTCGGGCTCATAACCCGAAGGTCGCAGGTTCAAATCCTGCCCCCGCTACATAACAAAAGGGCCGCTTTATGTGGCCCTTTTGTTATGTACGGAGGATTTGAACCTGGAGGGGGGTATATTCCGCGGGGGGAGAGGCTCCCCCCGCGGTCTACCGTCGGGAGAGGGGGATACCAGGGGGAGAACTCTTGGGTTCGCCCCCTGGAACGGCGGCCGGGGTTCAGGCCGCCGTTGGGTTCATAATCCTGCCCCCGCTACCAATGAGTCACTATTCAAACTACGACGGAAGAGCAGGTCAAAGAGGTCAGTGTAGATCACCTCTTCGATCTGTTTTTCTTTTATCAGAATCTTCTTGAAGAACGCCTGGTTTAACATCCTTTTCCTCTTGGGATTCGCTTTCATATACGCCATATGGCATGAGCTGGCCATCTTGACGGCTAGATTTAGGACTTCTTCGAACTGGTCGAATTTATCCTTTAGCAGCGCCAGTCTGGATTCGCAGGCGGCGACTTCCCCATCGATTCTGTCCTGCTCGGATTTGAGCAGCTCGGGCGAGATCGCCTCTGCATAGAAAGCGTCCATGAGCTTGACCCGCTTGTCGGCAAGCTTGCTAAGACGAGCGGCCAAGAATTGTTTTTCTCTGGCGTTCGCATCGTCGCGGCTTAGTATCTCTTGCTTGAAGATAGTGACGAGTTTGTCAGTGTAGTAGCTCGGTAGGTTGATTCGCTTATAGAGCTCTTCGATCTGCTTTTCTATATCGACGTCCAAGACATAGAGCTGCCCGCAGCCGTTCTTCCTCTTCTGTCCCAAGCAATAGAAGTACGTGTACTCGCCCTTGGCGATGAGACTAGACAAGCGAGCGCCGCATTCCCCGCAGTAGAGCGTTCCCCGTAAGTAATGGGGATGCTTGCGCTTGCGCTCGCCAGCCTGGTCGTGACTGTCCATTACGAGTTGCACCCGATCGTAAAGCTCTTTGGTAATGAGCGGCTCTTGCGTGCCCTGGTAGCGAACTCCCTGCCACACGACGACTCCCGTATAGAATTCGTTCCTTAGCATCTTTGCTATGTAGGACTTGGCGACCGGAGTGCCCGGGCTTTTTCTGTTCGGCCTCGACTTAAAACCCCTTTTAGCGAGCTCTTTCTGAAGTTCAGTAAGCGAATACTCGCCGGTTGAATAAAGCTCGAAAGCCAGCTTAACGAAGGGCGCTCTTTCTTCATCGACCGTGATATATCTTATAAGGCGGCCGATTTGAAATTCTCGGACGTTGAGATAGCCAAGCGGGGCCATTTGGGGCCAGCCGCCGCTCTTGACCTTCTGCAGCTGGCCTTTCTTGGTTTCCATGGCCAGGTTGGCGCTGTAGAACTCGGCCATAAGCGCGAGAATTCCTTCCATAAACTGGCCGGAGGCCGAATCTTCGATGTTCTCGACTACCGAGACCAAGGAAACCTTGTGCTTCTTAAGAATTGCCTTTATGGCCACGTGATCTTCCATATTTCTCGCTAGGCGGTCGATCTTGTGGACGACGACCGCGTCGATAGTACCGTCTTTCTTGATTCGGGAGAGCATCTCTTGGAGCTGCGGTCTCTGAGACGACCGAGCGGATTCACCGCGATCGACATACTCGTCAACGTAGCTCCAGCCTTTATCCCGAATGTGCCTTAAACACGCTTCCCTTTGGGCCGGGAGCGAGTACCCCTCTTTTTCGGCGTTCTTTGACGCTTGCTCTTTGGTTGAAACCCGAAGGTATATTAAGCAATTCATAGCTAATCCTCTTTGCGCGACAGTCGCTTAATGTTATCGGGCAGTACGCCCTCTATCTCTTTGTAGTACCGCTCGGCGAAGTCGATAACGTCATGCGCTTCCTTTTCGGAGACGAGACCGCGTTGCCTGTAGATGGCTGCATTCCTCTTCTTTCTCATCTTCTGGAGCCGCTTGATCATCGGCTGCTTTTCTTTCGGCAACGCCTCTTCCAAGAACCTGAAAGTATTGACATGCTTTGCTTCACCCCTAGGCCGATAGCCCAGGTGATACATCCAAGCAAGGGTGAGCTGAAGAATCGAGTTGTAGGCGATGGCAAAAGCCCAATCGAGCTCGGTATTGATCATGTTCTTCGACACTTCGATATCCCTTCGGGCGACGCCCAAAAGGTCGGCGACC
>JAMCWL010000083.1 GCA_023481285.1 Actinomycetota bacterium | reverse complement strand
TTTGCGTGAGAGCCTGGATGGAAAAAATAATTGAGAAAGGTAAGGTCATATACTTAGGAGAGAATAAGTTTAATTAGTAAAACAACGTCCCTCATCGCCTTATACTTGACATGACCTCTGACCACAAGATCTGAGTCCCTCTTCTATTCGCTGAAGACGGCGATGCGGTCGTTTTGCCGGTCGGCGATGTAGATGAGGCCGGCTTCCGAGTCGATGGCTATTCCGTTTGGATAAGCGAGAGCCTCTCCACCCCGTCCGGCGCCGTAGCTCAAGAGGTATTTGCCTTCCTTGGTAAAGACGAAAACCTTGCTCTGGGCCAGATCGACAACGTGGACTCTCCCCAGGCTATCGATGGCTATACCTCTCGGGATGACCAGAGGTTGCTTCTTGTCCGGCTTGAAGAGGTATTTAAACTTGCCGTTCTTATCGAAGACCTGTACCCGGCTATTGTTGGAGTCGACGACATAGATGTTCTTCTCGTCGGCGGCGATCCCGTGAGGGAACATGAACTCGCCGTTCGTGTAGCCCGCGCGGCCAAATCTCTTGAGCAGCTTGCCGTCGGCGGTAGATAAGACCTTGACGTCATGGTCACCGGTGTCGGTCACATAAAGCTTATTGTCCTGGTAAAAGAGTCCCATCGGGTGGTTGAGAACCGGCTGGTCGCCCGCCTTCAACGAAGAGTCGCCCGGAAACTTGCCGAGAAAGCGCCCGTAACCGTCGACCACCATGATGTAGTAGAAGCCTTTTACCTCGATGCTGATGTAAATGCGCCCTCGCTCGTCGAGCGCGATGCCGAGGGGGTACGGGATCGCATCTTTAAGGAGCTTGACGGAATTCACCAGGGAGCCCTTCCTGGTGAATATGGCGAGCTTGCCGTTGGCCGAATCGGCGACGTAGACGTTCTTCCCGGAGACCGCTACGGAGAGGGGTTTGGAGAGCTTGGCATTCCCTTTCGTGGAGATCGAGTAGAGATACTCGGGCTGTCCGGTAACGGTTTTAGAGCGCTCTTTGGCATACTCCCCTCCAAGGTTAACATAGGCGTAAGTCACCAGCCCCGCCGAACCCAGAAGAAATACAGCAAGAACAATGAGGATGAACTGGCGTTTGTTGATTCTCATAGGCTGCCTGCAATGCTTACCACTCATAGGCACATCAACTTGTAGATGATAGCACAAAAAGCCGAGTGGCGGGTTACGCGGATTAAATGGCGGGATAGGAGAGATCGATAGCTAGCTGGCGGCTTTTTTATCGACTTGAACCGGCAGCAGCTTCCGCATATCAATATGCTTCGAGGCGTCAAGAACCTCGATCCCGGCGATTTTCCCTTCCTTGTCGAAGTCGATGGTGATGTCGTCGTCAACGGCCTTGCTCACTACTTGCTCGACGCCGTCCCCAAACTTTATGTAGAGAACATCATATGTAGCATCGTATGATAGCTTCATCGCTAATCCCACTCCCCATAATAGACATAGACCGTAATAACAGTTAGCTGGTCTGCTTCCTCCGCGTAGATGGCTTTAACTTTTTTCTGCTTAAATTCTCTTCCCAACCATTCGCTTCCATAATCGAACACCGCTTCTTTTGCGTTGCGGCTCTGCTTTGCTTGGACTCTATCTCCGATTTCAAGCACCTTTCTTACTTCGTCAGCATTCGTTCCTCTTTCCAACATCCTTTCAAGAGCATGTTCAATAAATATTACTTCCACTTAGCACCCTCTACTTAACCAGGCCTTAGAAAATCATACCACGCTCCGTTGTGTAAATATATCCTATGCCGTATCAACCATCGGTTGCATACCAAAAGGACTGCGCTGTTATGCTATAATCCATCTGTTTGCATCCTGGCTTTTGTCTCTTGGAGAGGCCGTTGCTCACCTGGATAACCTTAGTTCCTTCCGGATTCTCAGCGGGCGTCGTGGCGGCGGTGGCCGCCGGCGTGTCGGCGATTCTCCTCCTGCCCTTCCTCGTCGTTCTCATAAAGTTGATAAAGCGAACGGGTGGCTTTGGACGATTCAGTTGGAAGGCAACCCTGTCGGCGATGATCATCATCCTCCTAGCCGTCGGTTTGTCTGAAATCACGTCGCTTCCCTCCTTTTGTCGAAGCTGCCACGCCATGCGGCCGGTTGTCGCAAGCTGGGCCAAAGGTGAACATAAGATCATCGGCTGTCTATCCTGCCACCGTGAGAAGGGCTTTGGCGGCATCACCATCAGAAAGCTGGAGGACGTTCGCATGCTCCTTACGGCTATCGCCGGCTCTGAGCCGCGCGGCCTCAACAAACCGATCCGGGACGAGATATGCCTTGGATGCCACGCCGACATCACGCGCCGGCTTAGCTCAGAGAGTCGGGTGCGGGTCAGCCATCGCGAGTTTGCTGGCCAGGGGATAACTTGCACGGACTGCCACGCCGACACCTCGCACGGCAAGGCCGGGCAATCGAGAGCCGTCGTCATGGAGAGGTGCTCGACCTGTCACAACGGAAAGCGGGTCTCGGCCGACTGCTCGACCTGTCACTCGAAGAATATAGACAAGAAGACAAAGCCCCCGGAGAGCTCCGGCATCGGACATGGAAACCGCTGGTTGGAGTTGCATGGTGTCAAAAATCAGGGAATCTGCACCGCCTGCCATGAACCCGAGGATTGCACCAGGTGTCACCTCGAGATGCCCCATCCCGACGGGTGGAGCCTCCAGCATGGGAGGGAGGCCCTGGGAAATAAGAACGCGTGCTTGAAGTGCCATGTCGCCGGGCGGAGCTGCGATAACTGCCACCGGCTCACGCTGCCCCATCGGACCGGCTGGCTCAAGGGCCATGTGGAGGACGCCAAGCGGCGTGGCGACAAGGTATGCCTGAGATGTCACCTCGACAGAGATTGCGCATCCTGTCATGGCGATCACAAGAACCTGCCCCAAGTGAAGAAGGTGAAAGCGCGTGCAAAGTAGCAGGTTGTCCTACGCATTTAACTGGAACCGGCTAGTTGAAATCATCAGCCAGCCGAGGGAGCACCCGAAGGAGCTCTCTCTTCTCGTGGGCATGGCTATACTCTTCATCTTCACCTTGATTGTGCTTTTCGCCCTCTTCTTTGTGCACACGTCGACCGAGAAAAAGAAAAAAGTCGGCCAGTCCGTTAGGCTTAGGACGCCCCGAGAGCTGACCTGGTTTCTCGGGCTTATCGGGTGGCTGATCGTTATAAGCTTTGCAACATCGTACGTGCTTGTGGCGAGCCCCACCTTCTGTCTTTCTTGTCACGGCGCCTCTCGAGTGGCGAAAGATCTCAAGAGCTCCGTCCATGCCGGGCTCGCCTGCCAGGATTGCCATCAAACGCCCGGGTTCGTGGGATCGACCGCCTACCGGCTGGAGGTAGGTCGGATGGTCATCGGTCAGATTATGGGCCGAAATGCAAGCGCAGCAGGCTCGGCCTCACGAGATGCCTGCCTCTCGTGCCACGCGGAGATCGCCATAAAAACGATAGTCGCGAAGAGCATCAGGGTGAAGCACAAGGAGCCGGTCGAGCAGGGATACCGGTGCGAGCGGTGTCACTTCAAAATCGCGCATAATGAACCAAGGCGCTCGGTAGCCATGGATACCTGCTACGATTGCCATGGTAAAGGGAGAGCTCTGAGGTGCGGCGCCTGTCATGTGACGCGGGCGGGCAACACCAACTACTCATTGACCGACTACTCCAAAGCCACGCTCTCGGCTAAGATCGAGTGCCAGCGCTGTCACGATGCGGAGAAGGAGTGCCTTTCCTGCCATAAGATAGCGATGCCCCATTCCACGGAGTTCGCAAGGGGCGGCGGCCACGCCCTCCGAGCCGGGACGGATCGCCAGCTCTGCCTTTATTGTCACAAGATCGCCGATTGCGCCCGCTGCCATTCCCGCATGCCCGGACCGCACGAGCAAGTTAAAGGGTGGATCAAGGGACATGGTCCCTCGTCGAGACTGCCCCAGGCCGGTTGCTCGAATCCGCATTGCCATCCGCAGACCGACTGCGTCGCCTGCCACACCGACCTCGAATCATTCAACATCAGAGGCCTCCCAAGCCGATAGCTTCTTTAGGGCATACCTTTAGGGGACGTTCTTTACTTTATTTACTAATTCGATTTACCGCTGGTTATGTGGTTAGTTTTGCCTCTTTCAATGGCTTTAATCGCACCGGCTGGCGTTATGGAAAGGCGGTAAACTGGGGGTCGACGTCTCTTTCAGCACATCTCCCAGGCGCTCAAGAAAGAACTTCCGATCGTATCATCGGCGAAAATATCCCGGCCTTCGATACCTCGCGCGATTATATGGTATAGAAGCCCCGGAGCATCTAGCCTTGGTTTTTCTAGGCATGCGATTATCATTACAAGAGTTAAGCGGTAAGGTGAGTAGTTAGTTTAAAAAGTAAAACAACGTCCCCTTTTATTAAGAGCGTAAAAGAGCGTCCCTTTTTACAACTACTTTTACGGTAGACCGGTTGTGGAGTGGCAGGAGAGGCAGACCGCGTCGAGCCCGTTGCCGGAAGCGGTCGAGGTGACATCCAACAGGTCTGGGGCGTTGCCGCTCGAATGCGGGAAGCCGACCCCGGCTGCCGTTGCCGTGGTGTCGCCGTTGCCACGATGGCACTGCTTGCACCTTGGACCGTTATTGACACTGTCGGTTGCGACGATCGACCAGGTGCCCGTATTACCGTAAGTGGCGCTCGCGTTCGTCCCGCCGCTAGCAGAAGCGTCGTGGCCGTAGACGGTTGCCGCCTGAGAAGTCTTCGCGAGCGTATGAAGCCCGATGTTCGCGTTGTGGCAGGACGAGCACCAGTTGGAGAGCCTGGAGGTACCCCCGTTATTATAATCGGTATATGTACCACCGGATCCCTTGGTGGTATTGGGCCACTGCTTCAGGATCTTTCCGCTAGACCAGGGTACACCACTGGTCTCATTGGTTTCATTAGCAAACCAGGTAATCACGTTGTTTCCGTGGACCGAATGGCAGCTCGCGCAGCCCCAGGAGGTCGCGGCTATGTTGTACCGCGGATCGGTATCGTCCGGCGCATAGACGGTAGGATTCTGAATGGTGCCGTGGCCATTCGCGTCTAGCGTGACCGGCTTTTTATTGGCCACGCCCGATGCGCCATGGCAGTACTCGCACGCGGTCGCGGCGCTGTTGTTGCGCAGAAGCCGGTAACCCCCGACGGCAAGGTGAACGGCGTGACACTGCTTACACTTATTGGTCGTCGTAGCAAAAGACCCGTGTGGCGATACCCCCGGCGTCGGTGCGAGATAGCCGCTCCCCAGAACCGTGCTATAGGAGAGCAGCACCAATACCGAAATTATCGCGGTTGCAAATATCAGCCTCGGAATCTCTTTCAATGCACATCCCCCAGGTTGACCTTAGCTTACCAAGCTAAGTATACAACCCTTAACCTGCTTGCGTCAACATGTGAAACCAGGCGCGAGGCAGGACTCTGATGAAATCACATCCCTGCCAGGCAAAATGACCCCTAATGTTCTCCGGCTTATAGCCTTTAATGTGATCTACCGCTTAATCTTCTTAATCTTCTCCTTGATGGTGATCCTTAGAACCTGAACCCGGTCGTTGTACTTGTCGGCGACCGCGAAGACGCCATCCCCCCGCGAGGCGATCCCCGCCGGATAGCTGAACTCCCCTTCGCGGCTCCCCTCGCGCCCGACGCTTCCGATAATCTTACCATCCTTCGCCAGCAGGGTTATCTGGTGGTAAAAAGAGTCGACGAGATAGAGATAACCATCTTGACCGAGGGCGAGCCCGGCGGGCAGGCCGAAGGTGCGATCTTTGCCCATTATTTCCTTCGGCGGCTCCCCCTTTACCCAGATGACTTCCCCATCGCTTTTTACGGCCTGGACGCGCAAGTTTACCAGATCGGCGACGTAGATTCTCCCATCATTATCGACCGCTATGCCGAACGGGTAGACGAACTCCCCTCTTGCTTTCCCTTTGCGGCCGAACCTGGTCAGCTCGCGGCCGGCAAGGCTGTAGACTTTGATCGCCTCGGAGGTCGTCACGTAAAGCCGGTTTCCAATTACGAACGGCTTCATGGGATGGGGCAAGAGCAGGTCTTTTTTGGGGACGCCTTTCTTATCGAAGATGGCGATCTTGTTGAGCGCCTTGTCGGTTATGAAGGTGGTCCCGTCCTTGGCTACCGCTATACCCATGGGGACCTGAAGTCCACCCTTGCCCTTTCCTTTCTTGCCGATCTGGCGCAAAAACCTCCCCCCGCCGTCGAAGACAAAGACGCGGCCGTTTTCGCTGTCCGTGACGTAGATGTTGCCGGCTTCGTCGAACGCGACATCGTTCGGTCGCTTAAGCAGATCTTCCGCCTTTGACGACTTACCATAGATGCTGAAGAGCGGCTGTAGCTCGCTCGTCCGGTAGGTCTCAAGCCCCGGAGGCCTTGACAGCACGTAATATAAGTAGCCGAGGGCCAAGATCATGACGAGGAGCACGATGAGGACCATGACGAGGAATTTCCTGAGACTTACTCTGACCATCGGCAGACCACCTACCCTGACATCTTAGTCTTCTGACAGCTTGCGATACTACTTCGATACCCTGGCGAGTCCGCTCTTCGCTTCAGGGTAGTCCGGAATGTATCTCAGGGCCTCCAGATACTGCTTCCGCGCGCCCTCGCGGTCGCCGAGCTTCTCGGTTGCCAAGCCCAAGTAGTAGTGAGCGTCCGCGAGACCGGGATTGATCTCGATCAGCTTTTGAAAGACGACGACCGCTTTCCGGTATTCGGTGCGGTCCAGGTATATCTGGCCCAACCGGTAGTAGACTAAGCCGTTTTTAGGATCGAGCGAGCTTGCCTTCTCGTACTCCAGAATGGCTTTGTTGACGTCCCCTTTGAGGCGATGGATTTCGGCCAGCCGCTCGTGGAGCGTCGCCGCCTTGTCGTTCTGTTTGAGGGCCTCGCCCAGCTCGCGCTCGGCCATCCGGTAATCCTTGGCGGCGACGTAAGCGTCGATAAGGCCAAGCCGCGCCGAGATATCTTTCGGATTTTCCCTGGCGAGCTCCTTGTATTTGACGATATCGCGCTCGATGGCCGTCCTTGCAACCGGCTGGTCAATATAGAGAGACTTGATAACCAGCCCGGCGAGAGCGAAGACGGCTATGATGGCCAGAATGACGGCTCCAGCGAGCCACAGACTGACCGTCTCCCCGGCCTTCCCTTCTTCCTTACCGGCTTCGACGCTTCCAAGGTTTTCCATCCGCATCCTCGTGCATGAGTTCTCAAACATCCTACTACTACCTTGTCCAATAGTAAACCAGTAGTGGGGCTGTGTTGTGATGGCAACATGAAAATGTCACCCCGGTAGTGAGGCTGCTGTGAGGCTGCATCGCGAAGGGCCCATTCCCCGAACTGGCCGAATCTCCTCGGTCATGTGTATAGCGGCGCGCTCGGGCGGCGCGCGCTCGGGGGAGGCGCCCTACCACCACCTGCCCGATCTACATGCGCAAATACTTCCCTAAGGTTGGCGTTTCAGCCAGCTTGCGAGCAGTTTGTGCCTCTGATAACATGGGTGACGGGCGCTTTGCGCTAACCGATCCCGAAAGGAAGCTCCGGCTAGATGCTGCAGCGAAAAAGTATTCTCCTTCTCGCTCTCCTCGCTTTCGCCCTGTTGGTAGGGGCGAGCGCGGTCTCAATCATCGTCAACGTTAAGCCGACCGCCTGCAGCCTTTGTCACCGTACGGAGGTCGATACATGGAAGACTTCCACACACAAGGGAGTATCCTGCCGCAATTGCCACCAGCGGAGCGACGCATTGGGCTTCGTCAACGGCCAGTTGAATCTGATCCGCATGTCGGCGGCGAAGTTGGCCGGCGAGGAAAGACCACCGCGCGCCCGGGTGGCGAGCGGGCAATGCCTGAGCTGCCATTCGGCAATAAAAGGACGTGTCGTCGACAGGAATGGCATCAGGATGGAGCACGCTTCCGTAATCAAGAAAACCGAGTGCGCCGACTGCCATAACGAGGTCGTCCATGGCCAGGCCGTCCCGCTGCCCAAGCGCGCGACGATGGACAAATGCACCGCCTGCCACAAGGGAAAGGGCGATGAGCTTCTTGATTGCCAGATGTGCCACTCGAAAAGGAAGGAAAGGCTCCCGACAAGCCGCGTCGGCTTCTGGGCGACCCTCCATGGAAAGAGCTGGGAGAAGACGCATGGCATGGGCAATCTCGATTCTTGCAGCGCATGCCATTCGAAGGCCAAGTGCTCGAAGTGCCACCTGCAGATGCCCCACCCGGAAGGCTGGCCCTCGGATCATGGGACGGTGGCAAAAGGGGATCGCGAGAGTTGCGCAAAGTGCCATAAAAAAGAGTCTTTCTGCTCGAGTTGCCACGGAATCGCCATGCCTCACCTAGATGGTTTCTTGAAAAGTCACTCGACCACCGTCAAGAAGAGCGGAGTCCAGACATGCTATAAGTGTCATCTGAAGGAAGATTGCAGCCGGTGTCATGAGAGGCATGCCCATCCCGGAGGCGTGGTCCCTATGAAACAGAGTCTAAACCCGTAGGGGCACGCCGGTGGTACGGCGAGATGTTAAAAGAGTAAGTTAAAAAAGTTAAAGAACGTCCCCTGGAGAAGCAAGATGAATCTGATCTTGAAAGAGCTTTTGAAGCAGTCGTTCTATATAGCGACAAAGCTTAAAGGCCTCCCGGCACAAGCCTTGGATGCGCTGCGCAACCCGGGAAAGGATCCCCGATTCACGGCAATCGTCGTCGTCCTCGCGCTCGTCCTGCTTCTCCTGCTTCACTCCTTTATCGAGCTTCTCATGGCCCTTCTCTTCCCGGAGCGCAAAAGTGCGCGGAAAAGCGCTCCCGACGATGGGACGGGCCGGAGCGCGGTCGAAGTGGGCGCCGGGAGAGAGCCACCGTTAGCACCAGCCATGGAAGCAACCGTAAAGATTGTAAAGGATCGTAGGGTAAGGCGTCCGCTCACCCTTGCCGAGCGCATTGGAGTTACAGCCTTTATACTCATTAGCATCCTGGCGGCGGCCCTCTACGGCACCTCCCAACCAAGATTCTGCTCATCCTGCCACGAGATGTCGAATGCCAACTCGACCTGGAAAGAATCGACTCACAAGACGGTCGGCTGCCTGGTATGCCATCAAAAGCCCGGCATGTTTGGTTTCGCTATGGGAAAGGTCGATCTCTTGCGGATGACGGTCGCCAAAGCCACCGGCAAGTACGAGAGACCGATCAAGGCGACCCTCGAGGAAGGAGGATGCGCAAAGTGTCACAAAACCACCTACACTCAAAAGGTGGTCAGCAACTCCATCAGGGTGAGCCATACGGACTTCCTCAAGGTGGGCTATCGGTGCGGCGACTGCCATGGGACGATCGCTCATGGTAAGACCCCCGGTGCGACATACCCGACGATGGAGAAGTGCGCAAACTGTCACAATGGGAAGCGGGCGAAGGCGGATTGCGCGATCTGTCACGTGGTCGACGCCGGCGTTGTAGTCAGGCGGCCGGTCGAGGAGTATCCCAAGGTGACCCTTGCCTCGGGAAGCTGCAAGAGCTGCCACCGGATCGAAAAGTGCACCGCCTGCCATGGCGTCGAGATGCCCCATCCCCCGGGCTGGACGGAGAGAGCAACGCACGCCAAGGCGGCCGCTTTCGAGAAGAAAGAGGTCTGCACGAAGTGCCATGACAGCGGCTTCTGTGCGCGTTGCCATGGCTTCCCGGGCCATCCGGCCGATTGGAAAGGGCTGCATAAGGTTGACAGGTCGTATGAGAAGCAATGTATGGCCTGCCATACGCCAGAGAAAAGCCCTGTCTTCTGCGCACTCTGTCACGATGATCGTGAAAAACGCGATGTTCCCGAGGCTAAACAGACGGTAGGACCTTGATTTATCTTGTAGATAGGGCACGCCGTTGACGAGAAGTTAAAAAAGTAAAGAACGTCCCCTTATATATAGCTTGGAGAATGATGGGTGTGAGTAAGCGACTTGATAACTGGATATTCTACCTGTTGGTGGCCTTAGTTGTGCTCCTGCCGCTCTTCTTCCTGCCGATCGTGCCGACCTTCTTGCTGCCAAAGATCACGCTGGTCAGGCTATTATCAATCTCGATAGGGCTCCTCTGGGCGCTGAAGGTGACCGTTGAACGCCGATTGTCTTTCAGGCGAACCCCACTCGACCTGACGATTCTTTTGCTTCTCGCGGCAGCAAGCGTCGCCACACTGCTCTCGCTCAGCCCGAGGACCTCATTCTTCGGCGAACAGGGGCGGTGGGAAGGACTTCTTTCGCTCATCAACTACGCCTTCCTTTACTTCGCGGCGACCAATTTCATCGACCGAAGACGGCTGCCCGTCTTCATGACGGGGATCGCCGCCTCGGGCACCGCCGTCGCCGCCTTCGCGATCATGGAGCGTTTCACCGGGAACTTCGTCGTCAATTACGTGACGAGCGTTCCCGGGGGGGGACTTGTCAGGGAAAACTTGGAGAATCTCGGGCGGCCTTACGCAACGATGATCAACCCGATGTATCTCGGTATTTTGCTGGCGCTTACCGTAGTCGTCTCCGTCGGTCTGCTCGCCTACTCTCTGGAGCTGAGGAGGAAGAGTATGTTCCTGATCGGCGTAGCTCTCTCCATAGCCGGCATGGGCCTGGTCGTCTCCTATACGCGCTCGGCCTGGCTTGCAGCCGGGGTGGCGGTTGTCCTGCTCGCCCTCTTTGGATGGCGCAATCGCCCGGTATTGAAGGCGGTCGCCGTGGTGGTCGTCTTGGCGTCAATCGCCGGAGGCGCGATCTCCCTTCAGGGAGCGCTAACCGGTAAAGGCAACCCGGACCTCAAAGAAGCGGCATCGGCGGAGTTCAAACCGGCGGAGCGCCTCTCGTCGATTGCTAGAGTGCAGGAGGGAAGTGCATCCGAGCGTCTTAAAATGTGGCGACAGGCGGTTGAGCTGATCCGGCGACGGCCCATCGTTGGAACCGGTCCTGACACCTTCGGAATCGTGACTCAGGTCACCAACGGACCGCACAATGAGCTCCTGGCCTCGGCTATGGCGATGGGCCTTCCCGGCCTGGTGGCGATCTTTCTTCTCTGGTCGACTTTTGCCGTCGCGGCCGCCCGGTATTTCCGCCGGGGGCGCGACTCTCTTACGGCGGCGCTCGCGGCGGCGCTCGCCGGCTATATCGTCTACCTCGTCTTTGCCTATAGCCATCCTTCCTATTCGCCGCTGGCCTGGATAATGCTGGGGGCGTTCTTCGCCACAGCCGGCCCCGGCAAAAGGTTAGAGATGGGGCTCGATAAGGAGTGGCTACGACCGGCCGTCGCTTGTACGGCGGTCGTAGCGGCGACGATTCTTACCCTATACGCGTCGATCTCCCTCTACTCCGATTACCTCTTCTACCGTGGACTCTTCAAGCAGATGAGATTGGGCGAACGAGCCGCCCTCGCGGATGTCGACCGGGCGGTCGAGCTGAGCCCGATGTCTACCTGGTACATCATGCAAGAGATAAGGCTCAATCTCATTCTGGGTGATAAAGAAGGCAACCGGATGCCGGTATTAAAAGCGGTCGAGCTGGCGGACGGGATGGAGGAGATCGAGCCGAACTACCCGCAGGTTTTCGTCTATACGGCTGACTACTTGACCGATTTTGGAAAGGGCGACCGGGAACTCCTCGGCGCGGCATACCGCCGCTTGAACGTGGCCATCGATCTGGTTAAGAGAGACGGCCTTCCCGAAGGGCTGGGCGGCCTCTATGCC
>JAMCWL010000081.1:8341-44845 GCA_023481285.1 Actinomycetota bacterium | reverse complement strand
TATCTTTACGACCAGCTTTCCCCCCTTGAAAACCGAGCCGCCTTTAACGACGACCTCATCGCCCTCGGCGATCATCCCAAAAACGTCCGGCCCGACGCCGTCGATGAGAAGGATACCCGCCGCCGACAGAATAAGCGGTCCTATATTTGGATAGCGACCGGAGATGAAGTTGCTGGCATTTATGACCGCCGACGCGCCCGTCTCGACGAGCGATTCAGCGGTAATGCGGTCGAAGTCTTGATGGTCGACGATGGCGATGTCTCCATCTTTCAACCGCTTGACCAAGTTCTTTGTTCGCCTATCGAGTTTGGCCACGCCAGCGATGTGCATGTTTTGAAACCTCTGGTAGCTTTCCGGCCGCCGACCGCCGCCTTAAACCGGCGTGCCCCTACTGTGCTACCGGCCCATCTTGCAATGCAGGATTCACCTGGATGTGGAAGTGGTCGGAGGCTTTTGGCAGGTATTCGTTGATCTGCGTGTCGAGACCCTCCAAGACGCGTATCACACCGATCTTCGTCACGCCGGCCTCGACTCTCGTTCCAACGGAGACGGTCACTTTGTCGACGTGGATGATCGCCACCCTCAAGTCCGGGTAGCCGTCCGGTGTAATCTCGAGGTGGTAGTCCAGGTACTGGTCGTAAAGATAGTACTCCTTTATCCTCGAAACCACGCCGGTTACAGGGCTCTTGATTGCCGAGCCGGCCCTCACCGCGATATCAACGGCCGATTTGGAATCCGTTCCTCGATCCCGGGTGTTCATGACAAAGACCACGGGGCCTTTCTTCTTCTTGTACTCCCTGGCCACGCTGCCCGTCGTCTCGTCGGACAGATAACCACCGGGCGGATCCATCCGCCTAGCTTGGGGATTCTCGGCTTCGTGAAAACCGATTCCGACGAGGTCTTCGCGGGCAACGAGCTCGGCAAGTTTCAACGATGTGCCGGCGACCGAGACGAGATAGCGAGGACGGTTGCGCTCGGTTACGCCGCTGGCCTGCCCAATGCGACCATAGCCTTCCCGGTCCTCCTTCTTATTCTTCCCCGTAACCGCTGAATAACCGGCGAAGCCAATCAGGATGGAGAGCGTCGTCAACCCGACGAACTTCAATCTCTTTAGCAGGCGGTGCTTTCTAGCCGCCCGCCGCTTTGCTGCTATCCTGGACCGCGTCGTATTCTCGAGGACGGCCCCATCGGCCGCTTCATATTCGTTCACTAACTCTCCGAAAGGATTTCACCTGCTTCGCCGGTCACGGCGAGCAGTTCAGCGGCGTGACAAAGAGCCACCTCTGAGGCCATCTCCCCACTAAGCATCCTGGCGATCTCCAGAACTCGGCTCTCCTCGTCGAGCCGGACGACGCTCGTCAACGTGCGGCCGCCCGCCCTACCCTTCGTAACGCGGTAATGCTCATCGGCAAAGCGCGCAATCTGCGCTAGATGCGTCACGACAAACACCTGGTGTTCCCCTCCCAGATCGCGCAATTTTTGCCCGACGCCGTTTGCCACTTCCCCGCCTATCCCCGCGTCTATTTCGTCGAAAATAAGAGTAGGCACCGGATCCGCCCCGGATAAAACGATTTTTAGAGCGAGCATAGCGCGCGAGATCTCGCCTCCCGACGCTATCTTCGTCAGCGGCTTTACCGCCTCCCCAGCGTTCGTAGAGATGAGGAACTCCACCTTGTCCACGCCCCGCTCATCAACCGCCGTCATCCGGCCGTCCACTATAAGACCTTCAGCGCTCTCCCGCCATCCAAGTTCCACCCTAAACCGAGCATCCGCCATGCTCAGATCGGCCAGTTCTTTGGCGACCGCTCTCTCAAAATTAAAAGCCGCCTTTTTTCTCTCGGTGGAGAGTTCAACCGCGATTTTGCTTAACTCACTCTCAACCTGCGCAATCTCATCCGCCAGTTCAGCTTTTCTCGCGTCTTTATTCGAAATAACCTCTAGCTCTTGTTTAGCCTTATCCTTGTACGAGAGGACCTCATCCGTGTCCCGCCCGTACTTTCGCTTCAACAGCGCCAGCTCTGCGAGCCTATCTTCGACCTCATCGAGGCGGCCGGGTGAGACGGTGAGCTCCTCTGCGTAGCTTTTTACTTCCCCGGCCCACTCCTCCAGCTCATAATAAATGCTGGACAGCCTGTCGGTCAATTCGTCAAGCCTCGCGTCTATATCGGTCACCCTTTTAACGGCGCCAAGGGCCTCCGCAATGCGGTCGATCGCTGAGCTCGCTTCCCTCTCCCTGGCGATCGCCGTGTCGGCCGCGTCAACGGCGGCAAATATCTTTTCGAGATGGCGCAGCAGCTCCCTTTCCTCTTGCAATCTCTCTTCCTCGCCAACCTCAAGGTTTGCCCTCTCTATCTCGGCCACTTGGAATTCAAGTAGATCCTTTTTAGCCAGTATATCCCGCTCCTCGGCGGTCAGTCTTTCGATATCACGCGCGATCCTTCTTCGCCTGCCGACCAACTCGCCGCACTTCTCCCTCATAGCGAGAACCGTTGGTCCGGCAAAGTGATCGAGAAAGTCAAGGTGAGACGTGGTCCTGAATAGAGATTGCTGGTCGTGCTGGCCGTGAAGATCAATCAAGGTGGCGCCGAGGCTTGATAGTTGGCCCACGGTTACCGGGCTGCCGTTCAAGTAACACCGATTCTTGCCGTCTTTGCCCAGGACTCGCGCGACGACCAATTCGCCGCCATCGGCAAAATCCGCCAGCTCGCCACGGAGGAGCGTGGAGACCAAGGAGAACCTCCCCTCCACTCTGGACTTTTCGGCTCCGGAGCGGACGAGAGCAGAATCAGCCCTTCCTCCCGTTAGCAAATTAATCGCCTCTACCACGACCGTCTTACCGGCACCCGTCTCGCCGGTCAAGACGTTCAGCCCCGGGCCAAACTCAACGGATACTTCGTCTATGAGAGCTAGATCTTTTATCCGAAGTTCCAGCAGCACAGGTAACCTTTCTTGACAAATAAGACCATGACCGTAAATCGACAGACTACTCTATTAGGATATGAGACTCTGGAGCTGGTCGGGCACGCCACCGGCGTGCCCCTACAGCGGCGGTCGTCGGTCGTCCGTCATCGGTCAGGCGAGCCACCGGCTCGCCCTATGTCGTTTCCGTCCAGAAATCCCAGAACCTCAACTTCTTCCTGAAGGTGCTGTAAAAGTCAGGGCCATTCACCCTGACAAGCAGCGTCTTTTCATCCGCTCGTTTGACGGTTATGCCCTCCACTAAAGCGCTCTTTGCCACAACGATGCCGTCGATCCCGACGCTCGTCTCTATCGCCTCCGGTATATCAATCTTAACTTTATCGTTAGGATGAAGGATTACCGACCTACCAAAGAGGGAGTGCGGACTTATGGGCGTCATGACCACCACCTCGTTGGTTGGGGCAACCACCGGACCACCGGCCGAGAAAGAATAGGCGGTAGATCCGGTGGGAGTAGCCAGTATCAACCCGTCGGCGGTGTACTTGTTGAAGAAGTCGCCGTTTATGGTGACGTCTATCTGAATCATCCTCTGGCGCTCTCCACGCTCGATAACCACCTCATTGAGGGCCAGCAGGCGCTTCTGCTCTCCGGAAGCATAAAAAATTCTGCACTCCAGCATCATGCGCTCATCAACCACGTAGTCGCCGGAGAGAACCTTTTCCATGACCCAGAAGAGTTCGCTCACCTCAACGGTCGAGAGAAAGCCGAGAGTCCCCAGATTCACGCCGATGATCGGGATCTTCTTGCCTCGAAGCAGACGTACCGAACGCAATATCGTCCCGTCACCTCCGAGCGAGACAAGAATGTCGGCGTCCGGAAATATCCCCTCCGCCTGACCCAGCTCGTCTCTTCCCAGTTGCGCCGCTTCCGCGGCGGAAAGGAAGACCTTTATCTTTCTCTCCTCCAACCAGCTTATCATCTGGTTCGCCACCTCACCCACCTTGGCTTTTCCAAGGTGGGGCACGATGGCTACCCTCGTGATTTTCGCTCTGGTATCGCTCATTTTAGCTCCCGGTGAGCGCTTTCTACGACACCTCTTATCCTATCAGACCAGTCGACCGGCGTCTCGCACCGCTCGAAAACAGCGTAGATAAGAAACTCCACGTTGCCTTTAGCGCCTTTGATAGGCGAGCAAGTGATGCCTTTCACATGAGCGCTCCCGGCGTTTACGAACTCGACCAACTCTGTGAGAACTCTCCGGTGAACCGCTTGGTCGCGCACGATGCCCTTCTTTCCGACGAACTCTCGTCCCGCTTCAAACTGGGGTTTGGCGAGAATCACGAGCTCACCGCGGGGCTTCACCAGCTCGGCAAGTTTATCGAATATCTTCTTGACCGAGATAAAAGAGAGATCGACCGTCGCTACATCCGCCCGGCGGGGAAGCTCGTTCGCGGAGAGATCGCGAAAGTTGGTTCTCTCAAAGAGGGTTACCCGGGGGTCGGTCCTGATGCTCCAAGCGACCTGTCCGTACCCGACGTCGACCGCAATCACCGTGGCCGCGCCGTGCTTGAGAAGACAATCGGTAAAACCACCAGTGCCCACGCCGACGTCCAAGGCGTCTTTTCCCCGTATATCGATATTGAAAAGGTGGATGGCTTTTTCGAGCTTGATTCCGCCACGAGAGACGTATGGTGGGCGGCTTTCAACCTCAAGATGGATGCCCTCTTCAAGTAAGGTGCTCGGCTTGAAGACGAGGCGTCTGTCGGCAAAAACCTTGCCCTCATCGATAAGCTCTCTCGCTTTCTCACGACTCTCAACGATCCCGCTCTCGACGAGATAAATGTCCGCTCTCTTCTTGGCCATCGGTCATCAAATCTCGGCTACTATATTAATCGACCGGTCCTCTTCCTTAACTCCGCCCCTCGCCTTATCAAGGCGACCCATTACAAAGCTGGCGATTCCTTTAGGATCGAGACCGACGTCGGCATGTAGACGATCTATCGGGCCGTGGGGAATGAACTCGTCAGGCAATCCCAGACAGAGGACTTCACGCTTCAGCCGCCGTGATGATACGACCTCCAGGACACCGCTCCCAAATCCACCGACGACGCTGTTGTCCTCCACTGTAACGATGAGCTCGTGGTTCTTGGCCGCCCAGCTTATCGCCTCTTCATCGAGGGGCTTTGCAAACCTGGCGTTGACAACGGAGGCCAGAACGCCCCGCCCGGCCAAAAGGTCCGCAGTGGCAAGCGCATTCTTAACCATCCGCCCGATGGCGAAGAGGCAGACATCCGAACCCTCCCTGATGATTTCGGCTTGTCCCACCGGCAGATCGGTAAGAGGTTGGGCAAGATCAGCACCCACGCCCTTGCTCCGTGGATAGCGGATGGCAACGGGCCCCTTGAGGTTGGTCGCTGTATAGAGCATCTGCCTGAGTTCGGCTTCATCCATCGGCGCCATGACGACCATCTCCGGGATGTGCCTTAAATAGGAGAGGTCAAACGCGCCGTGATGGGTGGGGCCGTCCTCGCCGACGATGCCGCCCCGGTCGATCGCGAACACCACATGAAGACCTTGAAGACAAACGTCCTGAATCAACTGGTCGTATGCTCTTTCGAGGAAGGTCGAGTAGATGGCGACGATTGGGAGATAACCGCCGAGAGCCAGGCCGGCCGCAAAGGTTACGGCGTGCTGTTCGGCTATGCCGACGTCGTAGAAGCGCTCAGGATAAGCAGCCGCGAAAGCATCGAGACCCGTTCCCGAAGGCATCGCCGCCGTTATGGCCAGAATGGACTCGTTTGTTTTCGCGAGCTCAATTACGGTATCGCCGAAGACTTCGGTGTATGTCGGAACGTCGCTACCCTTTTTTGCCTTGCCGTTCTCCCGCTCGAAGGGCGGCGTACCGTGGAAGCGATCTGGCTCCAGTTCGGCCGGAGCGTAGCCCGAGCCCTTCTTGGTCAAGATGTGAAGGACGACCGGCTTGTTCGATTGGGAGGCAAGCCTGATATTGAGTTCCAGCTCCTCAATGTCATGACCGTCGATCGGTCCAATGTAGCGGAAACCTAGTTCTTCGAAGATCATCCCCGGCACAACAAGAGCCTTCATGCTCTCTTTGACGTGTTTCCCAACCTCAAAGAGGTGCTCGCCGATTGCGGGTATCTTCTTAAGTCCCTCCTCGACCCCTTCACGGAACCGGCTGTACACCGGGTCGAGGCGGAGCCTCGCCAGGTAGTGCGATAGCGCCCCCACGTTGCTCGCGATGGACATCTCGTTGTCGTTAAGGATGACCACAAGCTTCGTCCCGTGGTGGCCAATTTGATTGAGGGCCTCAAAAGCCTCTCCGCCCGTGAGCGCGCCGTCCCCGATGACGGCCGTTATCGCCTCGTCTCCGCCGCGCTTGTCCCGTGCCTCGGCAAGCCCTAGCGCCACGGAAAGGGAGTTGCTGGCATGACCGGTGTCGAAAACGTCATGCGGGCTTTCCGACCGCTTCGGAAATCCCGCAATTCCGCCGTATTGGCGGAGCGTCTCAAATTGACCGCGCCGGCCCGTTAAAAGCTTATGTACGTAGCATTGATGACCGACATCCCAGACGATCTTGTCCTTCGGGCACTCAAGCGCGCGGTGCAACGCGATAGTCAGCTCAACAACGCCGAGGTTTGGAGCGAGGTGCCCCCCATTCACCGCTACCGTCTCGATAATCTTCATGCGGATTTCCTCGGCCAAATCCTTCAACTTCTCTGGCCGCAAGTTCTTGACGTCGCGTGGGCTGTTGATCCCATCGAGCAGAGAATAATCCACTACCATTGCCTTTCAAAAACGAAATCAGCCAGGTCTCTTAAGACTGACGTTCTCGAGTCGAGATTTGAGAGCGACGCCTTGGCGGCTTCGACCCTTTCCCGGGCGAATTCCTGCGCTCGTTCAAGCCCGCATATGCCCGGGTAAGTGGCTTTTTTGGCCCGCTCGTCGCTTCCAGGAGTCTTACCCAGAAGACCGGGGTCACCAATTACGTCTAGAATATCATCGGTCACTTGAAACGCCAAACCGAGGCTCACCCCGTATTCGGTAATAGACCTTAACGACTTCTCGTCAGCTCCCCCTAGAATCGCCCCGGAGACGGTAGAGGCCCTGATTAGAGCCCCCGTCTTGTTATGATGTATGTATTCGAGTGTTTCCGCGTCTACCTGCTTGCCGGATGAAACAACGTCGACAGCCTGGCCCCCGACCATACCGCACACCCCGGTAGCGCCGGCAATTTCGGCGACGACTTTCAAGACGCCTGCTGGATCGTCGGCCGCCTGTTCTCTGGCAATCAGGTTGAAAGCCTCCGCGAAAAGAGCGTCGCCCGCGAGGATGGCAATGTCTTCTCCGAAGAGAACGTGGCAGGTCGGCTGGCCCCGCCTTAAATAATCATTGTCGATCGCCGGTAGGTCGTCATGGATGAGAGAGTAGGTGTGGATAAACTCTACGGCGCAGGCGGTAGGCAGAGCCTTCTTGGGAGATACACCAAACGTCTTGGCCGTTTCGATGACGAGGATGCCTCTGAACCGCTTGCCTCCGGAAAAGAGGCTGTGGGACATCGCCTCATATAAAATGTCCGGTCGCTTGCCCGCAGGGAAGTAACGCTCGAGGCCGGCCTCGACTAGTTCTCTGGTCTCTTCTGGATATTTGACTCTCACGCTTGGCGTCCCGAAAACATTACTCCGGGGCGACCTCCCTTTCTAGTGCCGTCCGGTCGAGACCGTCCCCCTCGATCGGAACGGTCGCTTCTTCGGCTAACTTCTCCGTACAACGGTTTGCGAGCCTCACGCCCTCTTCGAGCAGCTCAATCGCTTCGTCGAGCCCGGTCTCTCCATTCTTGACTTGCTTGATTATGCTTTCGAGACGCTCGCGCGCCACCTCAAATGCAATTTCTTCGCGCATGGTGTGGCCATCTCCTTATCACATATACAGCTTATACCTCACAATATTTTGCTGATAGCTGATAGCTGATAGCGGCGCGCTCAGCGCGCCTATGCTTCCTTCGCTCCACCCTTAAGTTCAGACGCTACTCTTCCCAGTATACCGTTGACAAACTTGCTGGAGTCCTCCATATCACCGTAGACCTTGGCAAGCTCCACCGCTTCGTTTATCGAGACACTCGTGGGAATCTCGGGCTCATAAAGCATCTCATACAGACCGATCCGGATTATGTTCCGATCGACCAGCGACATCCGCTCAAGAGCCCAATGATCGGCGTGAGCCCTTATTATGGTATCAATCTCCGACTGGTGTTCAATCACACCGTTGATCAGAGTCATGGAGAACTCGCTCGGGGTACCACCGAAAGCAACTTCCCGGTGAAGGACGAGCTCGTCGACGGATTCGCCGGTTATTTCTTTTTGAAAGAGCACCTCGAGTGCGTCTTTTCGCGCCTTGTGACGGGCACGCATAAAAACCCCTTATGAAGAAGTAGGACCCGACAACCGGTCGATGTAGACGTTTACGACCCTTACCTTGCAACTCGTCATCGACTCAACAGCTTTTCTTACGTTCTCCTGGACGGCCTTGCCCAGCTTAGGGATGGAAATACCATAATTTACAGCGAGACGGAGATCGATATCGACCGTCGAATCGTCGAAATTTATCTTAACACCTTTTGTCGGCCCCTGTTTAAGCCAATCGGAGATGCTGCCGATCATGCCGCCGCTTAAGCCTGAGACACCCTCGACTTCGGTCGCTGCCAGGCCAACAATCAGCTCCAAAACACCGAGTGCGATTTTTACATCTCCAATTTCGGTCACCACTCGAACTACACCTCGCTTAAGATACGCGCCGAGATAAAATCGGTATAGATATCCCCGGTCTTGAACGATTCCTCGTCCAGAACCTTAAGGTGAAAATCCGTCGTAGTAGCCAAGCCCATGATCACCATCTCGTCAAGCGCCCGGCGGCCCCGGGCAATAGCTTCCGCCCGGTCCCTTCCCCAGACGACAAGCTTGGCAAGGAGAGAATCGTAAAACGCGGGCACTTCATAGCCGGTATATAGGTGGCTGTCGACCCGCACTCCAGGCCCTCCCGGAGGGTTGTAGAGGGTAATTTTGCCTCCGGCCGGTATGAAATCACGCTCAGGGTCCTCGGCGTTTATGCGAAATTCGATGGCGTGTCCTTCCAGGACAACCTCTTCCTGCGGCAGATCGAGCGTCTCGCCCGCGGCGATCCTTATCTGCTCCTTGATAATATCCGTTCTTGTAACCATCTCGGTAACGGGGTGCTCTACTTGAATTCGCGTATTCATCTCCATGAAGTAGTAATGGCCCTCGCCGTCGACGAGAAACTCGATCGTTCCCGCATTTACATAGCCAACCGCCTTCGCCGCCTTGACGGCCACCTCACCCATCTCCGCTCTCAGCTCGGGAGTTAAGAAGGTCGATGGGGATTCTTCGATGAGCTTCTGGTGACGCCTCTGGATCGAACAGTCTCTCTCGCCAAGATGGATGACGTTTCCGTGAGAATCGGCAAGTATCTGGAATTCGATATGCCTCGGTTTGGAGATGTACTTTTCCACGTAAAGCTCGCCGTTTCCAAATGCCGAATAAGCCTCGACCTGAGCTATCGAAAACAGCTTGGCGAGCTCCTCGTCGTCTCCGGCGATCCGGATGCCGCGCCCTCCTCCGCCCGCCGACGCCTTGAGCATGACCGGATAACCGATTTCCGTGGCTGCAGCAATCGCTCCCCATTCGTCCCTAACCGACCCCGAACTCCCTGGAGTTACCGGGACGCCGGCCTCAAGCATTCGACGGCGCGCTTCCGCCTTGTGCCCCATCGCTTCGATGACCTCCGCGGGCGGTCCGATGAATGCTATACCGCATGTTTCACAGGCCTCGGCAAAGTGAGCGTTTTCCGCCAGAAAACCATAGCCCGGATGGATCGCCTCGGCCCCAGTCACTTCCGCGGCGCTGATGATGTTGGGTATCATGAGGTAACTGCGTTGGCTGGGCGCCGGACCGATGCAGACCGCCTCATCGGCCAGCTTGGCATGGAGTGACTCCGCATCCGCCTCGGAGTATATGGCGACCGTCGCGATCCCGAGCTCCTTGCAAGCCCTGATGACACGGACGGCAATTTCACTACGATTAGCTATGAGGACTTTATTGAACATTAGAACCCCATTTGTCAGTCGAGAGCTGCTCTGAGTGTCATCGCTCGTTTTTAGCTTGGTTCGTAAAGAAAGAGGGCTTGCCCATACTCTACCGGTTGTCCATTTTCAACCAGAATTTCTTGGATGATTCCGGACTCTTCCATAGAGATCTCGTTCATCAATTTCATGGCCTCCACGATGCAGACCGTCCGCCCGGGCTCAACGACATCCCCTATGCCTACAAAGGGATCAGCACCTGGAGCCGGCGCCATGTAGAAGGTGCCGACCATCGGCGAAGTTATTTTCTTCCAGTGATTTGGATGCTCGACAGCCTTCTCGTTGGACCCATCATCAGCCTGGATCGCAGGGGACGAGGGTTGAGAGCCTTGAGCGTCGACCACAACCTGCCCGCCCTTGCGGACGGCGATCTTAACACCGGCTTCCTCAACAACAACTTCGTTTACATCGCTCTGCTCGACCAGCTTGACCAGGTCCCTTATTTGATTTACATCCATGTACCCATCCTCCTTGACGGCCCTGATCTCCTCGCTCATCATGAAGACCGCCTTCTCAGCACCCTCTTTATGTAGCTCAAGATAGGCACGGGTTTCCTTTGGGAAGAGAGCATAGGATAGAACGTCTTCTTCATCTTTCGCAAGGTCTCCGATATCGTTCTCGTAATCCGTAAGAGTCTCGGTCAAGAGATCGGCAGGCCGGCGGTCAATCGGCTTTGATCCATTAAGGACTTTCTCCTCAATTTCCGGGGCCATGGGCCCCGGAGGCCTTCCATACAGCCCCTTTATATACTGCTTCAACTCGTCTGGTATGATGGCCCAACGCTTGCCGGAAAGAACATTCAAAACCGCCTGGGTGCCGACTATCTGCGACAGCGGGGTAACGAGCGGCGGGTAGCCAACCTCAGCGCGCACCCTGGGGATCTCTTGCAGGACTTCGTCTAGTCGATCTACCGCCTTCTGCTGCTCCAACTGGCTGATCAGGTTTGAAATCATGCCGCCGGGCACCTGATGGGAGAAGACCTGCATATGTGTGAGAGACGTTACGCCTCGCTGGAATCCCCTTTTCGCCCGTACCCCTTCAAAGTATTGAGCAATCTCATAGAGTTTCTCAATGTCTATTCCCGAATCGTAGGGCGTATCCTTGATAGCTGCAGCAATCATTTCCACGGCCGGCTGGGAGTTGCCGAAGGCGAGCGGCGTCGTCGCGGTGTCGATTATATCCACTCCCGCCTCTATGGCCTTCAGATAGTTCATGGGCGCCATGCCGCCGATATAGTGGCAGTGCAGATGTATCGGGAGTTTTATCTCATTTCTCAAGCGCTCAACCAGCTTGAACGTGCGATAGGGCGACAGCAGAGCCGCCATATCCTTGATGCATATGGAGTCGACGCCCATCTCGACCAGCTCGTGCGCCGTCTCGACGTAATGTTCAAGCGTATGAACTGGGCTTATCGTATAACAGACCGCGCCCTGGGCGTGCGCCCCAGCCTCTTTGACCGCTTCTATTGAGGTCTTGAGATTTCTCGTATCGTTCAGCGCATCGAAGCAGCGGAATATGTCCATTCCGTTCTTGACCGCGTGGATGATGAAACGGCGGACTATATCGTCGGGATACTGGCGGTAACCGACCAGGTTCTGCCCGCGCAGAAGCATCTGCAAGGGAGTTTTCTTCATATGCTTTTTTACAACTCTAAGCCTGTCCCAGGGGTTCTCATCGAGGAATCTAAGGCAAGCGTCGAACGTTGCACCGCCCCACATCTCGACCGAGTAGTAGCCGATCTCGTCGATTTTCTCGAGAATCGGCAGCATGTCATCCGTTCTCATACGAGTCGCCCACAGTGACTGGTGGGCGTCGCGAAGCGTGGTGTCGCAGATCTTTACGGATTTTGCTTCCATCGGCGATTTCCTCTAGTCTCCCGTTGGCTCAAGGTTAAGTAATTATACCCTACAGCCGACTGCACGGGGAAGAACCAAGAAAAGCGGTCTCTGGACTCCGGATACTGAATCAGCTATCAGCTATCATCTGTCAGCTGTCAGCTAAGAACCTCACGTGCGCTTTGGTTTCCTGGTTTCCTGGTTTCCTGGTGTCCTGGTTTCCTGGTTTCCTGGTTTCCTGGTTTCTTGGTAACCCCATTCACCGCTTCTGGTATCTTGGTATCCTGGTACCTTGGTACCTTGGTAGAAAGTTTCGTGCATAACCCATCTTAGGTGCACCAACTTAACCATTCGGCAGAAGATAAATCTTTATTGCCTCGCTATAGCAGTCGGCTAGCTTATGTGCACTTAAATTTTGGTACATCACCCAACTATCTACTATGGTACCAGGGTACTATGGTACTAAGAGACCAGAGGCGCCTCCAATAAGCATACGGAGATTCCAAGAAACCAAGAAACTAGGAGACTAAGAAACCAGAAGAGCGACGAGGCGATAATCAAGGATCAGCCTCCAAAAAGCTGGAAGCTGGTGGCTGGTGGCTAGAAGCTAAAGGCACCTGTGTTGATCGAGTAGAGATGTAAATCGGTGAAGCACTAACATCCGCGTCTCCTTTACGCTCTTGTTATGTACTCTCCAGTTCTCGTGTCCACTTTTATCCTCTCGCCCACCTGGACGAAGAGGGGAACCTGTACGACGGTACCGGTCTCCAGGGTAGCCGGTTTCGTCCCTCCCGTCGCGGTATCGCCCCGGATGCCAGGGTCCGTTTTGACGACCTCCAGCTCGACGGCGGTCGGCAGTTCGACGCCTATCGGAGTTCCATTGGTGAAAACTATGAGAACGACCTCGTTCTCCTTGAGGAAGGGGATGGCTTCTCCGATCACATCGACACCAAGGCTGAGCTGGTCGTAAGTCTCGGTATCCATGAGAACATAATTCGCGCCGTCGCTATATAAGTACTGCATCTGCCGCCGGGTCATCCGCGCCTGCTCGAATTTCTCCCCCGCGCGGAAGGTCTTGTCGATAACCCCGCCGCTCTTAACGTCCTTCAGTTTTGTCCTGACAAACGCCCCACCCTTACCCGGCTTGACGTGCTGGAAATCTAAGATCGTATAAAGCTTCCCTTCGACTTCGATGGTCATCCCGTTCTTGAATTGGTTTGTGGATATCATTTTTCCTCGCTTTATCGGCAATTAGCAATTAGGCGCTGGATTTTAGATTTGGATCAATTCTTTTGGCGCGTGACTCAAAATTTCCTTGCCATCTCCGGTGACGAGTACCATGTCCTCGATCCTGACGCCCCCAAGGCCCGCGACGTAAACCCCGGGCTCGATCGTCACGACCACGCCCGGCTCCAGAACCTCATCGCTCTTGGGGGACAGGGTCGGAGATTCGTGCACTTCGAGTCCGACTCCATGGCCCAATCCATGCGCAAAACGTCCGGCATAGCCGGCCCCATCAATTATACTACGGGCCGCTGCATCAACTTCCCGGCAGGAAACTCCGGGACCGATAAGCTCTAAAGCCGCCGCCTGAGCCGTTAGTACCGTTTTATAAATCTTCCGCTGCTCCGCCGCGGCTTCACCAACAACGACCGTGCGGGTCATATCCGAAGAGTAGCCGGCAATCGAAGCCCCCAGATCGATCTTGACGAAGTCCCCAACGGCGATCGGTTTTCCGGTGGAACATGCATGAGGGATCGCCGAGCGGCTTCCTGAAGCCACGATAGTCTCGAAGCTTGGTTTGTCAGCGCCTCTCCGCCTCATGAAGCACTCGATCTCGGAAGCAACATCACGCTCGGTCAACCCGGGTTCCAGAATCCCAACGGCATGCTCGAAAGCTGCGTCAGCCAGGGCTGCGGCCATGCTTATTCTCTCAATCTCCACTTGATCTTTATGTAGTCTCAAGGAACCGACAACCCTTGATGTTGGCACAAGCTCAACTTCCGCCGTCTCCTCGAGCCTCCGGTGTTGGTCCACGGTAAGAGCGTCGGCTTCGAACCCCAACCTTCTCGTCCCCTCAGGTAAGAGCAGGACCAGCTCATTGAAAGTGCGCTCCTTCCACTCGACAACCCTGACCGAGGCCTCCTCCATCGCCTCCTCAAGATAGCGGAAATCTACGGGCAGCACCGCTTCCCCGGGCGCCACCAGTAGAAAGAATTGGTCTCCCCCCAATGCCCCGTAAAAACCGGTCAGGTAATAGACGTTGTGCGGATTCGAGATCAGAAAGGCGTCCAAGCCGCTCTCTGCAAGCTTTAACTCGAGCTTCCTTAGACGGCCGTCGTACATCAGACGACCGTCCGGAAAAGCTGGACTACGGCCTGAAGGGCCAGAATGTAGACGTCCGAGCCAAAACCGGTGATCTGGCCGACAACAACCGGAGCGATGACCGAAGTCTTTCGAAACTTCTCCCGCCGATAGATGTTGGAGAGATGGACTTCGACGACCGGAAGATCGGTCGCAGCGATCGCATCCCGAATGGCGATTGAGTAGTGCGACAGAGCCGCTGGATTTATAATCACTGCATCGAACGCGCCGCGCGATTCTTGCAATTTATCAACAATCGCTCCTTCATGATTTGACTGAAATGTCTCTACTTCAAGTTGATGCTGAGAAGCTGCTTCTTTGATTTTACCGTCGATCGTCTCCAGAGTTTCCGTCCCATAAATAGTCGCTTCGCGCTCACCCAATAGGTTAAGATTCGGTCCGTGGATAACCAAAACCCTCTTCAACTTAAACCCCCCTCTCAGTGAACAACTCCCGTAAGTTCGACTATCAACTCTATGACGACGTCGTCCGGGACAGGCCTAACCACGGGTCTCCCTATCCCTTCAAGCAAAACGAAGAGATTCTCACCGCCCTGTCTTTTCTTATCCACCGACATCGCCCTGATGACCGATTCGATATTGACCCGGCTGGCCTTCGTAGGCAGACCCGCCCTGGTAAGCAGCTTGTCATGGCGCTGGACGACGCTCTCGTCAACCATTCCAAGCTTTGCGGATAGCCGGGCCGCAAAATGCATCCCTATCGATATAGCCTCCCCGTGACTGAAGGCATAGTGAGAAGAGGTTTCAATCGCATGTCCGAAGGTATGCCCATAATTTAAGATAGCCCTCAAGCCACGGTCCCGTTCGTCGATCTCCACAATCCTGGCTTTTATCGCAGAGCAATCTCTAACGAGGGGCGCGATCACGGCCGCATCGGCGTCAAGAATTGCGTCAAGGTGCTCTTCGATATAGTCCAAAGGACCGTTCTCCCAGATAAATCCATACTTGATGGCCTCCGCCAACCCGTTCCTGAGCTGGCTCAAATCCAGCGTCCGCAAAACGTCCACATCGGAAAAGACAAAGGTTGGTTGGTAAAACATACCGATGAGGTTCTTTCCCCTCGGATGGTTGATGGCCACCTTTCCGCCAATGCTCGAATCGATCTGGGCAAGAAGGGTTGTCGGGACGTGAACCAGCGGAACCCCCCGGAGATAGGTGGCGGCTAAAAAACCGGCGAGGTCGCCAACGACGCCCCCGCCGAAGGCGACGATTGGTTCACCGCGCTCGAATCCAGCCTCGATCAGTTGTCCGTACACCTCTTCGGCAATGGGTAAGGATTTGGCGCTCTCCCCGTCCGGAACTGTTATCTTTTGATAGCGGATGCACGACCCGTCAAGGCTCTTGCCCAGCCGGCCCCCATGGAGCGACCATATCTCATCGTTGGTGATGAGCGCCGCCCGCCGAGGGGCAAGACTTTCGGCAAGCACCTCTCCAAAACGGTCAAGAAGGCCGGAGCCGATTTTGACCTCGTACGAGCGCTGTCCAAGATTAACCTGGATACTCGCGCTGTATGCCAATTCCTGTTCACCCTATCTTTCGAGCAACGATTTCGTCGACGACCCTTGCCGGCGAAAGCCCATCGGTGTCGATAATGTCGTCGGCCACCGACTCGTATGTTTTAACGCGCTCTTCCAGCAGCTCCTTAACGCGTTCTTCGGCGTTCTCCGCCCTTAAGAGAGGCCTTCTGGCCAGACCCCTCTCCAGGCGCTCCATTAGCGACTTCTGCGACGCCTTGAGGTAGATGAGCACGCCGTTTTGCTTGAGCATCTTCACATTCTCCGGGTCCAACACGGCCCCTCCACCGCAGGCGATCACCCTAACCTTGCCTGACGATGCTTTCTCCACCGCCTGGCGCTCCAAGGCCCGAAAGACAGCCTCGCCTTCGCCATCAAATATCTCGGCCACCTTCTTGCCGACCTTCGCCTCGATCATCTGATCGGTATCGACGTAGCCGTATCCTATCCGCCTCGCCAGACGGCGACCGACAGTAGATTTGCCCGAACCCATGAAACCTATAAGAACAATATTCTTCGCCATAGTGATGTTTTAGCCAGCCATCAGCTCTCAGCATGAGCCCTGAGCTTTGAGCTATTAGCTTACCTTGACGGTTATCGTGTATTCCTGCCTCGTCGCTCTGCTGGTTTCTTAGTCTCCTGGTTTCTTAGTCTCCAAGTTTCTTAGTTTCTTGGAATCTCTTTGTGCTTATTGGAGGCGCTATAAACGACCGCCGTCGGCCGTCCGCCGCCCGCCGCTATAAAGCTTGGATATATGAGGCGCTATTCGCGGTGAATGGGGTTACCAGGAAACCAAGAAACCAGGAAACCAGGAAACCAAATCGCACGTGAAGCTTTTAGCTGACGCGATAGCTGACGGCTTAAAAGCGGCGGTCGACGGTCATTTCTACGCCTTATTTATCCTCCCAATATACTGCTTCCACGCGGCCATAATATCTTCTAAGCAGTCGCCGCCGAACTTCTCAACTATGGCGTTCGCCAGCTCGAGCGCGACTACGGCCTCTCCGACAACCGCCGCCGCCGGCACTGCACAGACATCCGCCCGCTCCTTAAAAGCGGTTGCCGCTTTCTTGGTTGATATATCCACGGTCCGAAGGGGCTTAGCCAGCGTTGGTATCGGTTTCATAGCGGCCCTGGCAACGACCGGCTCACCGTTCGTCAACCCCCCTTCGATGCCGCCCGCCCGATTCGACTCCCGGTAATAACCCTTTTGGAGAGCGTAAAATATCTCATCATGTGCCTGGCTGCCCCTCATGGCCGCGAGGCTGAAACCATCGCCGATCTCAACCCCTTTTATCGCCTGTATGCTCATGAGAGCGCCGGCCACTCGGGAGTCGAGGCGTCGCTCCCAAGAAGAGTAGTCACCCAATCCAGGAGGACAACCGTAGGTGATAATCTCAAAAATACCTCCCACGGTATCCCCATCGTTACCGGCCGAGTCTATGGCCTCAACCATCCTGGCGGACGCCTCCTCATCAAGACAGCGGACCGGCGAACTGTCGACCTCGTCCAGATCACCGGGGAGCGGCCGCCGCTCGTTGGAGCGGATCCCTCCTATTGCAACGACGTGACTCACAACTTTGATCCCCAATTCGGCAAGAAGAGCTTTCGCAACGCCACCGGCGGCTACTCTGGCGGCCGTCTCGCGAGCGCTGCTCCTCTCCAGGACGTTTCGGATGTCACCCTGGCCGGTCTTTAAGGCTCCGGGCAGATCGGCATGCCCGGGTCTGGCTTTGGTCAGCGGTTTCGGAGGCACGGCGGGCGCCTCAACGGACATCTCAATACGCCAATTCTCCCAATCCCTGTTCTTGATCAGAACGGTTATCGGGCTGCCGATGGTCAAGCCAAATCTGACGCCGCTTAAAATCTCTCCCTCATCGCGCTCTATTTTCATTCGGCCGCCGCGTCCATAACCCAACTGGCGTCTGGCCAGGTCTCGAGCTATCATGTCGGGCGTCAACGCAACACCGCTTGGCACTCCCTGGACAAGCGCGATCAATGCTTTGCCGTGCGATTCTCCAGCAGTACTATATTCAATCAACTAAAACACCTGCTTATTATTAACACATGCCCACAAACAACTGCTAGACGTAGTATAACGAAACTGGAAACTGGAAACTAGAAACTTGAGGCAGCAATGAATATTGAAGGTAGGTTGCTGAGCAGAAAGACTGCCGCTAACCGGCACCGACGTTTTCCCAGCGGATGCATTCTCGTACTTTAGCGGCGGTCTGCGGTCGGTGATCGGTGGCCGGTAAACCATGATACCGGTTACTTCGTTATACTTTCTCCAACGGAGAGCACAATGCGGTCATCCCCAAAAAGAAGCGTGACGGTGCCGTCCTCGATCTCTACCACCTGGTATGAAGAGCCGTCAATCCTGTCGCCAACCTTGACCCTGTACTGCGTATCGCCGTAGCTCATCAGAGCAACGCGAGCGCCGTCGCTGACGTATATCGATATGAGTTTGAGCGACGGTGGACGCGCCGGCGCTGGTGGGGCTGGTGGACTCTCAGGCGGACCCTCAGGTGGACTCGACGGTGGATTAACGGGCGCTCCCGCCTGTCCGGAGGCCACTGGCTGAACTGGGTTCGGGTATCCAGGCACCACACCGGCCGTGGTCTCTTCTATCGGCTTGAACGGATCGCGGAACTGCTCTTGCGCGTACGAATCGACGGCAACCGGGGGCTCCATCGGTTCAGGGGTCCCCGTGGCCACGCTCCCCGCTTTGGACGCCGGCTGCTTGGCTACCGGACCCGTTGGCTGGACGTCTTTGGATGATCCACCGGCAAGCATAAGGTATGCGGCCGAGCCGATCGCGATGAGCAGGATGGCCGCCACGCCGACGACCGCAGCCTTTCCTTTGCCCGTCTCCAAGAAATCTCTTATTTTATCGAGGTTGAGGCCTTCCGCCATACTCTTCTCCGACGTAGTTAAGTTTTCCCTGGGCTACCCTGGGGTGCAACCGGCGGCACGGCCGGCGCTGGCGCCCCTTCGTTCAGAATGAAGGTCGAGATGGTAAGACCGCTTTTAAGCTTCGGATGAGCGGATCCCGAGATACTGAAGTCGTTGACCCTCATCGCCCGGGGTGAGTTCTCAATGCGATAGAGAAAATCGTCTATCTGCATGTAAGTACCCTCGATGCTCAAGGTTATATCCATCTGAGAGTAACCTGAAAGGCTCGTCGGTTCGCGCGGTTGGAGCGTCGCCACGTCTACGCCCGCATCGTTGGCCATATTCTGGATATGGACGATAAGCTCCGGCAACTGGGGCTCCTTGGGCATCTTCCGACCTATTTTTATGATCTTCGCTTCAATCCTTGGCGCTTCATTCTTGACCGCCTCAAGCCTGGCAAGGGTTGCTCTTGCCGACTGGATCTTCTGCTCCTCTTGCTGGCGCTGGTTGTTGATCGTCTCGAGCTCGGTCGACTGCGGTTTCCACGCAAAGTAGTAGAAGAGGGCCAGAGCGCTAACCAGCAGGACCGCGAAGGCTATCAATTGTTGCTGAAAGTTCAGCTTATTCACCGTGCCCTCTACTTTCCTTTGACCGGCGGCACCTTCGGAGCCTGCTCCTTGGCCTGCTGGGCCTGGAACTTCACCGTCGCGTCGGCTCCGAGAGTATTGCCGGCCTTGGTTGAAGACCCCAGCCAGACATAGCCAAACGAGGGTACTCTCCTCAGGTTTATAAGCCACTTGGCAACCGGTTTATGCCCCGCCGCATTGTTGGCGGCGATGGTCACCTCAGCCTTAAAGTTCATGCCATCCTTGTTGCCGCTCATCTGTTTAATAACCACGTCGTTCGGCGTGATAATGCTGATATCGTTCAAGACCTTACTCCAGGTCATCGCTTCGGCCATGGCGGTGCTCAAGACGCCGTTCAGGCGCACGAGCTCTTTCTCCCGATCCTCGTAAGCCTTGAGCTGAACTATACGCTGATTTACGCTACTAGATTCCGCCCGTACCTCGTCGAGCTTTGCCTTGGCTTCATTAATCTGGTAATCCCTCAGCAGCTTCACCCCGAACATCACGAAGGCCAGCACGATAAGGCTGAGAAACATGTAGACTATTATCCTGTCTTTTCTGTCTCTCTGCCGTATCTCGGGCGGCAGGAGGTTTATCCTGGTGACCATTAACCTTCCAACCCCCTCAAAGCAAGGCCAAGGCAGACGGCCATCGAAAGCTCATCGTCGGCGACTTCCTGAGCGCTGAGCTTATTCGACAGCTTTATCCTGGCCAGCGGATGCCCGATCTCAACGTCAAGCTGGAGACCGTCAGCAAGGTATTCCGGGAAGTTCGCCATCTTGGCGCCACCCCCGGAGATGATTACCCGGTTGATGCTCCTGATCCTTGTAGCCTGAGCCAGGTAGTAATCGAGAGAGCGCCTGATTTCGGCGATGAACGCGCCCATCTCTTCCTCGAGAATAGACTGGGCGATCTCCGTCTGAGCGGCGGTCTCGTCCGGCGCCTCGGAGGTCTTGCGGCCCTTGAGGGGCGGCAAGCCAACCCTCATCTTGAGCTCTTCAGCCTCTTCGTAAGTTAGACGAAGCTTATCCTTCAGCGCCTCGGTAAACGAGTTGGCCGCGAACGAGCTTATCCTCGTGAACCTCGGAACCTCGTTTTCGAGAACGACGATGTTCGTCGTCCCGCCCGCGATATTGATGAGCGCCAGCGCCTCGAATTCGCTAAGGCCGTCATTGTTGATGGGCAGTGACGGCTGGTTGGTAAGTATCGACCTGGCGAAAGCCAAGGAGGAGACGTCGATGGCGACCGGCTTCAAACCGGCGGCTTGAATGGCCTCGATGTGGTTGTTCACCATATCCCGTTGGGCGGCAACGAGAAGCACCTCCATCATGCGCTCGCCATCTTCACTGGTATGCTCTCCGACGATATCGAAGTCCATGATGGCTTCATCGATCGGTATCGGGATATAATCCTGGGCCTGGTAGTTTAGCGCGTGTTTGAGCTCGGTCTTCTCTATGTAAGGCATTTCGACGAGGCGCACGACCACCTTTTGGTTGGCCACTCCGATGATGACCTTCTTTTCGGAGAGGCGCAGGCTTCGCCACAGGTCGGAAAGGGCCTCGGCTACCGCTTTGGTGTCGAGAATCTCTCCCTCCGACACTATACCGGGGGATATGCGGATGTAACCAGAATTCACGAGGATTGGTCTATCTTGGGCTGGCTTAAGCTGGGCGACACGGAAGGTGTTCGTACCGATATCCAAACCAACCGGCGTGCCCTGGCCAAAATAGAAGATGCCCAAAACGCTATACCTCCTGTTACGATCATTCGAACATCCCGAAATCGCTATTCGGTTATGCCGAACTTAAGCTACGACTGCTTTAGGCGGGGCATCGGTCAGCTTAAAAAGTAACGCTCTTTAGTTTCTCGGTTATTTTACCGCGCAGTAGATAGAATCGGCAATAGGGGCGTAAACTTTAGCAGAATCGCCGGCAAGCAGGAGAGTTGATAATCCGGTTGCCTATTTGATGACCTCTCGCCAGCCGCTAAGAAGAGTTATGCGAGTGTCCGCCCCGGGAAGGCTCGGCGGCAAATTGGCCGAGAGATCGCCTGTCGTCCAGACGTGCGCGTTCTGTTCAAAGTTCAGCTCGCTCGTCATTAACGTACCTTTAAACCCGACGTTGTTGCGCTTGAACTCGATCTCCTCAGCCGCATACCAGGCGCCTTGATAGTCGGGATCGGATTCAACCATGTGGCCGCCGCTGTACGCCTCAATCTCTTCAGCCGCGACCAGACCGACCGAGCTCGACTCCTTGGTGCTCGGATTGATCGGAAAGTCGGCCCGGTTGCTCGCCACAAACCTTCCCAATATCTTGATCTTTCCGTTGACGACCAGCGTCCCCCTGCCCTTGAAGTATGTCGTGCTGTTTTCATTGTCCCCGATTGTCAGATCGCCGTTGACGAATACGGTCATGGGCTTGCCCGTCTTGCTCTGTGTAAAGTATAGAGTACCCGCAGAGCTGGTCGCATCCCAGCTCCACGCGATAGCGTCCATGGTGCCCAACGACGAGTCCTTGGGCGTCCCCGATATCTGCTGCCCGGTCGACGGGCTGAAGCCGAACCTGGGAGTGGCCGAATTGATCGTGTACGTCGTATCGCCGGTGTCCCATACTTTCTCCCCGTACGGCCCGGAATTGTAGTCCCAGTTGACCGGATGCGACCCGTCGGGGCGTCGATAGACGGTGTTGGTCCCGGTATCGGCAGTCCAAACCGATTGTTTGCTCGAATTGGTCTTGTAGGTGCTCGTCGAATCCATTCTCGGAAGGGTTACTTTGGGAACGTTCGTCGACAGCTTTTTCGCGTAGAGCTGCGGACCGGTGGTGCTGGTTATCGGTCTGTCGGGCCGGCGCAATTCGTAAACGGGGGGATTTCCGGTCGGGTGGATGTACGCCTCTATCGGACCATACCAACCGGCGGTGGAGGTGTCCGGCGACCCCACGCGGGCGGAACCGCCTATCTGGAGACTGCCGTCGTAAATCATCAGCGGTCCCTTCTCGAAAACAGCGTTTCCGCTCAGGGCCAAACCGCCCCTGACGTAAAGCGGGCCGGTAAAGGAGGCATTTCCGTTGATGGCGCCGCTTTCGTTGCCGCCTTCGATGCCCTGGTCGTCGCCCTCGCCGGTACCCATGCTCGTATCCCAAATGCTGAAGTTGAAAAGCGTGACCTTGACCGTTCGGCTGGCGTTCCCCACCGTTCCTTTTGACGTTATCGTCCAGTACCAGCTACTGCCTACGTTCTGTGCGATTGTAACGTCCGCGCTTCCCTTCACTTCGTCGACGGTGAGCGAGAAATTGGTGGCCGTCGTCGTACTGGCCAAGTTCCGCTCCACTCGCCAGACCGCCTGCTGAACCCCGGCGTCGGCCACGTGCAGCGCTCTCGTTCCCTCAATGCTCTTGCCGGAAACCATCTGTTCGCTGGAGCCCCGGGCGATGATCGCAAAACCAAGGATCGTCATGACGAGAACCACCCCGACGACCAGTATCACCGTAACGCCCGAATCGTCCGACAATCGTTCTGCAATCTTCTTGATCATTTCACTCACCCCTACTGGCGATTCCTTTACCTACTGGCGATTCCTCATCTCGACGGCCGTCTTGAGCGTCAGAGCCCCGAGCGGCTGATTCGGATTGTCGTCGACGACAAGCTTCATGGTTACGCGCTTCGTCTTGGTGGGCCGCTCGTATTGATCCGTAATGACCGCGCCGTTCGAATCGAAATATGTGAAGACGTCAACATTCCGCACGTTATCCACCAGCCGTCTCGTCGTTACAACCGCGTTGTCGGTATAATCCATAAAGAGAGTGGTCCCGACCACGTAGAAGCGGATGGTCTCCCACTGCGTATCATCGTCGGCGTCGGCTTGAATCGTAAGGTCGTTGCCTACTCCGTCGACGAGCGTTTCCGACATTCTGACGTACCTCGACATCAAGTCGACCGCCGTCCTTCCCTCCTGCTGAACGACCGCTCGCCCCTCCAAATAGTTGTAGTTGAAGATGGCGTACTCAAAAGCCGAGTATATGCCCAGCGTTACGACGACCATAATGACGGTCGTCACCATCAGCTCCGTCAGCGTCATACCCCGCTCGTCCCTGAGCATATAGACCACCGCTAAGGTATCGTTATGGAGACGTCCTGGCTCCTGTTCGTGCCCCCGCCGGACAGCACGGCGATAAGCCGATAGGTGTACGTGCCGTCATCCAGACCGCCACCGGGATTGTCGATATAGCTCGCGCTGCCGCCCGATATGTTGTCGGCGTAGAGCGAGAGCGCGCCGCCGTTCACCCCTCGGAAGACCTGATATTTGTCCACGGAAACGCCTTGCGGCTTCGTCCAGGAGAGAGTGGTCCTCCACTTGCCGGACACCTTGGCCTTGGTCACCGAGAGATTGATCCATGTGGTGGCGGTCGGCGAACCGCCGTTGAACTCGGGCGACGTGCGGCCCCCCGGTGAGACGGCGACGATCTTATAGCTGTGCGTCGTCCACTGCCCCAGCCCGGTATCGTAAGCGACCCTGGCGGTGCCTTGTACGGTCTGCTGATAAGAGCCGTCTCGATAAATCTTGTATGTAGTCGAGTAGACGCTCGTATCGTCTATACTGTCAAGCGCCGGACTCCAGGTCAATTTGATCGTGCTCGGATCCTGCCAGGGCTCCGCAGTGATCCAGGAGCCGTCCGGCCAGTAAGGCGCGTCCTTGTCAAGGATGTACGTGATCGACCTCTGGTCCCGCCCGCCGGCGATGTTCCAAACCTGAACCGATATCTCATACGTTCTGTCCGGATAAACCCGGCCGGATAGCTCGTAGAAGGGATTCCAGTAGACCGTCTGGCTGGTCTCCCCGTTGCTCCAGTCCGTCCACGTTGTCACGGTGGGATTGAAGATTATCGACGCCCGGCGCCCCGCCAACGGCCCGGAGACGACGTCGAGAATGGCTCCGTTTATGTAGAAACCGATGGTGGTCAAGCCGCTCGACGTCGACGAGGCGTCCCACGCGTCGACGGTGATCGGCACCTGGAGTAAAGGCGTCAGGCTCGCGTCGGAATACCCGCTGTTCGGACCGCCGATGACTTTCGTGCTGCCCGCGTCAGGAGAGGGTTCTTTGAACTCGACCGTCGGCTGCGTCGCCGCCAGAGTCATGAGCTTGACGTCCGAGGCCAGCTTGACCCACGCTCTGCCGGGCCGCCGCACGTTTATAACCACCCGCTTGTAATCTTCCGGCGTGGCGTCCGCCGGCGTGCTGGTTGACGTTCCATCTCCCGGATCGTCAACCTTGGCGATATCACGGCGAATATTGTAGAGAGCTCCATCGGCCGTCGTCGTGTTTTCCTCCCTCAGAAAAATCCCGGACGGCTCATTACCCGTGGCGTCCGTCAAACCGATATTTTCGTACTTGGTCAGCCTTACCTGCTCGAGAAGTTCATTCGCGATCTGGAGGGCGACCACGTCTATCCTCCCGGAAGCCATAAGCTGGGCGCCGCCGGCGAAAAGCCCCAGGAGCGCTACCATCGCAAAGAAAAATATAAGGGTCCCGATCATAATTTCCAGATAAAAAGAACCCCTCTCGTTTTTAAGAGTCGTTGAAAGCGCGCCGATGGCGGCTTCCATGGCAGCTCCTCTCCATATCACCCTGTTATATATCGACAAACAGGCGCCTTTACTTTAGGCCGACAACGTCATTATCGAGGAACTTTAGCTTTCAAGAGGTATTTTGAATCGAGAGCGCTTTGCTATGCTTACGCCAACCCGGACGCCGCCAGGTAGAAGCGCCAAAGTTCCGGACCGCCGAGCGTCACGATTATGGCGCCGATGGCCAAATAGGGACCGAATGGTATGGTGTCGCTCCTCCCACGGGAGCCTCTTGCCAGCAAAAAGACGCCCGCGATCGCTCCGATGAGGAAGCTGAAGAAGAGGGCGAGAAGCGAGTAGACGCCGAGAAAAAGACCGATGAAGGCGGCCAACTTGATATCCCCTCCGCCCATAGCATCCTTTTTAAAAAAGAGCGGGGCGGCCAGGGCAATGATCAAAAGCGAGCCGCCGCCAACGAAAAAGCCGGCGATTGAGTGAAGAGCCCCGCCTCCGACCAGGGGGAGAATCTTGTAGCCCACAAAGTCGGGGACGATCAGAGCCGCTCCCGCCGCGATGGCCGGCAGGATGACCTTATTGGGTATCCGTTCGGTATCAAGATCGATGAAAGAGACGACGATAACCACACTGGCGAAGAAGATCCCAGCGAGCGCATTAATCGACATCCCAAATCTCGCGTAGAGCAGCACGAACACCACGCCAGTCAGCGCTTCGACCGCCGGGTAGCGCCAGGAGATCGGAGCCCCGCATGAACGACACTTCCCTTTGAGGAGCAGGAAGCTCAAGAGCGGCACGTTGTCCACGGGCCGGACCGGAGTCTCGCATGCCGGGCAGCGCGATGGAGGATGCACAAGCGACAGCCCGGCCGGAATCCGGTAGATGCAGACGTTTAAAAAGCTCCCGATGGCCAGGCCGAATAGAAATGCAACCAGATAAAAAAATGCCGTCAAAGTCGCCTCACCCCTAAATTTCCTTCTCCAGCCTGTCCAGCGCCTTTTTGGCCTCGATAAAATCCGGGCGGGCCTTGAACGATGTCCGGTAAGCTTCAAGGGCCCCTCGTTTATCACCGACTTTTTCATAAGCTTGGCCCTCATAGAGGAGGGCGCGGGCGTCTCGGGGATCGACTTCCAGGGCTTTGTTCAGTTCAGATAGCGCCTTACGCGCCTCCCCCGTTTTCAAGTAGACCAAACCCAGAATTCGGTGACCCGAAGGCGAGTACTTTCTTAGCTCAACCGCCTTGTCTAGAGCTTCGATCGCCCGGTCGTAATACTTGGAGTCATACGTCACACCGCCGTAAGCGTAAAAATCCCCAAGCGCGATGTAGTTATCGACGTCATCAGGGGCAAGCTTTACCGCACGCTTGATCGTCGTCAGTGACTCGTTATAACGCTCTCGGTTCTCATCGGCCCTTGCCGCCCCCTGCATCACACCGGCAAGCTGCCTGACATAAAGATCGCTGAAGGGGTTAAGGCTCGCCGCTGTTGTAAGTTTAGCGAAACCGTTTTGCAGGTCGCCGTGGCCGATAGCCATAATGCCCTGGCCGGACTCGACGTCGGCTGCAAAAAAGAACGCCGACTGAGCTATCGAAGCAACGGAGAGGATGCCGGCAAACATGGCGGCGTACTTCAAGATGGTCGAGCGTGAAGTTGCCGTGATCTCCTTGGCGCCCGGGGAGAGAGCCACGCCCATGGCAAGCCACGGCAAGAAGGAGGTGGCGACGGCGGTAACGCTTAAAAGCCCCTGGACGAAGTAGGCGGCGACGGCGGCCACAAAAAGAGCCGCCCCGGCAGTGACCGCTCTCTTCCTAAACAACTCAACGTAGAAGATGAGAAAAATCGCAAGGAAGGCTATAAGCGCCGGAATCCCCAGGGTAGCGGCGGTTTGCAAAATGATGTTGTGCGCGTTGTCGGCGAGCGTCTGGGGAAACAACCTCGCTGAGGCGAGCGTCTCGTGGAGCGGGAAAGCGAGCTTAAAGGTGTCGGGACCATACCCAAAGACCGGGCGCTCCTTCGTCATTGAGAGCGCGCTTTTCCAGATTTCTACCCTGCTTTCCCCGCTTCCGGTGAGCGGATTTGCCAGCGAGAGCAATCTCGACCCGACTATCGTTTTGTCCCCGATAACAAGGGTAAAACTGGTGATTAGAATCAGGATCGCCACTATGGCCACCCCGGTCATCACGCATCGACGGCGATTCTTGTGAGCCCTGGCTGTTAAGATAATCGCTAAAGCAACACCTGCGAGCGCCCCCAGCCACGCTCCGCGTGAGAGAGTCACAAGGAGCGAAGCAGCGATAACCGTACTGGCAGCCGCCCATACTGCCACCCACCTTGCGTTTCTAGCGGTTATTAAGAGACCGACAGAAACAGTTAGCGAGACCGCCAGGTAACCGCCGAGGACGATCGGGTTTCCCAAGGTGGCGATGGTACGGCTCTTTTCAAAGCTCGCCGCTCCCCAGGCTATCGGATCGTAGCCGGCGAACTGAAGAAGCCCGTAAATGGAGACGGCGACGGCGGTGACCACCATGACCTTCGCCAGACCAAAAACCTTTTGCTCCTCGTCAAAATATTGAACGCTTAGGAAAAGGAGTGTGGTGTAGGTGAGTAAGCTTAAAAAGCCTTCGTACCGCTGGTAAGTACCGAAAATGCTTGTCAACGGGCTGATCGAAAAAGCGGTTGAAATGAGCGACAGCACAAGAAAGCAAAGAGCCGGCCAGAAAACGACGCTCCACCTTACTCGGAATCCTTCGGCCATCCCCTTAAGGCACCAGGTAAAGGCGGCAAGAGATACGAGGATGCGCATGGTGATAAGCTTCGCGCCCATCACCTGGTCCTGAGCAAAAGGTGCTACTGCAAGCGGTATCAGGACCACGGCCAGGTAGATAAAGCCGGCGCCGATACGATCGAGAATTCGCCCGACATCATAGGTGGCGCTATCGGCTTGATGCTGCGACTCAACGGCTTCGGCCAACTACTACCTCCGATCATACTTTAACCGACGCCCACCAGCCTTGCAATCTGTTTTAGCGACGGCCGTCGTTAATCTGTGTTCTTAGACTATCACAGCAGGAAGAATGGTCTTTCAATGAGATGGACCTCGCCCGACTTTCTTTGCTTCCCAAAAAAAAGCGGCGACCTTTCGGCCGCCGCTTTTCTGTTGCCGTCCGCTTTTAGTAGGTGTGACCGGTGAACTCGGCGTTGCTGTTCACGATACCCGGGCAACGGATCGTCGGTGAGTTCGACTGGGTGTTCGATGTAATGGTATAAGCGTATGCTGTACCTCCGGCCTTCGGACAGGTCGGCACCGACTTGATATAGTTATTGCTCGAGAGATCGACCAGCGCATCCGGCCACCTTTCGTTTGTGCTGTTCGCCTTGAAGGTCTGGACCGCGCCGTCGAGCGTTCTCAGGTTAGCCTGGCAGGTCCTCCTGTAGGCGTTCTCGCGAGCGGCCGAGAAGACGGGGACGGCGATAGCGACCAAAATACCGATAATAAGGATGACCACCATCAATTCGATGAGCGTAAAGCCCCGCTCGCTCCTAAGCTTCGTAAGCATCTTTTTCACCTCCCCTTCATTAGACTCCGAAACTTTCGTTCTTTTCGCAAAGCAAGTCCGCGGGCTCCCACGGACTTGGGTGATTGGCTCTTGCCTTGTTACTTCGGCAACCCGGCCAGCTCGTTGAGCTCCGTGGCTTTGCGTCCCCGTCTTGCGACGGGTTTGCCCTTTCGTGACCTGACAAGGTGCGGACCTGCATTCGCTAGCGTTATTATCGGCAACACCAGACAAACCTTTAGCGGCTCGAAAACTTTTTTCCGGCAAGTAGATATGCACACGAATTAGTAGCGCCGGAAAGTCAACACGATAACCGGCTCCTTGCCTGGTCTGTGCCAATGATATATGCTAAGCCCGACAATGAAACCAAACGGGTGCCTCAGATTATGGCAATAGACGCTCAAGAGAGACCGGTCGAGGAGAGGCCCGTCATCCGCCTTGACCGTATTAAAGGCGTTGTGGTTAAGGCCGGATACACATTAGCCCTGGTTTACGCCGTCTACGTGAGGACCTTCTTCATCCCCGGCGCCCTCGGCAACCCCCACACAAATGTTTTGGACTCCGATGCCGCTCGCTTTTTCCGCTTGATCGATCTGATCTCGCGCAAATACCCGAGCCTGCCGATGTTCGATTCGTTCGCCAACTTTCCCTGGGGAATGAAGCAGCAGCTCCCGCCGATATGGGCCTTCATCGAGGCGAGCTTTGCCCTGGCGGTTAATCGCGCAACGAACATGTCAATCCCATCGGCCGCCGCCCTTTTCCCCTTGATCCTCGGCCTCTTTTTCGTTTTCCCTGCCTACTATGCCGGAAATCGTTTATTTGGCAGGCGAGCTGGACATGCGGCGGTTTTCGTCAGCCTCTATCTCCCGGTGGCAAGTGCCGTCTCGTCGCTCGGGATGGTCGATCATCACCTCGCGGATATTCTTCTTTACATGTCGACCATCGCACTCCTCGTCGGCTCGCACCATTACTACTCGAGTGGCGAGAGCCGGAGAGCCGGAGCGCTAGCCGTGCTTGCGGGATTAACAGTCACCTTCACGCTGCTCATATCCTTAAGCGCAATACTGGTCATCGCCATTCTTGGAGTCGCCTTCATGATCGGCCTTCTCGTCCTGGCGGAAGACGAGAGGCGGCATGTCTCCCGGATAGGCGGGCTGACTATGGCTTCGTCGGGTCTTTCGATGCTCATGCTCTACTTGGCCACGCCCTGGTTTGAGAATCGCCTCTCTTTTTCGGGGCTCTCCCTTTTCCAGCCGGTCCTACTTATCGGCCTGGCGGGCATACTCGTCCTATCCCGTGCTATTGATGCCTCTCTGGTTAATCGTCAGATAATACGAGTAGCGGCTTTATTCGGCCTCTATCTCGTCATAGCTGCGATCCCTCTCTTCCTCCCCGGTCTCGGCGAACAGATCGTTCGAGGCTTCTACAGAAGCATTGCCTACTATCCATTGGGGAGAGTTACCCAGCAACTTAAGCCTCTCTTTGCCGACGGACCGCAAAACGTCTTCGTCTCCCTCTCGGCGCTCGTATATCTTCTCCCTCTCGGATTAATTGTCGGTGCTCGCGAGGCGATCGTCAGCCGCCGGCTGGGCTTTGGGAGACTGCTTTTTTTCATCTGGTTCATAATCGCAGGGTTCTATGCCCTCATGGTCCGATACTATGTATTTCTTTTCACTCCGGTCATCGTCCTCTCTTTCGCCCTCCTCATCGCCAAGCTCTCCGAGTCGGTAGGGAAGATTGTCGGAGCTATTGGCGGAGAGCGACTGGAGCGACCGGCGACCACCACTGCATGGCTTGTCGCAACAATCGCCTTCTCCAGTTACCTTATCTTCTGGATGTCAGCGTCCGGATACATGGTAGACGTCAACCGCGTTAAGATGCTCGAATGGATCAGGGAAAACACCCCGAAGGTGAGCAATTACTATGAGCCAAACCGCTCGCCTGAATACGGCATTGTCGCCGAGTGGAGCTATGGTGAATTGGTCGAGCTCATTGCGGAGCGACCAACTCTGACGACCGGGAACCACGAGACGGGAATCGACGGGATCATCGCTTCGAACCGGATTTTCCAGTCGAGAACCGAAGCCGAGGCGGTCAAGCTCATGAAGGAACTTCGCCTACGCTATATAATACTCCAGGACGAGCTTAGCCCATGGACGGGCAAGGTCGAGGAGATCGGGGAATCCGGGCCGGATCCATACAAGAGAGCTCACCTGGCGACTAAACAGGACATCACCCGGCGTGACTACATGCAACTTACCAACGTCCGCATGCACCGCTTTTGGGGCGCGGGCAACGAGAAGGAAGGGGCCGAGCCCCTCCAACGCTTTCGCCTGATCAATGTGACAGGTGGAGACTCCGAGTACGCCACTATGCTTTTCGAGCTGGTTGAAGGAGCACGGCTCAGCGTTAAGGCGGCTCCCGGTACCGTGGCTGCAATAAGTACCAAGATAAGGCCGAAGGGCGCTAAAGCGGTCGACTGGAAGTTAACGAGAAAAGCCGGGGCTGACGGGAGGTTCGAAATCTTTCTACCCTATGCCACGAAAAGCGGCCGCTATCCGGTCAAAGCGGACACCTTCAAGGTGTCGATAGCCGGCAAGACCTATCCCGTCGATATAGCGGAAAGCGACGTCTCACAGGGCAAGTCGATAGTGTTGGAAGCTCCCTTACTTAATTAGCGAAATAATGCTGAACATCGGCATGTAAAGCGAGATGAGGACGCCACCGATTATGAGACCCATCGAGACGATCAGGACGGGCTCGAGGACCGAGGTGAGCGTTTCGACGGTCGTCGTGACCTCCGCGTCATAGAAATCGGCGATCTTCGAGAGCATCGTGTCGAGAGCGCCCGTCTCCTCGCCAACCGCTATCATCTGGACGACCATCGGCGGGAAGACCTTCTCGCCCGTGAGCGGCTTGGCGATCGTCTCGCCCTCTTTGATGCTGGCCCTCGTCGCCTTTACCGCCCTGGCGACGATGGCGTTCCCGGCGCTGTCGGCCACAATATCAAGCGCCTGGAGAATCGGAACACCGCTGGTGAGAAGGGTGCCCAGCGTCCGGCTGAAGCGCCCGATCGACATCTTCTGGGTCAGCTTCCCAAAGATGGGGAGCTTCAATTTGATGTTGTCCACGTTCGTCCGGCCCTTTTCCGTCCTCTTGTACGACCGGAACGCCAGGTACGCGCCTATGCCTAAGATGAACATGAGCCACCAGAATCTCTGCATGAAAGCGCTGAGGGCCAAGAGGAACGCCGTTGGCGCTGGTAGCGAACCGCCCATCTCGGTGAACATCTTAGCGAAAATCGGTACGATGAAGGTGATGAGAACGAAAGTTATGAGCATCGACATCCCGAACATGACCGTAGGGTAGGCCATCGCCGATTTGATCTTGGATTTGATGGCCGCCTCGCTCTCAAAGTGATCGGCGACCCTCAACAGGACCTCGTCGAGAACGCCTCCGGCCTCCCCGGCCTTGACCATGTTGATGAAGATCGACGGGAAGACGCGCGCATTTTTGATCAGCGCCTCTGAAAGCGCCCGTCCTTTCTCCACATCCTGGAGAATCTCCCCGACGATCTTCCGAAGCGCCTTGCTCTCCGTCTGCTCGGCTAGTATGGCCAGGGATTTGGTGAGCGAAAGGCCGGCGTTGATCATAGTTGCGAACTGCCGGCTGAAAATCGTGAGATCTTTCGATTTTATCCGATTCGATAAACCCGGGATGGTCAGTTCTTTTGAGGTAAGGCTCTTCTCACTGACGTCGACGACGACGTAGCCCATCTGACGGAGCTTGGTCACGACGGCGGTCATCGAATCTCCCTCGAGGGAGCCGGATATCAACTTGCCCTGCTTGTCCCTCACCTTATAGACGAAACTGCTTGCCATTGTTCACCCCAAAAGCATCGGGCCTGAATTCACGCGCCTTTTACGCAGGTCGACCAAGCATCTGCTTGAGGTCGTTGGGGTCGATCGCCTTCGCGACGGCCGTGTCGAAGCTGATCAGTCCCCGGCGGTAAAGATCGGCCAACGATTGATCCATCGTCTGCATACCATACTTCTCACCCGTCTGCATAGCATTATATATCTGATGAGTTTTCGCTTCCCGAATCATGTTTCGAACGCCCGGCGTCGGCACCAGCACCTCGCAGGCGACGACCCGACCCATATTGTCCCGGGTCGGCAAGAGCTGCTGCGAAACGATCCCTTGAAGCGCACCGGACAACTGCATCCTGATCTGCTGCTGCTGGTGGGCCGGGAAGACGTCGATGATTCGATCGACCGTCTGTGGAGCATCCTGCGTATGAAGGGTCGCGAAGACCAAGTGACCGGTCTCGGCCGCCGTCAGAGCCGCAGAAATCGTTTCCAGATCGCGCATCTCGCCTATGAGTATGACGTCCGGATCCTGCCGCAAGACGTATTTCAAAGCATTCGAAAACGACTTGGTGTCCGCCCCGACTTCACGCTGGTTGACAATCGACCGTTTGTGGGCATGTAGATATTCTATCGGATCTTCGATCGTTATGATATGAAGCGCGTGCGTCTCGTTGATCAAATCAACGAGGCTTGCCAGCGTCGTCGACTTGCCTGAACCGGTGGGACCGGTCACGAGAATGAATCCCCGGGGCTTTTTGACCATTATCTCCAGAGCCCTCGGCAAGCCGAGCTCGTGCAATTTCTTGATCTCAAACGGGATGACCCGGAATGCCGCCCCGACGCTGTTCCTCTGGTAGTAGGCGTTCACACGAAAGCGGGCCTTGCCCAGAAGCGAATAGCTGAAGTCATACTCCCAGTTTCGTTCGAGCTGCTCCCGCTGGTCCTGAGAGAGAATGCTGTAAACCAATTCCTTCGTATCATTCGGCATCAGCTTGGGATGGTCAAGGGGTGCGAGCACGCCGTTGATTCTCACCGTCGGAGGTATTCCAACGGTAAGATGGAGATCCGATGCCTCCCTTTCAAGAACTTCCATCAAAATTTCGTTTATTTCGGGCACTCTTATACCTCCAAACGAAGCGGGTTCGAGGTTACTATCGGCAAGAATTATGGGCCGCTTTAAGGAAAGCGGCCCATAATCTTTTAAAGCGATGGAACAATCGATGGATAATGGAATGCAGGAGCACCTTAGTGACGGTCGGACCTTTAGGCACGAAGCACTGTGCCGACCGGCGGTGACCCGCTTACGCCAAGGTTTCGATAAATCAAGACCCCCAGATTTCTTGATAACCGCTACACGATGACCCTGAGCACTTCCTCAACGGAGGTCGTCCCAAGGCGAACCTTCTCGAAGCCGTCCTGGCGCAGGGTGAGCATTCCTTGCTCGACGGCTATCTTCTTGATCGCTTCCGACGTGGCATGCTTGATGCAGAGGTTCTTGATCTCCTCCGAAACAACCATCACTTCGTAGACGCCGACCCGACCCTTATAACCTGTGCCATTACAACTCGGACACCCTTTCGCCTTGTACAGAGTTGGAACGCCGTCGCCGACCGGGAAGCCGACGCGCTCGAGCGCCGCAGTCGATGGTTGGTATGGCTCCTTACACTCTTTACAAAGCCGCCGGGCGAGCCTCTGGGCCTGGACACAGGAGATGGCGGACGAGATGAGAAAAGGCGGTATCCCCATCTCGGTCAGCCTTGAGATGGCGCTCGGTGCGTCATTCGTGTGAAGGGTCGAGAGGACAAGGTGGCCGGTGAGCGCCGCCTCGATTGCTATCTGAGAGGTCTCTCTATCTCTGATCTCGCCGACCATGATGATGTCGGGGGAGGTTCTTAAGACGGACCGGAGACACCTGGCGAAGGAAAGGCCGGACCTCGCCTCGATCTGAATCTGGTTTATGCCGGGTAGGCGGTACTCGACCGGGTCCTCGATGGTCACGATGTTCTTCGACTCCTGATTCAGGACGTTAAGCGTCGCGTACAGGGTCGTCGACTTGCCTGAACCGGTCGGTCCGGTGACTAGGATCGCACCATAAGGCTTCGTGAACGCGCTGCGGAAGCGCTCCAGGCTCTCCGGCAAGAAACCCAGGTCGTCGAGCCTCAGCATGATGCTCTCTTTTTCAAGAACGCGCAGGGTGATCCTCTCTCCGAAGACGGTCGGCAGGGTCGCGACGCGGAAGTCGACCATACGACCGGCCACGCTCAGATCGCAATGGCCGTCCTGTGGCTTTCGAGCCTCGGAGATGTCGAGCGAGGACATGATTTTAAAGCGTGATATAACGCCCGCTTGAATGGCCTTCGGAGAGTGCAGGATGTCGTGCAGAACGCCGTCTATGCGGTAGCGCACCCTCAAATCTCTTTCCTGGGGCTCTATGTGGATGTCGCTGGCCCGCTCGTTGACCGCCCTCATGATGATGTGGTTTACCAGCTTGACGGTGGGCGCCTCTTCGGTCACCTCTCGGAGCTTGGAGAGCGACGCGGTATCCACATCATCCCCGAGGATCTCGTCGACCTCCTGCTGAACCGACTCGGACATCTTATAGTAGTGGTTGATGGCCTCTACGATTTCCGACTCTTCGCTCATGACGGGCTTGATCGCATATCCCGTCATGATATGAAGATCGTCCGCGGTGACGACGTTCGAGGGATTTGCCATGGCCACGACCAGCTTCTCCCCTTCAAAGTCGATCGGAATGACCATGAACTTGCGAGCGATTTGCTCCGGTACGATGGAGACCGCCGCGCTGTTGATCTGGTAATTGGCGAGGTCAACGTAGATGTACCCTTTCTGGGCCAGCAGCGCATTTACCGTCTTGCGGTCAACGGCTCCGCTGGCAATGAGCACCTGAACGAAGGACTGACCGGGTTCGCGTCCATCCCAAATCTTATCGATCTCGTCTTTTGTCAGGATACCCTTGCCGACCAATTGATCTTGCAAGAGCTCGTCGATTCTGGATACCATTCCTAAATCGTCACCCTCATAAGTTCCTCTAAAGAGGTTATCCCCTGCTTGACCTTCTCGAAGCCGTCCAGCTTGAGAGATCTCATGCCTGCTTTGGTAGCCGCCCGGTAAATATCTTCTGAGCTTGCTCGCTCTACGGTCAACCGCTCTATCTCTTCGTTCATCAGGAGCACCTCGTATAGGCCCACGCGCCCCCGGTATCCCGTCTCACCGCACATCTTGCACCCCTTGGCCCGATAAAACTTCTCCGGCAGGTCAAGTGTGGGAAGGTTGGCCTCGGCGACAACATCCGGATCGGGTTCGTGCGGTTGCCGACAGTGAACGCAGAGCCTCCTTGCCAATCTCTGCCCTACGATACAATCGACCGCCGATGATATGAGGAACGGCTCGACGCCCATCTCGGTTATCCTCGTAATCGCGCTTGGCGCGTCGTTCGTGTGAAGCGTCGTAAGCACCAAATGCCCGGTCAGAGCCGACTCGATTGCTATGAGAGCGGTCTCGCCATCCCTTATCTCACCGATCATTACAATGTCGGGGTCATGGCGGAGGATTGAGCGTAGGGCCGCCGCAAACGTGAGACCGGTCCTCGTGTTCACTTGAACCTGGCTCAAACTGGCCAGGCGGTACTCGACCGGATCCTCGACGGTAATGACGTTCCGCTCGATCGAGTTGAGAATGTTGAGAGCGGCGTAAAGGGTGGTCGTCTTGCCGGAGCCGGTCGGTCCGGTGACCAGGATCGCACCGTAAGGCCTGGACAGAGAGCTCTTGAAGAATTCAAGGGTGCCGGCGGCGAAACCCAGGTCGTCGAGGTTCAACATGACGCTCTCCCGCTGGAGAAGGCGGAGGACGATCTTCTCACCGTGAATCGTCGGGATGGTCGCCACGCGGAAGTCGATCGCTTTACCGTCGACGGTCAGCCCGAACCGCCCGTCCTGCGGAGTACGTCGTTGCGCGATATCCATGTTCGCCATTATCTTGACGCGAGAGGTCATGCCGGGTTGGATTTTCTTCGGGGACCTCATGATCTCGTGAAGGACGCCATCTATGCGAAAGCGTATTTTGACATCCTTCTCCTGCGGTTCGATGTGAACGTCGTTTGCTCGATCGCGAACGGCCTGGGTAAGCAGGAGATTGACC
>JAMCWL010000081.1:0-8331 GCA_023481285.1 Actinomycetota bacterium | reverse complement strand
AATTCCCATCTAAAGGTGCTGGAGTTTGATGAAGGGTTTGCCGATAAAATCATAGATGCGGAGCTCATCGTGAACGCGACGCCGGTCGGCATGACGCCGCTTCAGGATGAGACGCCGGTCGACGCCATCTATGCGAAAGCGTATTTTGACATCCTTCTCCTGCGGTTCGATGTGAACGTCGTTTGCTCGATCGCGAACGGCCTGGGTAAGCAGGAGATTGACCAATTTCACGACGGGAGCGTTCTCGCTCTCCCGCTCGTCGACGGCTTGCACTTCGGGCGCATCATCGACGCTCTCAATGGCCTCTTCCATTAGATCGCCTGTGCAGTGTCTAGCGATCGCCATCTTGAGCTCCGATTCGACCACGACGACGGGTCTTACTTCATAGCCGGTCATTATATAGAGATCGTCGATGGCGAAGACGTTCGTCGGATCAGCCATCGCGACGACCAGCTTCTCCCCTTCAAAGGCGATCGGTAGAAGACGGTGCTTGCGAGCGACCTCTTCACTTATGAGCGTCGCCGCGGCAACGTCAATTTGGTATTTCGCAAGATCGATGAATTCGAGCTGAAGAAGCTTGGCAATAGCGCTCGCCACATCACGCTCGCTGGCAAAGCCGAGCTTGACGAGCGTCGGCCCAAGGGGCACGCCGTTCTGCTTGGCGAGGGCTTCCTCGAGCTGCTGCTCGTTGATGATACCGGCTTGAAGTAGGATCTCGCCTATCTTCTTTCTTACAATCGCCATTTATGATCCCCGCCTGAGCGCAAGTATAGCCGCATCAGCCATCGCCGCCAGTGGAGCAGGGGTACCGGTCCATATCTCGAACGACGCAGCCGCCTGATGTAGGAGCATTCTCAAACCGCCGATTGTTCTCGCTCCTTTATTAGTCGCTTCCCTGATAAGCCGCGTCTCAGCCGGCTCATAAACCAGATCAAACACCGCCTGCCCGGAGTGCAAAAGATCGGCATCGACCGGCGTCTCATCCTGAAGCGGCGTCATGCCGACCGGCGTCGCGTTCACGATGAGCTCCGCATCTATGATTTTATCGGCAAACCCTTCATCAAACTCCAGCACCTTTAGATGGGAATTTGGAAGGCGTTCTTTTATGTCGTTGACGAGGGCTTCGCTTCGCGTGCGATTTCTGTTCGCCACCGCAACTTCAGCGCCCAACGACGCCAGAGCCGCGACGACCGCCCTGGCCGCTCCACCGGCGCCGATGACTACGCTGCTCGGCGCCTCCGGTTTAAATCCCACCTCTGCAAGCGCAGCCAGAAACCCCTTGACATCCGTGTTATGGCCAACTCTCTGTCCTCCAGCGAAAGAAATGGTATTAACCGCACCAACAACCTGCGCTTCCGAATCAAGACGATCGAGATGTTTAACCGCCGACTCCTTATGGGGCATGGTTACGTTGAAACCGATAAAACCGAGCGCCTGCAAACCTACAATTGCGTTGGCAAGGTCATTCGGCCGAACAACCATCGGCACGTAGCCGATATTAAGCTGGACTTTATCAAAAGCGGCGTTATGGATTTGGGGCGATATCGTATAGGTCAAAGGGTAACCGATTATTCCAGTGAGCCTGGTCTCTCCGTTAATCTCCATTGCTTGTTCCTAGCTCTAGCTACTAGCTATTACTTACTTTCTTGCCCTCTTACTCCTATGGTAGTTGCGCATGACGACGCGCTCAAGGCGCCTGAGGACCCTCGTATGTGGGGCCTCGCGATCGCTTATCGGAACGACAAGAATGGTGTATGTGCCAGCGAGGTTTCCGCCCAAAACGTCGGTGAAGATCTGGTCGCCGACGACCACCGTCGTCGTAATGGTGGTGCCCATCTCCTCCACGGCCTGGACAAAGGCCCTCCTCCTTGGCTTCGCGGCTCTTGCGACCAGCGGCAGGTCGAGCTGAGCGGCGATCCTGCTCACCCTCGTCAGCCAATTATTGGAAAGAATGCATACTTTAAAACCAAGCGACTTTGCTTCAATCAACCACTTCTTGAGTTCCTCGGGCGGCGTATGACTGCCTCGCGCAATGATCGTATTGTCGAGGTCGACGGCAAGGCCACGAAATCCGGCCTTCTTGAGCGCCTTCAAGTCGATATCGAAGATCGACCGGCAGTATTCGCTTGGATAGAGCTTTGTCAACATGGGCTTCTATGTTAACTGTTCAGACGCTCGTCTTGATAGCGCGTCTTCCAGCCGACCGCTTTCACCTTCCTTAATCGTAATGATCCTAGAGTGGATGGCGCTCGTTGGACTTGCCAAAAAAGGGCCCTTTTCAGGGCCCGGTAGAGGATAATTTTATGGCCCTTAGACAGGTTCTACCTTCTTAACCTCGGGTATCTCCCGCTTGAGGGCCTCTTCAACGTAGTAAGCAAGAGTCATCTGGGACATCGGACAGCCGGCACATGCTCCGACCAGCTTCACCTTAACAACGCCGTCCGAAACGTCGACCAGCTCGATGTCACCGCCATCCGCCTGCAAACCCGGCCTTATCGAGTCCAACACCTTCTCAACTTTATCGCGCATTTCGCCTCCTGAATTAAGTCTTTAAGAATCTTACCACACACATTACGAAGCTGCTACAAACAGCCATCTCTAAAATCCCCCCTTGAGAGCGGCCATTTATTAATCTCTCGCTTAGCCCTTAACATAGCCAGCAAATTACGTGTGAGGCAAAAGATAACATCTATTTTCCTTGCCGGATTTCCAAACGAGCGGCGGAAAGGTAGAATTAGCTTAAATGAGACGGCCATACCGCGCGAAGAACAACCCGTCCAAAATAGCACCGCTGATAAGAGCGGTCTCCCGCCGACCGGCGCTCTCTATCTTTCTCTTTGGAATCTTGGCCCTCCTCCTGATCGCTGGATTGGGCTACCCTCTGATCAACCGTGCTCTTCCCAATATAGAAGACGTAAACGCCATAGCCAAAAGACAGACGACCCTGATTTACGCCGCCGACGGCTCAAACCTTTCGATGCTTTTCAGAGAGAACAGAACCATAGTTCCCCTTTCAAAGATATCCCCAAAACTCAGGAACGCGGTCGTCGCCATCGAGGATGAGCGCTTTTACAAGCATAAAGGCATCGATTACACCGGCATCCTTAGAGCGGCGGTGCGTGACGTTGCAAGCCGGGAAGTTGCAGAGGGAGGGTCGACCATCACTCAACAGTACGTTAAGAACGCCTACTTTAGCCCCGAGCGCACGCTGACTAGAAAGCTCAAGGAAGCTATGCTGGCTTACCGTCTCGAAAAGAACTTCACTAAAGAGCAAATTCTCGAGAGATACTTGAATACGATCTACCTTGGAGACGGGGCATACGGTGTCGAGACAGCTAGCCGCACCTACTTTGGCAAGCCGGCGTCGGACCTCTCGCTCGCCGAAAGCGCCACAATCGCGGGCCTGATCAGGGCGCCTGAAGTTTATAATCCCCATAGAAATCCAAAAACGGCTTTAAAGAGACGGAATATCGTGCTCGAAAAAATGGTCTCGCTCGGTTTGGCCTCCGAAAAGGAGGCGGCCTGGGCGAAGTCGTCGGCGCTCGGCATGGTTCCCAAGAAACCTCCGGCCGAGATTGCACCTTATTTCGTAGAGTGGGTCAAAGAATCGCTGGCAAATAGATTCGATAGTTCGATGCTTTACTCTCAGGGCTTAAGGATTTACACAACGCTCGACCCCAAGATCCAGCACGCCGCTGAAAAGGCGGCCACTTCCCGTCTCAACCAGCCAGGCGACCCGGACGTCGCTGTCGTGGCCATCGAGCCATCGACGGGGGCGGTAAAAGCCGTCGTTGGAGGAAGGGATTTCAGCAAGCAGAAGTTCAACCTGGCGACGCAGGGGAGACGCCAACCCGGTTCTGCGTTTAAGCCTTTCACGTTGGCGGCGGCGATGTTGGAGGGGGCCTCACCTGATCTCCTTTACGACTCATCGTCCCCACAATCGTTCCAGATAGACGCAGGCAAGGTGTGGAAGGTCAGGAACTACTCCGGATACGGGGGTGGGAAGATCGATCTTTGGAGGGCTACCGCCATCTCATCAAACGTCGTCTTTGCAAAAGTGATCGTCGACGTCGGGGCGAAGAAGGTCGCCGACCTGGCGAAGAACGCCGGGATTACCACGCCGATCAACACCGATCCCGCAATAGCCCTCGGTGGATTAAAGGACGGCGTTTCGCCTTTGGAGATGGCCTCCGCCTACGCTACCTTCGCCAATTCAGGAGTTCATCTCGATCCCTTTGGGGTAACCAAAGTGACGACAGCCGAAGGCAAGCTTCTGTACGAGCATAAAGCCAACCCCAAGCGGGCTATGGAAGAATCGGTCGCTTATCTGGTTACAAAAGCCCTTAAAAACGTCATCGACTGGGGAACCGGAACCGCCGCCTACATCAACCGTCCGGCGGCTGGAAAGACCGGGACCACGGACGACTACTCGGATGCCTGGTTCGTCGGTTATACGCCGGACCTATCAGTGGCGGTCTGGGTCGGCTACAGAGACGTAGCGAGACCCATGAAGGACATTCGCGGGATTTCCGTTACCGGAGGAACCTTTCCCGCGAAAATCTGGGGCGACTTCATGGCGTCCGCCCTAAAAGGCACGGAGACAAGGCGCTTCCCCGATCCGCCACGGGGAACGCTCGTCAGCGCCGATATCTGCACCGACAACGGGAAGCTTGCTTCCGAGTATTGCCCGAACGTTAAAGCGTCCAGGTTCCTGAAAAAGTTTCGTCCCAAAAAGTACTGCTCCGACCACCCGGGCGTAATCGTACCTGACGTCGTCGGAAAGGAGCTCGGTCTTGCCGCTTCGCTTCTTGAGAGCGACGGGTTTAAATGGACGACCGAGAGGCGCATCTCGTCGTCTCCCGCTAATACGGTCATCGAAGAAAACCCTCGTGGAGGCGAAAAAGCGAAGCAAGGCGCGACCATTGCGCTCATCGTCTCTGCGGGAAAAACCAGCGTGCCCTTGCTTATCGGTCTAACAGAAGAAGGGGCCGTAAAAGAGCTTGAGGGAGTTGGGCTCAAGGCTGCCAAAAAGTACGCCGCCAGCGCCAAGCCCGATGGTACGGTCGTCAACCAGGACCCACCGGCCGGACGCCCCGTCGAGCCCGGAAGCACGGTGACCCTTACGATAAGCAAGGCGGCTCCGTCAGAAGGTGAGGGCGGAGTCCCCAATATCATCGGGAAGTCCTCGGCAGACGCCAGGCTCACCTTGGAGAAAGCGGGCTATGCGGTCAAAAGCGAGCAGGTTACGAACCTCAACCAGATCGAACAATTCGGGTTCGACGTCGTCGTCTCCCAGACGCCGACGGCTGGGACGAGCGCCCCCAAGGGTTCAACGGTCACGATATACGTCACACCTATCCGTTGATTTAGCTACCCGTTTAGCCCGCCAGACTCGGTGGAATAGAGCCAGCACGTGGTGTTCGATCTTTAAACCAGGAGGCGGGAATGGAGCATGGGGAAGTCTACGGGGAGGCGTCGCTTGCTGAAGCCCTTAGAGGAATTAAGTTTCCAATAACCAAGCAAGATCTCATCGACTGTTTCGGCGATCAGCAGGTTGAAGTCGAGAAGGATAAGACGATGAGCGTCCATGAGCTGGTCTCCGATTGCCCGCACGAGAAGTACTTTTCGATGGATGATATCGTCAAGTGTGAGGCCATCGAAGCTAAACTTAAGGGTTCGATGGCAGCGTAAGTCTGAATAGGCACCGAAAAGGACGATACTGGATACTGGACGCTTACATTAGCGTTCGTAAATACTATGCTTTTTCCTTTTGGCCTTTAGCTCATGGCTCATAGCTTTTTGTCGGTCGGGCACGCCACCGGCGTGCCCCTACGTAGCGGCGGTCGTCGGTCGTCGCGGGCCGAAGAACCAATGCGGTCGGCCTCCTACCTGCTGGTTTACACTGAACTCGATTTCCTGGTAATAAATGTCAGAACAATTCCCGAGCGCACCTTACTAAAGAAAGTGCGCTCCGTTGACGATAACCCAGTCATGAAACCCTCGGACGAACAGACCGGTAAAGAGTTAAACCAAAACCCTGGCCGATTTCCAAGAATAGAGGCGGCGATTACTCTGCTGCAGACGGACGACTTTCTCTTCTCGCTTCTCCTGCTCCTGCTCGTCGCATTAAACATCGCTGACTTCTCATTCACTTCAAAGGTTCTACTCTCCGGATACCGTGAGGGCAACCCGCTGATGAATTATCTCTTTAAGTCAGATCCGGCGATTGCAGGCCTTGTCAAGCTCGGCATAGTTGCCGTATTTTCGCTCATCGCCTGGTCCTTACGCTGGCATCGTAAGATCGTTATCACTTCTATTTTCGCCGTCGAGATCTACTTTATTCTTTTGGTCTATCATATGGTGGGCGCATGGCTGATGGTCGGAGAATAACCGGGCGAGTGTAAACAGCGCTTGATCGCTTATACAAAAAAATTACTAATTTAAAGAGTACCTATTTGAGCTCGTCCAGGGATATGAGCGCGGTCGCGATCTTTCTAACCTCTTCCTTGCTCATCCCATCCGAGGCCAACCCGTACCGCGTTCCATTCCAAACAAAAAAGACGCCATAACGATCGTCATCGATACTCTCAAGATATGCGGTTCCGTTCCTAATTTTAATTTGCTCGGTTTCCTTGCCGGGCGCCGGGTTAAAAACATTACCCTCCATCAGAGTGATCCCACCTGAGCTCGCACTTTGATACCGGATCGAAAATCCGTTAACGCCATTATTTACCGCTTGAAAGACTGCATCTCGATCGGCGACCTTGAATCCGGACGGCATGTATCCGGGATAGAGGGGGGTGAACTTCAGCTTGGCCTGCAATTCCCTGTAAATGCCGATATCATCCTCCCGCTTGACTGGATTTACGAGCTCTCCCTCCAACGGTTTGGCATTCACCAGACCCGGAGCCGTTCCTATCGGCTTGGCGGGAGTTCCTGTCGTACTCTCTGTGGGCTTGGCTTGCTCATTCCCGCCCGGCATACTCTCCTTCTCTTTTGATTCCTTTCGCGCCTCGCGCTTTGATCCAGGCTCTTTGACTTTGGCTGCGGAGCATCCGGCTGCGAGCACCAAAGAGACCATAAGCGCAAAAGCGAGCGCTCTCTCGATGCGTTTCATACCGATCATCCTCCAGACATGATGTTTGTTAAAGGGTAGCTTATAAAAACGTGCAATGGCAAGTTTGCCAAGAGGGTGGAGAGTGCTCGACGTTACAGACCAGGATCGCCGACTGATGACCGTCGACCAAACGAGCGCTGACATGACCGCCGCTATTGCACTATACACCGATCACCGGTCGCGTACCTTTTGGGACGCGCTTTATGCAGCGGGGCGTGCCGCTTTTGCATAAATTTTGGCGGCTTTGTCGTATGAGCGAGCGATGTCTGAAAGAGCATATATCTCAAAGATGGAGTAGGCGCTCAAAGGATACTCCATAAGAAGGTCGTCGAGTTCTTCCAGTGAATCGACGTCCAGGACAAGACAACTTGCATGCTCTCCAGCGAGCGCGTAGGCCATGGCTATCTTCCCCTCCCCCATCTTCTCCTGCACCCACTCTTTGGCCTGGTGAAATATATTGGGAGGGACGCCCTGCTGAGTCTCGACGGTCGTCCCCCGATCAATAATGAGAAAACGCACGGGAAATACCTCCTTTCCGGTACCTGGCACCTTCTTTCGGGAAATACCTCCTTTCCGGTACCTGGCACCTTCTTTCTGGTACCTTAGTACCTTAGTACCATGGCTGAGAAACGTAATTGAACACAAACAAAAAAGCGACCGCATATAATCACCGGTCGCTTTTTTGTTATCCTCCAAAGGATGATTGGCAACATCCTACTCTCCCACGAGGTTTCCCGCGCAGTACCATCGGCCCTGGCGAGCTTAGCTTCCGTATTCGGAATGAGAACGGGCGTTTCCCCGCCGGCATAGCCACCAATCTATCACATGGATTCTTGGTTCCCTGGTTTCTTAGAAACAGATTCTCCAAGAAACCAGGGAACCAAGAGAGTAAGAAAACTAGAATGCATAGCGCGGTTAAATCGTTCGACCATTAGTAACGCTCGGCTGAAGGGCTCGCGCCCTTTACACCTGCGCCCTATCAACCAGGTAGTCTTCCTGGGGTCTTAGGGCTCGTCCGTTAATAAAACCTTTGCGCTCGCATCCGCCTTTTGGCCTGTTTTGACCGTTCCTCAATCGCAAAATCCTCAACGTAGCTCTGCTACGCATACAGTTTTACTCAATCGTCACGGCCAAACCAATCTCAAAATTCGGCGCGATCCCTAAAGACCTATTCACGGACAAGCCCTTGTCGAGACCTAATCTTGGGACCAGCT
>JAMCWL010000035.1 GCA_023481285.1 Actinomycetota bacterium | reverse complement strand
TACCAGGCGTTATGCTTACAAAATGTGCAATTAGCTTCGGTGCCTGGCACTTAAAGGCAACGATTAGCGATTAGCAAAAGCAAAAGGCAAAAGCTAGAGACTCGAGACTTGAGACTCGTAAGCCATTAATTGGTTCCAAGGGACTATTAAAGCGGACGCTAGACGTTAGATACTGGATACTGGATAAAGGCTAAACGGAAGGGCGGCTTCCTTACGGGACCGTCCTTCTTGCTGCGTTAGTCTCCCTGCTGGTGAACTTTTTGCAAAACATATAATTACCAGTCGTTAATCTGCCGATTAATATAGGATAGTAATCCTTTCCAGCACCTGGGAGGCGATCGGCATGAAGACTTGCAGAAAGCTCTCTGCATCCGCATTACTCTTACTTCTCCTGCTTGCGATCGGTGCTCTAGCAGCTCCAATTGCTGCTGCGGGCGACGTCGTGACCTCGACGATTCCCACCGGAAGCGGGCCCTATGCGGTGGCCGTCAATCCGGTCCAGCACCGCGCCTACGTCGCCAATTACTGGGACTACAGAGTCTCGGTGATCAACACGGCGAGCGACACCGTCGAGGCGCAAGTGCCCGTGGCGGCTCCCGGGACATGGCCCTTCCCCATCTCGATCGCCGTGAACCCGAACACGAACAAGGTCTACGTCGTCAACTGGTTCAAGGGCGATCTGGTGGTGATCAACGGGGCGACCAATGCGGTCGAAACGTCCATTCCGGTGGGCTACTCCCACGCAAATCCGCGGGCCGTGGTGGTCAATCCCAGCACCAACAAGGTGTACGTGGCGAACTACAGCACGGACATCGTCTATGCCATCGAGGGGAACCCGGCCAGCCCCAACTATAACTCGGTAGTCGCCGCCATCCCGGTAAAGACCAATGCCCCAAACTGGTCCCAGCCCAGGGCCATCGCCGTGAACCCCAATCTTAACAGGATATATACCGGAAACGGCGCGAGCAACGACGTCTCGGTCATAGACGGGGATCCGACGAGCCCGACTTACCACCAGATGATCGCCAGCGTACCGGCTGGAACAGGACCGCGGGCCATCTCCGTCAACCCCGACAACGGTAAGGTCTATGTTGCCAACATCACAAGCAACAATGTGACCGTCATCAACGGGGTGAACAATACCGCAGAAGCGACGATCGGCGTAGGCACAAGCCCCCGTGGAATCGACATCAACACGACCACGAACAAGATCTACGTGGCCAATTACGGGAGCGACAACGTCTCGATCATAAACGGGGCGACGAACGCCGTCAGCGCCACGGTCGCCGCCGGGTCCAAGCCGCGGACGGTCGCCGCCGTTAACTCTCCGACGGGCAACGCGTACGTCGCGAACTACGGGTCGACTACGCCGAGCACCGTTACGATCATCAATTCGAGCGATATGGCCAGCTCCCTGGGCGTCGGATTGAATCCGGTTTCGGTCGCCATCGACGCGCTGCTTCCGGGGATAAAGGTCTTCGTAGCCAACTGGGGGAGCAACAGCGTGACGGTTATCGACCCACCCGCGAATTCGGGTTCACCCCTCGTATCCTCGATCAATCCACTTCCGGGGAATGCGACCCCATCCACGACGCCGGTGTTTACGGGCACGGCGGTGAACCACCGGGCGCCCTTCAATTCAAATATAACGACCGTCCTCTACCAGATCGATAGCCTAACCGGCCCCTGGCAAAAGGCCACCATTACCGGGGGCGCCGGCTCGCCCTCCGTGACCTGGCAAGCAACCACCTCGAGCCCTCTCGACTACGGACCGCACACCATCCACGTCGCGGCGCTCGATGCGACCGGCGCCACCATCAGCAGCTCGGACGGGAATGCGTCCAACAGCCCGTCCGTCGGTGACGTCGCATCCTACTCCTTCAAAGTGGGCGTTTCCGATACCACACCGCCCGACATAGTCAACCTGACGCCGCTTCGCACTTACATCTACAAAGCGCCCATGACGCTCGGTTTTTATGCGACGGATGAGCAGTCGGGCGTGGCGTCGACCGCCGCCACCTTAAACGGCCGCAGCGTTTTGAGCGGCCAAACCGTCACCTTGGACCAGGTCGGCAAAAATACTCTGACGATCACGGCGACCGATAACGCCGGGAACAGCCGGACGAGCACTTACACCTTCGATGTGGCTTACGACGTCAAGTGGCTGCCCCCGTTGAAGTACGTCGAGGCGAACGGGGGCTATACGCATACCTTAGAGGTGGACGACGATCTGGCGATCAAATGGTCCATGTACGATTACTATGGCAAGCCGGTGATCGACCCGGCGGTCGTCCTCATAATCTCCGACCGGGCCGACCCCGGAAACGCCGTCACCTTCATTCAGGGAGTCGGCGAAGATCGGATTCGCTACAACGCGGTCAGGAATTTCTACAAAATCGAATTCGACGCCGAGGGTTACCCGTGGATTAGAGCGGGCGGCGTCTATGATATCAAGATCGGCAGGGTTGAAGGCTTCTTGCTGGAACTTCTCACATCGGCCAGCCTCCAAGTGGTCGCCGACGAAGAAGCTGAAGAGGATTGATCGCTCAAGCTGACCGGCACCAATCCGGGCCGCTTGAACGGCCCGGATTTTTTTGTGGTTGAGGGAAAAGATCGGGTGAGAGAAAGTCCCATTGGAGGCGACTTTCTACGATTGCTTTCTTGGCGGGTTGAAGGTGCCCCAACGAATTCCGAAGTAAATCAAGGCGACGATCACGGCGACCGCGGTAACCGCGAGGGCGGTCGCGGAGAGAGATGCGGCCAGAATCAAGCTGAATACCGCCCCCGCCGCCGGGATGATCGGAGAGTAGAGCGCCCTCCCGCTCAGGCGCAGGGCCGAGATGTTGTTTATTACGTAATAGACGAGGATGAAAAGGCTGCTGGATTCGATGAGCAAGCTCAAGCCGGCGTAGAAGGAGAGGAGTATAATGGCGAGACCGACAACAACGGTCGCTCTCGTCGGCACCGCATACTTTGCGTGAATGAAATAAAGCCAATCCGGAAGGTCGCCGCTCCTGGCCATTGCGAAGAGAACGCGGGAGAGCCCGGTGACTTCAGTCAAGATAACGTTCATCGCGGCAAAGAGAGCGCCGACTGCGATAAGCGCCGCTCCAAACTTGCTCACCCCCGCCGCCGCAAAGTAGAGGGGAGCGGATGTGGCGGAGAGGCCCGCGCCGCCCACAGCTCCGATTCCCGTGACGGTCACCAGCAGGTAAAGAGGCGCCGCAATGCCGAGCGCGAGACCGACTGCACGGGGCAAGGTTTTTTGCGGCTCGTAAATCTCCTCCGCGACCGTGACCGGGCGCCCGTACCCGGCGTAGGCGAAGAAGAGGATGGCCGAAGCGGAAAGAAAGCCAGCTCCAGCCCTGGGGAAAAACGGGGTGAAATTGCGCGCGTCGAAGGCGAAAGCGGCAAGGATGGCGAAGAGAAGGAGAGCGGCTACTTTTATGAAGACCAGAATGTTGTTCACCCTGATGGATAAGGTGATACCGAAATAATTGACGGCCGTCGCCACGAGGGCGAAAGCGACCGAAAGTAGCCTCAGCGGCAGGGAGGGAAAGAGCGGATTAAGGTAACTGGCGAAGGTGAGCGCATAGGCGGCGCTGGCCGAGACGCCGGCCAAGATGAGAAGCCAGCCGGCGACGAAACCCACCACGGGAGAGATCAAGCGACGCCCGAACTCGTATGCGCCGCCGGCGCGAGGAAACGTCACCCCCAGCTCGACGGAGCCGAAAGCGTTTAGCACGGCCACCAGAGCCGCGATGGCGAGCGCGGCCACTATCGCCGGTCCACCTACCCTCGCCGCCTCTCCGACCGCGACGAAGATGCCCGCGCCGATGACCGCGCCGAGGGCGAGCATCGTCGCATTGAAGACCCCGAGTTCTCGTCTGAACTCCGGCTGCTCTGGTGAAGATTCGCCTTTCACGTTCTTACGATTTCCCCGGAGGGCTTCACCGAACCAGAATCACACGAATCTTTCCTTAATGGTCTTTACTTTTCTTGAGGTCTTGCTTTTCTTGAGGTCTTGCTTTTCTTGAGGTCTTGCTTTTCTTGAGGTCTTGCTTTTCTTGAGGTCTTGCTTTTCTTGAGGTCTTGCTTTTCTTGAGGTCTTGCTTTCCTTAATGGTCTTTAGCATCCGCTCATGAATCTTACTGTTGGAAGCCAACAGCTCGGGCATCCTTATGTCGAAGGACGACCCGTCAAGCTTCGAGAGCCGTCCGCCTGCTTCGGTCAGAATCAGCGAGCCGGCGGCAGTGTCCCACGGCTTGAGGCCCAGCTCCCAGAAGCCGTCAAAGCGACCGCAGGCTAGAGCGCACATATCGAGAGCGGCCGAGCCCGCCCGGCGGATGCCTTGAGCTCGAAGGGAAAAGGCGCGGAAGAGAGCGAGTATCTCGTCCGGTCGTTCCCTGAAATAGTACGGAAAGCCGGTGACCAAGAGAGATTCATGGAGCTCGGTCGCGTGCGAAACGCCTATTTTCTCGCCGTTGAGGGTCGCCCCTTCTCCCCTGGCGGCTTTAAACAGCTCTTTCAAATTGGGATCGTAAACCGCCCCGGCGACTATCACGCCGTCCATCTCAAGCGCGATCGAAACGGCGTAAACGGGGTATCCGTGAGCATAATTGGTCGTGCCGTCGAGCGGGTCGACGATCCAGAGGTGCTTGGTCTTACCGAAACCCCCTCCCGCCTCTTCGGCAAGGATTTCATGATCGGGAAAGCGCTCGCTGATTCTTTTCATAATGAACGCTTCGGACTTCAAGTCGGCCTCCGTTACGAGGTCAACCATTCCTTTGCGCTCGACGACAATATCTCGGCGATAAAGGCTTTTGACGAGCTCGCCCGCCTCCCGTGCGATCTCTCCTGCCAGGTCACGAAAGTATCGTATCTCTTCCATTCTCGAGCCCTTATAAGCGTCAGATTTCCATATGATTTTAATCAGGTAGTGACCATGCTGCTCCGCGGCACCGCAGGGATGAAAATGCAAGCCTTTAGCAGCGGTCGGCGGTCGGCATTTTCATCGTAGAGCCAATTATGAATGAGGCACGCCCCCCCGGCAACTGCACACCAACCGCCCGCAACCCCGGACGGAAATTAAATGCCTCGGAATTTGGGAATTTGGGGTAAAAGAAAGCCGCCACGTCGCAGCGTGCCTTAAAAAAAAATCCCTCCGGATGGAAAGGGGTGTGGGCGTGAAGAGAGCGGCGAAGAAGAAGGAGTTCCGGCTTCTCACCGCGTTGGCAGGTGTGCGCAAGTTGTCACTCTGCCGCAAATGAGGGAGCTAGAAAGCCGGTTGGTCCAACCGGAAACAATCAAAATGGAAGCGAAGCTGAAACCGGGGAGACTCGGTTTCAGTTTTTCGCGCTGAATTATTGGAGCTAGCATGAGCGACGCCTGGAGGAACGAGTTTTTAATCCAGTGGCACCTGACGGAAAGGTGTAATCTATCGTGCCGCCACTGCTACCAAGAGGGTCGCACACGTACCGAGCTCCCTCTAGACGAAATAGCGGGAATCCTCCGGGCGTTCACCGCCACGTTTAATGCCTGGAAAGAAGAGTACGGGATGGTCTTCCAGCCCAGGCTCCAGGTTACCGGCGGCGAACCGCTGATCCGTCGCGACCTCTTCGACCTTCTGGATTTTGCGAGCGAATCCGGTTTCACCCTGTCGCTCCTGACGAACGGCGCCCTAGTCGACGACTCGACCGCCGACGCTATCGCCGCCCGGGAGATAGACCTCGTCCAGATAAGCCTTGAAGGCGGCTCGAAGACCCACGACGCCGTCCGGGGCGCGGGCGCCTTCGAAAAGGCGACTTCCGCCGCCCGGAGGCTGAGCGAGCGGGGCCAGTTTGTCTCTTTTAACATGACGCTCTCCCGCCTCAATGCCGGCGAGGTCGATAGCCTGATAGAAGCAGGCAACGGGACGGGCGCCTCCAGGATCTCCTTTTCCCGGCTCGTCCCGTCCGGGAGCGGTCTGGAACTGGCTGACGCCATCCTCATGCCAAGAGAGCTCAAGGAGGTGTATGAGGAGCTGAATCAGAGGAACGAACCGGCAATTGAAGTAGTCTGCCGCGATCCCCTGATGGGGCTTTTCAGCGCGCGTGACGGCCGCCCAGCGAGTGCCAAGGAAGAGATGCCGGTCGGCGGCTGCAGCGCGGGGCTCGCCGCCATCACGGTACTCCCGGACGGAACGGCGATGGCCTGTCGCCGGTTGGGGCTTGTCATCGGCAACCTCCTGGAAACTCCCTTCCGCGAGCTATGGGTGGAATCACCGGAGCTCTGGTCGCTGAGGAGCCGTGAAAATTACACCGGTAGATGCGGTTCCTGTGCACGCTGGGCCGTTTGCCGTGGTTGTCGCGCGGTCGCCAATGCGGTATCGGCTGGCGCAGGAAAGCCAGACGTGTTTGCGGACGATCCCCAGTGCTGGTTGATGCGTGCTGATTAGTGCTTTGTCCCGTTACACCGAGCTACATGCGCTATCTGATGCTTCTGCAATAAGCGATTAGCTAAACCTCACGGATTGTTTTATCACCAGTAGCGCTCCTCGGATATGTGAGGTATCTTAAACACAGTATCCGACGAAGCATAAAAAATTACCGGAGGAATTATGAGGCGCCTACTGATAACTCTTATCTTGATGGCAATTGCGGCCGGGTTCGGTTATTCGGCGGGACTCAAGGCCAAGGAAGGTGAGTATCTCGGCCTGAAGGAGAAAATGACCGCCGTTGAAAAGACCGCCGATAGCGCAAAGAGCACGGCCGAGGCTCTAAAGAGCGAAAAGAAAATCCTGACGGACGAGAACGAGACGCTCAGAAAGACCGCAATCAACGCGATTGCCGCTCTTCAGAACTCCGTGCTAAGCACTTCAGGCCAAGTAGCAGATACGACGACCAAGGCTCTCTCAAGGGAAGAACTGGCCAACCGCCTCATCGAACTCGGGAAGAAGCTCAAGGGCCAATAACTGGTATCTTGGTATCCTGGTATCCTGGTATCTTGGTATCTTGGTATCCTGGTATCCTGGTATCTTGGTATCCTAGTGCCTTGGAACTGGCTTCGGATATCAATGGTTAAAAGCACCTGTAAGCGGTATCACACAGCGCTCTCACGCTCCTCTTGAGTAGAAAACAAGACGGCTGCTTATCTAAGAGCCGCCGTCTTGCCACATCGCTAAGATACTATGGTACTAAGGTACCAGGATACCAGTTAAGCTGTGCGCTTCCGGGCCCGCTCTATCATCCTGGGAAGGAGCATACAGACGTCGTCTATATGCTCAGAGCCTATAACCGTAACCAGATTACCATCGACCGAGACCGGCGCCGCCGGAGCGAACGCCCCGGCTTTCCTAAGCTCTTCCCATATGGTCGGCCAACCAGTCATAATCCGCCCTTTGGCCAGGCCGGCTGAGAGCAGGACGAGCGGACCTCGATCGATGGCGACGATGAGCTTACCGATCTCGTGCACCTTTCTAACCAGCTTCTGTGCGGCGGCGTCTTGAAGAACACGATCGGGAACCCGTTCGCCAAAGATCAGGAGAGCGTCATAAACCCCCGGCGTCGAGCGCACAAATGAGACGTGCGTTTTAACCCTCGTCTTACCGTCATCGCCCGTAAGGGTCTCTCCCGTTTTGAAGCCGATCAGGACGACCGTCCCGCCAATCCCTTTAACTCAAGAGTCAAGCTCGGTAAATTCGTCGGCGTCAAAGCCATGGTCGACGATGAAGGCTATGACCTTACCTTCGAGTTTCACGCCAATCTCCTCTCGGGCGTAATTTTTAAAAGCTTTATACCACGGCATGAACTCACCGGCTGGCTCGCGTATTAAACCTTGGAATCAGAGATTCTTCAGATTCTACTGTGCTCGGCGATAGCCGGGTCTTTTGCCAGCGAGACCAGAAGCCTTTCAAGTCTCAAGGCGGTCGGCAGATGTCCCCGAAAGTTGATCCGTTTTTGCTTGAACGCCTCGAGGCAGTCGCTCAGGCTGCCTCCGGCGAGAAGCGCGTAAAAATCGCTTGCGCTCACCGTGAGCGTGCATTTGGCGTCATCCGCCAGGCCCCGGTAGACCCGCGGGTTGTCGGTCAGATCAAAGGTCCACGAGCCACCGCCTTCCCCGAGTATGTCGATCGAGACAACGGCGTTCACTCTGCAAGGAAAGCCCGGATTGTCCTCGATGAACTTTGGCGCCAGGTGGTCGAAGATATAACTTGCAGTCAGTCCTTCCATGCCTATGCCTCCTTGGAGTGAAGAATCATGTGCTCTCTGGTGAGCGGCAGGTTTGGCCGCAACTCCCCCCGCTTGATCTTTCGGCATAGAATTTGATTGCAGAGGGTGTTGTTCATTTCAAAAGAGAAGATGTACGAGGCGAAGAAGGCTATGAACTCCCGGTACTTCTCCTCAGGGGTGATCTCGCCGACGATCTTCTCCTCACCATCGATAAGCCGCTCCAGCCAGCGCTCGACGGTCAGTTTATAGTGGTTGGTGATGTTCTCATGGTCGAGCACCTCGAAGTCGTTCTTCTCGAGCGCCTCGATGACCTCCCAGAGCGAGTGCCAGTGGCCCACCCCGAAGTGCTCCTCCAAAAGATCATCGCTCTCGGTCCTGATACCGGCGAGCGTCTCCTCCCGGCTCCGCCACGGCTGGGTCATCCCATGGACGAGAAAGAGGCCGTCATCCCTGAGAAGCGCCGAGCATCTTGCAAAGACCCTGCCCAGGTCTTCCATGTGCTCAATCGCCCCGATAGTAACGATCTTGTCGAAGGACGCGTCCGGATAGTCCATCTCATAGACGTGAAGAACGTCGGCCCGGATCCGATCGCTTAGGCCCCTTTCGGCGGCGAGCGTATTTACCAGCCGCGCCTGCTCTTCAGAGAGCGTCGTCCCGACCGCGCGGCAGCCGTACTTCTCGGCGGCAAAGAAGATGAAGCTCCCCCACCCACAACCCACATCTAAAATACAATCATCCTCTTTAAGCCGCAGTTTCTTGGCGGTTAGAAGGAGCTTGTCTTCTTCGGCCCGCTCAAGAGAGCCGTCTTCGTCCACGAAATAGGCACAGGAGTAGGCCATCCAGGGGCCGAGAAAGCTGGCAAAGAAAGCGGGCGGCAGGTCGTAATGAGTGGGTATGGCCTGTTTATCGAAGGAAATTTTCTCTTCAACCGCCGGATCATCCACCGGCCGGGTGCCCTCAAGCGCCCTTGCTTCGGTCTCCATAAGAATCCCCCCTTGAAGATCGCTTAAGCCCTATATTTCCAATTGTACGTCCAAAAACACGCCGCCCACCAACTAAATATAGCTGGGGCTCATAGTGCTTTCGGTGATGAGAAGGTCGGACGGCTCTTGACGGAGTTGCTTTTTGGATGTTCTCTTGAGTTGATAAGTGATAATCGATGATCTTTGGGGTTGATTATGAAGAGTGCAGCTTTTCACGCCATCATACTGAGTACCGCCGTGGCGACCTTCGCTTCATATGGGAGAAGACTGGATAAGCAGGTACGCAACCTGTTCACAAGATTTCTGGGATAGGGCTAACGCTAGTAGCTTTAATCATTCCGCCTGCTTGCTCAGCACCTCACGCCCACGCGCCGCACCAAGGCACTAAGATACCAAGATACTAAGATACCGGTTATGCCGCCTTTTTCTTGAGGACCCATTTGCCGCCGGGACCCTTCTCGTACTCCTTTTTCACCGCCGCCCAGGCGATCTTATGAGCTCTCACCTCATCTTGCCCGTATCGATCCCAAGCATGATTGAAGGCTTCGCGATAGATGTCCTGCGCGTGATCGGGCAGCACATTCTGGACCCTCTGCGGTAGGTCCTCATTCACATCGTAAGGCATATGCACCTCCTTATCGTCAACTTATCCCCAAAGCCGCGCCTAGAAACCGGACTCGAAGTTACCCTCTTAACAGCGCTTCTCTTTGTCTAAAAAGTGCCCGCCGTAAGTCGGCGAAATACGCTCGACCATTTTAATATACGACGGGTCTCTTCCGAAATCGCTCTGTATCTTGCTGAGAAAGCGCTCTTGCTTGCTTTTTTGAATGGAGTTTTTGGATGGCTTGCGGAGCTCGGCGGGTGCCGGTCGCTATTTTCTACTTCTGAGACGTCAAGGTTTTGCGGATGAGAGCGCTCGCGTTGTCCACCAGGAAGACGACGCCGAAGACGACGGCGATCAGGGTTAGAACCTCATTGTACTGAAAAAGGCGCATGGCGATGTCGATGCTCTGCCCGATGCCGCCGGCTCCCACAAAACCCAAAATCGTGGCAGTTCGCGCGTTGCATTCCCACTGGTAAAGGGTCAAGGAGACGAAGTTCGGCGCCGCCTGCGGCAGCACCGCGTAAGCGGTCGCCTTCACCCGGTTGCCGCCGAGCGCGCGGACGGCCTCGACCGGTTCCAGGTTGATGCTCTCCATCGCTTCCGCATAGAGCTTGCCGAGCAGCCCCGTGCTGTGCACCGCGAGCGCCAGGACGCCGGCGAAGGGGCCGAGACCAACGGCGGAAATGAAGACAAGCGCCCATACAAGCTCGGGCACTGCACGGAGGAAGTTCAAAAAGTTACGGGCGGCCAGGTAGGGCAGGTGCCCCAGTAAGAGGCGGCTCGAAAGACTCGTCCCTGGCGTTTGGCTGCTGGAGAGCGTCCTCGTCGCCAGGAAAGAGAGGGGGAAGGCGGCGACCGCACCCAGCACCACGCCGACGATGGACATCTGAATCGTCTCGACCGTCGGGCGGATGAGCGAGGAGAGAAACTTCGGCGACAGGTCGGGCGGGAAAAGCCCCGTGATGAACTTGGTCATGTTGGCCCCGCTGGCGCCGCTCAACAGTTCTCCGGGCGCCACGCGTGCGCCCTTCGCGCTCCAGAAGAAAGCGATCAAGATGACGAGGACGACCAGGCTCCTCTTCGGCCAGCGCTCTCCTAGGGCGAACGGTCTCCTCTCCACGATCTCGTTCACGACGCTCCTTTCGCCGGTCTCTCTAATTGGCCGGTTGTTCGAGCCCTCTCCTCGCGAGCCTCTCAACGCAGATACAAGGCTCGGCCGTCTCGTCGGCGTGCGCCTCGCGACCTCCCCGGTAAATCTCGGTTAGAACCGCCGCAGTCAGTTTCGATGGCGGCCCGTCGAAGACGAGGCGCCCTTGCGAGATGGCGATAATTCGAGGGAAATACGAGAGGGCAAGCTCGACGTCGTGCAGGTTGCAAATGATCGTTTTCCCCTCCTCGTTGAGCTCTTTGAATACCTCCATGATTCGCTGGGAGGAGGAGGGGTCTATGGAGGCGACCGGTTCATCCGCAAGGACGAGGTCGGGATTTTGGACGAGCAAGCGCGCGATGGCCAGCCTCTGTTGCTCTCCCCCGGAGAGATTGGATGCCCGAACCTCTCCCTTTCCGGTGAGGCCCACCTTGCCGAGCGCTTCTTCGACGATTCGCCTCTCTTCTCCCGATAATCCCACGGCCAGGCTCTTGATCGCCCGCCAGGTAGAACAGCAACCGATCATGCCCATGGCCGCATTTTGCAAAGCGCTCAACTCGGTCACCAGGTTGTGCCTCTGGTAAACCAGGCCGATCCGTCGCCTGACCGAACCGAGAAATAGGTACCCGGCCCGGTAGAGATCGACGCCGTCTATCTCCACCCGACCGCTCTCCAAAGGGATCGTCCGCGTCAGAATGCGGAAGAGCGTCGTCTTCCCCGCGCCGGACGGCCCGATAACGGCGACCGCCTCCCCTGGCGTTATGGAGAAGGAGACGCCGTCCAGGGCGATGACGCCTTCGCTCCTATACACTTTACGCAAGCCCTCTGCGATCACGGATGACATGCTATTTCGCCTTGACCAGGCCGACCGCCTTAGCCTTGGAACGTATTTCCTCATAATCCTTCGGACCGACCTCGACATAGCGCTGGGCCCTCATTAGGTCGAGCAGGACGGGGTCGTTTATCTCTTCGAACGCTTTGACGAGCTTCTTCCTGAGGGCGGGGTCAAGATTCGACGGCACGCACCAGGGATACCCCTGCACCAGGCGCTTCTCCACCGTCTTCAGCGCGCTCCCGTCGACCTTCCCCTCCTTTATGAGCTTGTTGAGAATGCGTCCTTCGATTCCACCCGAATCCACCTTCCCGGTTACGACCGCCTGTGCCGTCGCATCGTGGCCGCCGGTGTATATAACTTGCTTGAGAGGTTTGAAATCATCCTTCCACTCATAGCCGGCGTCGACGAGCATGAGCCGCGGATATAGAGAGCCAGATGTCGATGACGGATCACCGAAGGCGAAAGTTTTACCCTTAAGATCAGCTAGAGCGTTAATGTTGGAATCCGCTCTCGCGATTATAAGGCTCCAATACTCGGTAGTGCCCGTCTCCCGGTCTATCTCCGTGACAATGGGTTCGATAGGCGTCTGTTCAAGAGCTTGAGCGTAAGTAAGCCCTCCGAAGTAGGCCATGTCGAGCTTGCCGGCGACCATCGCCTGGACCACGCCCGCGTAGTTCGTGGCCACGAAGAGCTCGACCGGCATGCCGAGCTTCTTCTCGAGATAAGCGCGGAACGGTTCATACTTGGCCTTTTGCTTGTCGGGAGCGATGTTCGGGATCAGGCCGACCCGGAGGGTCGTCGGCGTGTAGTACTTGGGCTTTGCCGGCTCCTCAGCCTTCTGATTTGCTCTCTGCTGACCGGCCTTCTGGCAACCGGAGGACAAAACAACGAGAACTACGGCTGCAGCGATTAGAGCGAACGGGCGATAGACTCTCACGACATCTCCTTTCGAGTTAAGGGTTTGAATAGTATTTATAAGCTTCGCTTATATAACTTATGAAATACTACACGCGTTCGTTAATCAAGGGATGTCACCAAGATTTAACAATATTTGCTATAAGAAGCGCAAATAGAGGGAAAGCGCGTCGGCGATTAAACACCATCGCGACGTGCTTGTAGTCGATGTCTTTGAGGAAATAGCCAGGTACTCTGCTAGGCTGCCTTTCGTCTCTGCTCGATTACCATTTCTGACGGGATGCCGCCGGTGTTGACTGTCCGCGAGTACTCGTGTGACAGCCAGTCGGCGGGAAGCTCGCTGATGTCGACAAACTCCTTGTTGTACGGGCGGAGATTGATCTGGTCCTTGACCACCTGGTCGACGTACTCTTTATTCGGCTCGAACACGATGAGCGGCTCGACGCTCTCCGGAATGAGGTCTTTGGCCGAGCGCCCCTCGTACTTCTCCAGGAGTTCGCCGACGATCCGGATGTGCTCCAGCTCGTACCGGTAGAACTCCTCCCAAACCACCTTGAGTTTGGGGTCCGGCTCCGTCTGGAGACAGCTCCAATAGTTGTAGGCCTCCACCGCCTGGAGCAGGAGAGTCTTCTCGAGCCAGGTCTCGTTCGGGTCACCCAGCGCCTCGTACTGGGTGACGTGCTCCTCCTCGATTTCGGCGATCTCCGCGTAGAGTTTCCTGGCGATATCCTGTGGGTACATCATGCCATGAGTCTTGTAGTAGAGATACGTCTGCTGCTCACCCAGGGTGATCGTCCAGACGTTTAGCTTGGTCTTGAAATCGGCCGTCTCCCTGTCGTAGTGGCGGCGCAGGTCGTCCAGCGGGTGGCGGTGCTCATCGCCCGTCGGGCGGCCCGGCTTCACCTCTGTCTTGCCCTGCAGGATTGAGTTCGGGTCACCGTTCTCGAGCATCTCGTATAGAGCGCTATACCGGAAAAGGTGGTCGAAGTCCTCGATCAAGGCGAAATCGAGAGCTTGCCTCACGTATGGATCGGGCTCGTTTTTCGCCAGGTTGGCCGTGAGATCGGTCGCGACCTGCTCGAACGCGAGGGTCGTCTCGATGACCGTCTGGTTGGCGGGCATCGACCAGTCGATCGTCGTCTGCTGCTGCTCCTCCACCCTCCTGAGCTCGGCTAGCTTTCCGTTGATCACGTCATCATCGGTATTCCTGGCGAAGTCGTGGAGATACGAAAGTATGTTGTTTTCAACGCCGTTCATAAGGATGCCGCGAGTCCTCGAATAGGCATCGACGCTGCTCTTGTCGTACGGCGGCTTTACCATCTCCGACCAGTTGCGATACTGCTTTTCCAGAGGAGTACCCTTGCTTTCAAAGGGCTTAAAAGCCTCCATCAAATCGCCTCCCAAATCGTTTAATGCCTGAATTTCCCTGAATTTCACACGGCCCGGATTTTTTTGTTTTCTCAAGAACGCGCTCCCTCGCCCCCTCGGATTCGAGGCTATCCGCGTTTTGAATCGGACTCGCATAAGAAGTGTCCCCAAAACATACCGGGTTAAGCATCCTGAAAGCGCCTTGATGTGTTTCGCAGATGGCGAAATAGCGGATGGTCGAACTCGCTTGAGACTATGCGACCTTCAGCTCCAGTCAAGTTGTTCACAAGAAAGACCTAACAAAGGCAAAGGCGGGTTAATAGTCATCGCTTATTTGGCCATGCACCGGCGTTGGCAGCTTCAGCTTGCGGATATGCGCTCAAGGTGGCTGACTTTTCGGCCATCGAAAACACAAGGTGCACAACTGGCGGTTAAAATCCCTGGTGGATGGATTGGTCGGCGGCTGAGACAACTAGGAAACAATTTCAACAACGTCCCCTTAAGGCGACATCCTGCTCCTTCCCCACTGCTCACGATGAACGATGGTATCGTCCTGTTTGGCTTGGTCGGCGGGTTTATATATAATTGGGAGCAATCAGGGAAAGGGTGTATTATGGCAAGAAAAATGTTAGTGAGCCTACTGTTTTTAGTGGCGCTCGTCACATTGGCGGTGGGGTGCTCCGGTGCAAAGCCGGCCTCGACGGAGGGAAAGGGTTCTTCGGCTTCTAAAAGGGAGATAAAAGCTAAGGCTGACGGGCCGCTGGTTGATGTGAAGTCGCTTCTCACCAAAGCGGAGGTGGAGGCCGTGCTCGGCGAGCCGGTCAAGGACCCGGAGCTTAAAGAGACCGGGAACCCGCTGGGCCAGCGGATCGTTACGTTCACGGCGGTCGCGGACAGCTCTCTTCAGATGGTGACCGTCTCCATGGTCCAGACAGAGGGCATTGACCCACAGCTCAAGAGCAACGGACGCGACGCCGCCAAGCAGTTCAAGATCGTCAAGGTAGCTTTCGACTCGATACAGCCGGTCACAGGAGTCGGGGACGAGGCTTACTGGCACAAGCAGACGGGCTTTCATGTCCTCAAGAACAATGTCGACCTGACGATCGACGTCAACCTTAAGGACAAGGAGGCCGAGAGACAGGGCGAGCAGGACCTGGCCATCAAGGCCCTCTCCCGTGAAAATGGGGACGTTGTTTAACTTGTTATACTTATCCATAATCTGCAATAAAAGCGCATGTAAAGCAGTAAAAAACAAGTTTAGTTAGTTAAACAACGTCCCCTAATAGCCTAATAGCTAAAACCCAGGGTAATGGTTGGTGATCGGAAGCCGGCGATCCTTGCCGAACGCTCTGGAGGTGATCTTCACCCCGGGCGGGGCCTGACGGCGCTTGTACTCGTTCCGGTCGACCGTCCGTATGACCCGCCTGACCACGTCCGGATCGAAGCCCAACTCGACCATCTCCTCGAAGCTCCTGTCCTCCTCGACATAGGCCTTGAGGATAGGGTCGAGCACCTCGTATGGCGGAAGGGAGTCGGTGTCCAACTGACCTGCTCTCAGCTCGGCGGTCGCCGCCTTCGTTAAGACTCGCTCCGGGATCACGGCCTCGTCGGAGAGTGAGTTCCGAAAGCGGGCGAGCTTGTAGACGAGCGTCTTCGGCACATCCTTGAGGACGGAAAAGCCTCCGACCATGTCCCCGTAGAGCGTGCAGTAGCCCATGCTCATCTCGCTCTTGTTTCCCGTTGAAAGGACGAGCCAGCCGAACTTGTTGGAGAGCGCCATCAGGAGAATGCCGCGTATCCGTGCCTGGACGTTCTCCTCCGTAACGTCCGCCTCTCGACCCGCGAACGCTTCGGCCAGTTCCGCCTTGAACTTCTCGAAGAGGTTCGTGATGGGAATCGTCAGGAGCCTCATACCAAGGTTTGCCGCAAGGGCCTCGGCATCTTCCCTGCTGGCAACGGACGAGAAAGGCGAGGGCATGAAGACCCCCGTCACGTTTTCCGCTCCCAGAGTGTCCGCAGCCACCGTCGCCATAAGCGAGGAATCTACGCCCCCACTCAACCCGATAACGACTGCGTTGAAGCCGTTCTTGTGGACGTAATCTCCAGTGCCAAGAAGAAGCGCCCGGTAGACCTCTTCGGCCCGGGAAAGCTCCGGCCTCACCTCGGGCGCCGGCAGTGTAGCCAGCTTGGCCTCGGCTTTCTTAAGCGCCGGTAGGTCGTACCTTTTCAGGCAGCGGGAGTCTCGTCCTTCCATGACCTTGGCAAGCCTCCGCCTCGGGTCTTGCAGCCTCGCCCCGAAAACGCCGTCGATGTCCACGTCGGCGACGACCAGGGCTTCCTCGAACTGCTCACCCTCCGCCTCGATCTCTCCCCTTTGATTGAAGATGAAGCTCTGTCCGTCAAAGACCAGCTCGTCCTGGCCCCCGACCAAGTTGCAATAGGCTATCTTGGCCCGGTAGTCGACCGCCCTCGTCGCGAGCATCCTGGCTCGGTCCTTCCCCTTCCCGGCGTGATAGGGCGAGGCCGAGATGTTGATGATGAGCTCCGCTCCGCCGTCGAGCGCCTGGGCTTCCACCGGATCGCCGGGTTGCCAGATATCCTCACAGATGGTGACGCCTATGACGGCGCCGTTTATGGAGAAGACAGAGCGCTCGCTCCCCGGTTGGAAGTACCGGAGCTCGTCAAAGACGCCGTAGTTTGGCAGGTGCACCTTGCGGTGCTTGTAGATGAGCTTGCCATCGTGGATTATGGCGGCGGCGTTATAGATATCGTCCTCGAGATCGACGAACCCGGTGACCGCAGTAATTCCCTTCGCCGCCTCTATGATCTTGTCGAGCGCGCGCAGGTTCGCCTTCACAAAGGACGGCTTAAGAAGCAGATCTTCGGGCGGATAACCCGTAACCGCCAACTCGGGAAAGACCACGATATCGGCCTTAACCTTCCGCGCCCTCTCGATGTAATCGACAATCTTCCGAGCATTCCCCTCGAGGTCCCCGACGGTCGTATTGATTTGCGCCAAAGCGATTCTAAGAGTAGCCATAAGCAGAATTTAGCCGAAATAGGTTGCGATTATGTTACAGCGCGAAGCAGCAACGTGGCCGTCATCCTTAAGCTTCAGAAATTGGTAGAGCATCACGTACGTGTCGACGGCGATCGTGGCCGGCCAGCTCTTCCAGCGAGATTTCTTCCCGCGGTATGAGAGGTGAGATGTTCGCGCCCATACCTTAGTTATTCCTATGCCTGGCTACGCAATAAATGTCTTATTAAATTTGTATCGCCCTGCTAAAGTTTTACTCTATTGGAACCGACAGATGGGTTATCGGTTGTGGATAACTGAACTTGAGTTCAGTGTAAACCAGCAGGTGGAGGCAGTTATGGAACTTAAACATGTAAATTTGTCTCAACTCAAACCGGCGGTCAAATTAAGAAGCGGCGAGGACAAAAGTCTGACCGAGTTGGCGGCGTCCATCAAAGCCAAGGGCGTTATCTGTCCGCTAATCGCAAGCAAGGAGAGTGGCAACGAATACTCCGTGCTCGACGGACGCAGAAGACTGGAGGCGCTGAAGCTAAACGGTGTCGAGGCCGAAGAGAAAATACCCGTCCTATTGGTGGAAGAGAAAAAGGGCGCCGACATCGAGAGGGCTCTCATAACCAACGCCGTTCGCTCGGAGCTTGACGCCTGGGACCTCGCCGAATGCGTAAACATGCTTTCGAATTCGTACGGTCGCTCGTCTTGGGAGCTGGCTTCAGCGCTCGGCAAAACCGAGCGCTATATCTTTTATTTGTTATCGCTCTTCTCCTTGCCCAAACCAATCCTTAGCGCACTACGCGCGCGCCGCATTACACCGGCACACGGGCGCTGCTTGTTGAAGCTCAGCGACCGACCCGGCTTGAGAGATCAGGCCTTCGAGCAGCTTCTCGAACGCGACCTTTCGGTGAGAGACCTCGATGTGCTGATCGGCTCAATGATCGATCGTGCCGGGGGAGAGAGCGAGGCTGCGCCGATATTCAAACCCATCGTCTACGATACGAACGCGGGCTCGCGAGTACGGTTGGAGCCGAGGCGCTGCTCAATCAGGATAGAGATAAACCTCAAAACCGTCGAAGATCTCGAAGCAGTCGTCGTGGAGCTTAAAGATCGCATCAAGACGCTGACTATCGAACGAAACGCCGTGGCTGAGAGAGCGGAGTTGTCGCGATCCCCACGAGACGCGTCATTGCGAGCCCCGAATCCTTTGAGACGTTCCTTTACTAACTAAACTTAATACAGCCTGACCTACCAGCGCTTTTATTATGAAGCATAGGATAGTTTAACAAGTTAAGCAACGTCCCCTTTTTACAAAAGCGCCTTCGATCTGGCCGGCGACTTGGCAGAGGCAGAGGCCACAGGCACCAGGCGTGAGGTCGTCGAAGAGCTCGCCAAGACAGATCTTCTGCTCATCGAGGATCTCGGGATGAAGAAGCTTCCCGCCACGGCGGCAGAAGACCTCCTTGAAGTATTCGTCAGGCGCTATGAGAAGGGCTCGATCATCATGACGACCAACAGGCCGTTAGAGGACTGGGGGCAAATCCTCGGGGATACGGCCGCGGCGGGAGCAATCCTTGACCGGTTCCTGCACCATGCGGAGGTCATCCAGATAACCGGCAAGAGCTACCGGCTGCACAGCAGAGCAAAGAGGAAGGTTGACGGCTCAAAGGATCTAGACTAGATTGAAAGTCCACCTACCGATTGGCCGGTTTTGAAGTGCCCGCCATTGGCTGGTTTTGACTGCCCGGCGACAGGCCTTATCCTTGATCAAGGCGATAAGTGGGGCGGAGCTGGCACTTATAAGCAGTCTGCAACTGGTCAAGCACTCCTCAGGCTTATTGTCGATTCTAACCAGAACAGAACTTCTTAGCTTTACTAGTAATATGATAACTTTGAGATTACCTACTCGCGGATTTGGCATATCGCAGTAGCTTGCTAATAAGCAGTCGTTCAACCATGGCACCCTGTGCATGGTAAAATTTCTAGAACTAGCTTTTGGGGAGAGTAAACGATGGAAAAACAGACATTTGCCTTCAATGGCGACGAATATTCAATAGAAGAAAAAGTAGGCGGTGACCAAGGATTTCCCTCACCGTTTTACGGCATGACTTACGTCATTTGGAAAAACAGTGAAATATATTGGTCTGTCGTCAGCTTTGTGATATCGGATATGACTGCCGCCTCGATGGGACCGTCAGACGAAGAATCTTATGAAGTTGTCCGGGATTTCATACGTCAGGTAGCGTTCTATGTTATCAAGCATGGTGTTATCCACGGGGAAATCCAGGAACTTGAAAAGGAAGGCGGCCGCATAGTTCCGGAACAGCGCACTACTATGTACCAATTCGCATGGAAACCGACACCAGCCAGAGAAGACGAAAACTATATAACACGGTATCTGCTGCTTAATCCCGCCGGGGTTGAAGCGACGGTAAATGATTTGAAAGACCAGGCAGAACTTTGCTAGCTCCCTATCGGTGTTTATGATCTTCGTCCATTATGGACCAAGCGCACGTGGCAGAAGCAGGAGGGCATATGGTTTATAAAGAATACTCAAGTACATGGCGATCATTTGCTCTAATATGCCTGCTAGTGACCGCAGTATTAATATCAGTGGGGATAGGCGTCGCGTTAGTCGTCGCCGTAGCGAAAAGCCCCACGCGAGGCGCGACTTTTATCCAAGCATTGCAAATCATGATTTCTTGGCCGGTGATCATTGGTGCACTTGTCCTGGCTGCTGGACTTCGATACCCCCAAGAAATCGGGTACTTAATCCGAAACGTCCGGTATCGTACTCCGAGCGGCGGTGAGATATTTACCAATCAACCGGAACCGCCGCCTGGTGAAACTGAATTTGAGATACCATCCGCAAGTGATACAGACGGACTGGTCCTCGGAGAAGCTGATAAGGCCATGCTTGCTGGATATACCAATGTCCTTCAGGAGCAGCTAGAGGAAAAATATCGTGAGGCTTTCTATTGGTGGTGCAAATACTTGTCGGTATTCCTAGTTCCGACCACTCAGCTTGTTCTAGCATGGTTCGAAGATCAATCTATCGCCCCAACGAAAGAATTCTACAACGAATTCTGGAAAACGTTTATTTCTGACTCCAAGCAACGAGAAACCATGCTTATGGTCCTGCTACACCATCAACTACTTGAGAGTGATAGTACGGTAATTAGGATAACAGAGGCTGGACGTAGTTTTCTGGCTTTTACAAGAGGAATAGGACAACCACATGAAAGCAAGCAGACCGCTAACCGATAGTTAATCAAAATTCGACCGCACACCTTGCACTTAATTTCCAGTTCTACTCACCCAGAATTTCCTTTTTCCAGGGGATTAACGTGCCTTCGACAATTTCTATTATCTCTTCGTTTAACTGTTCTTTCGCAGTAAGGTGCTCCTTCAAAAGGTTACGAAGGTTCTTGCCACTTGGGATACATATGCCAGTACCTTCAACAGCTTTGCTGTATTTCATACCCTGATCGCCATTCAACACTGAGAGCGTAGTGTCAGCCTTTTCTTGGTTACCATCTTGCGCCGCGATGTGGACAGCCTCGGGAAAATAATATTCGACTTCACGGTTTTTCAAGATATGGCATTCCAAACAAGCGCGTTCAAGCTTATTTATAAACTTTGTCGCTTGCTCATGTGGGTTTTCAGACGGTTTTGCATCCCTGTCGCGTATCCAGTAGGTATATTTCTGCGCAGGCACTATATTCGATACGTCGATACTTCCAGAGACTATACCTTCAGCCGCACCACCAGCGTATTGTAGAACTGCTATTGCCACTTTATCGAACTCTGGAGCGTAAAGTTCACGAATTATATGCTCGAAGAAGATTACATCGGTAGCCCCCTCAACCATGAGACATATATCTTGGTTGAAGAAGTCGCTTGGCCTGATTCCGATGTCGCTAAGCAGGGTATGGATTGCCTCTTCTGGGACCTGTACTACCTCTCGGTTTCCTTTTCTATTAATAACCCTGTAGCTGGTCACAGAATCAGCGTAATTCAGAATAACTTGCGAATGGGTGCCGACAAACACCTGAACGTTTTTCTCATCGGCCAATCGTCTTAAGTATTCAAAGAACTGTCGCTGGAGATCCGGGTGAAGGCTATGCTCAGGCTCGTCGATCAACACGACATTGGCTTTAGAAAGCGTAACCTTTACTAGGACATCCAGAAAATGGCGGAGGCCTGACCCGGCGTAAAGGATATCGAGCGTCTTCCCATACTCCGTGTATGTCAGCGTTGCGATATCTTCTTCCGTTCTGTCGCTGTCCACAGTTTCGATATCGGGGAAGTAGTTGCGGATTTCTCCAATGAGGTTGGCATAGGATTCAGGCGTTAGACCTCGCTGGTTTCGTTCAGCATAGTATTTGATCGCATAAAGCATGTCCAAGGCATTAAGGCTTGAATATTGATTACCCTCTATCTGGCTCATGATGTTCTTTGGAGACTGATGTTGCCGTCTTAGAAGACCTCCAACCGGATCGGGCAGAATCAAGACACTCCTATACCTCTGAGCATCATCGGGTTGCGGATTCAACGATGGAGAAAAGCTCGGTGGACCAGTGTGATGAACTCTTACCATACGGTCATCTGGATAGGTGATCGCCATTTCAAAAGCCCCGGCAGCAGAGAACAAATCCTGCATATCAAGCTTTACTGGAAAAAGACTTAATGCATAGCCTTCTTTTCTCAAGGCGATTCCAGCAATTTCGAGCGCATGGAGAATACTGCTCTTTCCAGAGTTGTTCTTACCTATCAGTGCATTTATTCTTCCACAATCCTTAACCGATATTGATTCCAGACCCTTAAAGTATCGAATGTCAAAATGCTTGATCTTCAATCAATCTCCACCTTTATCACTAAAAATGTACTTTCTTGGCTGCAACTTCATAGCTCACCTTTAAACGCTTTATCGAGGATGGAAGGGATCAGGGCGTCGAGTTCGGCGGCGGTCTCGGTCTGAAAATGTTTCAATCCGTCAACCTTTGTTTGAAGATCAGTTAGGTAGGCGGCAATCCTCTGCTGATCGGTAACTGACAAGACTGAAGGAAATGGGATGTTCATAACGGTTTCTTGATTGATCTTTCTCATTGTAGGGCTTGTCCCTTTGGCCTGGCTCGTTATATAGCTACGAACCACAGGACTTGAAAGCCAGCGATGGACAAAATGCTTATCTGCTCGGATATCATCAATTTCCAAGCGCATCATCAGGTCAGGATAAATGCAAGGCCAAGGCGTACCGCGATAAATCGCCGCATGCCCCACGAGCTCTGGAGTATTGCTCCGTGTGATCAAGAGATCGCCAGGTCTCAGCCAGTAATGCGCACTAGGCAAGGTAGGCGCAGATGTCCTTTTAAACTCAGTCTCACGGTAATAGAACCCAGTCACAGCGCTAAGCGACAACACCGGCACCCCGTCGCCTGAATTGTCACACTTCGCAGACCAACCATTACGCAGTTTGCTAACCAGCACGTCAGAAAGACGACCATCAATAGTTATCTCGCCTGATAGTCGCTCAAGCTCAGCATTAATGACTGCCTTTGCCTCTACCTCTGCTTCTTGTCGTAAAGTTCGCGCTTCCTCAACTTTGATACTTAGTTGTTCAATTCTAGCCACGATCCGCCGCTGCTCGTCTAGTGCCGGAAGCGGAATGGGTATAGGGAGCAACCGCTTGGCCTTTAGCTCAGTTTTAATGCCCCCAGGTACATACTTTAGTAATAGCTCACAGAAAGTACGGCTTCGGAGAAGCCACCAGAGAAATGCGATATCAATACGCGTCTTATCCGGAATATATGCACCATAGTGGATAGTTGCCGCAATTGGGTCGACATTCTCTTCCGCGTATATAGCAATTGCGCCCTTTGCCGCATTGATACCGGAAACAACAAGATCGCCCGACCTTACAAGAATCATTCCGGTTCTTGTATTGCCATCAGAGCGAAGTTCTATCTTTCCATTGTCGAAGCCTATCTTGGAAATAATGCGAATGCTGCCATTAAATAAAGCAGCTTCCGGAGGCACTTCTCGACGTTCCGTCAGAATTTCTCCTAAGGGTACTTCTGGCCAGGATACGTTCATCTTGCCGACCCCAAAATCTGCTGTATCTCCGCAAGGATTTCCGTTATTTTCTGCTCTTTCTCCAAGATATCCTCAACCAACTGCTCAGGTGGCATGTGCTCGAAATCCTGCTTGCCGTTCGGATTCTTCACATCGAGGTTGTAGCCGTTTTCGATCACCTGCTCGACTGGGACACACCAAGCGTGCTCGTTCTCCTCACGCTTGCCCCACCAAGCGAGACAATCACCAAACTCCTCGTATTGGATTGGTTTAGTTTTCGTGTAGTTCTTCCGACCTTCGGGGAGCGGTTGCTCGTAGTACCAGATTTCTTTCGTCGATCCGGAGCGGTCGAAGAAGAGGAGGTTCGTGGGGATGCTGGTATACGGCGCGAAGACGCCGTTCGGAAGGCGCACTATGGTATGGAGATTGAACTCCGTGACGAGCTCCTCCTTGATGCGGGCGCAGACGCCGTCACCGAAGAGTACTCCGTTCGGTACAACTACGCCAGCACGACCAGGTTTAGGTTGGCGCCGAAGCTTCCTCATTATGAGTTGCAGAAACAAGAGCGCGGTCTCGCTCGTCTTCTTATCTTCCGGGAAGTTGGACAGAATTCCCCTCTCTTCCTCACCGCCGAAGGGTGGGTTGGTGAGGATTATGTCCACGCGGTCCTTGTCGCCGATCTCCCTCAACGGAACGCGCAGGCTATTCCCCGGATCGATCTGAGGGTATTCCAGACCGTGCAGCAGTAGGTTCATCTGGGCTAGCAGGTATGGAAGGGGCTTGGCCTCCCCGCCGAAAATGCTATACCTCTGAAGGATTTCACGGTCCTCGACCGTCTCGCATTGATTCTCCAGATGCATATAGCCCTCGGCAAGAAATCCGCCTGTGCCGCAGGCAGGGTCGAGGATGGTCTCACCCAGCTGCGGGTCGGTCACCTCAACCATGAAGCGCACGACCGCGCGGGGCGTGTAGAACTCGCCTGAATCCCCGGCGGCGTCGCGCATCTCCTTGAGCATCGACTCGTAAAAGTGACCGAGCGTATGAATCTCTTCCGACGAGGTGAAGTGAATTCCGTTAATCTTGTTGATCACGTCGCGCAGGAGGTAGCCGTTGATCATCCGGTTGACGGTACCTTTAAAGACGGTGGCGACGACATCCCGTCGGTCTCCCCCGTTTGCCGACTGCAAACCCCTCAAGTAAGCGAATAGTCCCAGCCCTTTCGTGCCATCAGGACGGACAGCTTCCTCATTGTTGACGAAAGCGATAAGCTCGTCACCGGTGATGCCGTCATCCTTGGCAGCCCAGTCGCGCCAGCGGTACGGCGCTTCGATGGTTGGTTTAAACCGCTTCCCCGCGACGGCGGCTTCCGCTTCGCGTATCAATTCCATGTCATCTAGGAACTTGAGGAACATTATCCAGGTGAGCATAGGCAGACGATCGAGATCGCCATTGAGCCCTTTGTCTTTGCGCATAATATCGCGGGCGGATTTCATAAGGCTACCCAGCTGCTGAGCGGTCGTTAAGATTTGATTATTCGTGGTGGCTCTTGCCATCGGTGTTATCGACCTCGCTCTCCCAGAATTTCCGGTATTCGTCGCGTTTTTCTAGTACAAATGGTTTCTTCTATTCTACCAACTCGTCAGGCGTTTTGCCTTCAACATTCCACTCGGTCCTGTTGTGCGCCTCGTTACAGAAACGGCAAGCCGCAACTATGTAATCGTGGTTGTCTCGATCCGGATGACCTACGGGCAGAAGATGGTCCCAAGATAGATGAAGCCAATTCGGCCACTGAGCGCCGTCAAATCCACAATAGCGGCACTTGAAGCCATCTCTTTTGAGCACTTCATGCGCGTATCCACCGCAGAGCATCCGAATACTTTGCCACGATATACAACCCCCTACGCAGTATAAAGGAGCGCTTGAAGCTTCTCGACCGCTTCCTTCAGACGCTCCGGGCTTCCAAAGAGGGCGGCGATTTCCATGACGTTCCCGTGGTTGGAGATCGGCGGGACTTTGAGAACATCTGGGATTTCGAACTGGGCTGTGCCGTGGTCGGCGTATTTCTCCAGGAGTTCTTCCAAAATACCCCGTGCTTCCGGACCATACTGGTCGAAGAACGCTTGTTCCTCTTTTATCAGTCGGCTTGCTCGCTCCCGGCGAGTGCGCAGCGGGGCATTGTAAGCGATATGGCAGAGGAGGTCGAAGGGATCGGCATCCGGCTGGTTGGTGGCTTTCGCGAGCTCGTCGAAGCTGATTCCACGCTCTTCAAGAAGTGCTATGATCTCCGAACGCTTGATAGGATCGGCCCAATCTTTGCGAATGGCGGCTGCGTTAGCATAGAGAGTGCGTACCTTTTCAGCCGTATAGTCGGTGAGTTTGACTACGCGAAGCTGCTTGCCGTCTGGATCCAGCTCGTAGACTAGCTGAGCGGCAATCTCAACATGACCGCCGTCGAAGTAATACTTTCGACGCTCGGTCTCCATGTCGATTGGCAGCCCGGGATCGACGTCGAATATCTCCTCGACATCTTCCGATACTCGCTCCACGTTGATGTCGTCGGTCTCATATTTGAGCGTTCTGCCGTCGTCATCCACCTCTTCTTCCGAAATAAACGCTGGATAACCGTCGAAAGCAGGATCAGCGAAGAGCTTCGTTGCGCTTCCCGTATAGTCGATTATGTTGAAGAAGAACTTGTCGTAGTCGTCTCGCACGCGAGTGCCCCGCCCGATTATCTGTTTGAATTCCGTCATCGAATTAACAACTCGGATGAGTACGACATTCTTACAGGTTTGAACGTCGACCCCTGTAGTAAGCAGCTGGGAGGTGGTTACGATAACCGGTGTCTTCGTCTCTATGTCCTGGAAGCGACTGAGGTGGCCCCGACCGATCCCCCCTTCATCGGCGGTAATCCGGCAGACGTAATCTGAATACTCCCTTGTAAGGTCGGCGTTAAGATTTGTTAGCGCCCGGCGCATCTCTATCGCGTGCTCCTGGTCGACGCAGAAGATAATCGTTTTAGCAAAGCGGTCCGTGTTCTTCAAAAAGTCGGTCAAGTGGTGGGCAATCGCCTTGGTACGCATGAGCAAAGCGACCTCGCGCTCGAAATCTTCCGTATGATATTCCTTGTCGGGAATCTCGCGGCCGTACCGGTCGATATCGTCTTTGCTCGGGCGCCAACCGGCGGCGTCGTACGAAGTTATAACTCTATGTACGCGGTACGGCGCGAGGAATCCATCCTCGATACCTTGCTTCAAGCTATACTGGTAGATTGGATTTCCGAAGTACCGGTAAGTATCCCGATTGTCTTCCCTTAAAGGCGTCGCCGTCATACCGAGCTGATAGGCGGGCTTGAAATACTCGAGGATTTCTCGCCAATTGCTCTCGTCGCGGGCGCTTCCCCGATGGCACTCGTCAACGATTATGAGGTCAAAAAAGTCGGTAGCATATTGTCTATAAAGGCCAGGCCGTCGCTCATCCTTGGCGATCGCCTGGTAGGTGGCGAAGTACATCTCCCGGCTCTTCTTTGCTTCCCCGCGTATCTTCCAGCGAGCGTCTCCAAACGGCGTAAATATTTTATCCTTCGGATCGTCGACGAGGATGTTTCGGTCTGCGAGGTAGAGAATCTTTGGGCGACGGTGCTCGCCAGTCCGGTTCCAGCGAGCGTTCCACAACTTCCAGCAAATCTGGAAGGCCACGTCGGTTTTGCCGGTACCGGTTGCCATCGTGAGAAGTATCCGGTCGTTGCCTTTAAAAACCTCTTCGACCGTCCGGTTGATTGCGATCTCCTGGTAGTAGCGTGGGGTTTTGCCGCTTAGGTGATATGAAGGCGTTAGAAGTCCGTTTGCCGTGTCATCTTCTATGTTTCGGCCAGCTTGCAAGCGCTCCCATAGTTCGCTCGGGGTAGGAAAAGAATCGAGCTCTCGTTCAAACCCCGTAAAGTAGTCGTACTCGACAATCCCAAGCCCGTTCGTCGAGTAGGCGAATTTCAAATCAAGGATTTCGGCGTAGTCTTTTGCTTTTTGAAGTCCTTCGCCAGGTGTCTCGTATTCCCGTTTTGCCTCCACAACTGCGATCGCGAAGTCGCGAGTGTGGCGGAGAAGGTAATCAGCTCGCTTGGAAACCTTGCGGCGAACTCTCTCGCCTATAACGACGATCCGCCCATCAGTGAACGTTCTCTGCTCGGCAATCGAATGTGGATCATTATCCCACCCGGCATCCACGAGCTTTGGTAGGACATATTTTCTACAGGTATCGGCTTCGGTATCGGTCTTGAATACGACCATTGGGCACTAACCTCTCCGGTCACGAACTGTCTTTTTGTCAGATTAATTATACGCCAAACGGCAAGCATTTGCCTGGAGAGTGAGCCTTTTGCGTGCAGTTCCAGCATCAGAAATTTAGAGCTGAGTGAATATCTAAGAGAGGGCATGCTTAAGTTGCATGCCCTCTCTAGGTAGTTTTGTCTTAATACCTGTACTTCACCATCAGCACGGGATCGTTTTGCCAGAGCCAGCTGATCGCTAGCCTTCCGCTTCCCATGTCTTTCACCTCCTTAAGCCGTTGACCATTTGTAAAATCTTACAATATCTTGCATTTCTTATTACTTTGTAAGATAATCTAACAGTAGGATGATAAGACGGGCAGGCGCTAGTGTCAATAGCAGACACAATTGAAGGAGGTATTATGAGCAACCTTACCAACGCAGATATTGGATTCTGGTTGGAAAAGGCACGAAAGGCGATTGGCCTGAGCCAAGAAGAGGTCTCTCGTCAACTCGGCATCCCTCGACCTGCGGTATCGCTTATCGAAGTCGGAAAGCGCTCGGTTAGCAGCTTAGAGCTCGACGCGTTCGCTCGCTTTTATCATCGTAATACTTCCTATTTCCTTCGGCCAAAGTCAGAGCGGCCATCTGGCGAAGCGCTTTTGCTCCGCGCCCAAGAGCTGTCTGAGGCTGAGAAGCCTGCGATCCTCGATTTCATTGCCTTTTGCGAGAAATACGCAGCGCTCGAAGAAATCGTCCTTGGGAAAAAGCAGCCGGACCGCATCGTAAGCTACCAACCTTCGCCTAGCACCAACACCCTTGAACTCATCAAGGAAGGCGAACGCGTTGCTCGCCTGGAAAGAGCTAGACTAGGCCTCGGCCGCGCTCCGGTTCGAAACATGCTGGAGTTGGTGGAGAATCAGGGCGTTAAAGTGATCACCCGGGAGATGAAGGATCGCGCAATCTCGGGGTGTTTTTACTTCAGCGAAGAGTGCGGCCCTTGCATCATGCTTAACAGCAAGGACCCGCGTATGAGAATCGCCTTCAGCGCGGCCCACGAATTCTGCCACTATCTCTTGGATTATGGAATGGCCGGCTACATTTGCGCTGAAACCCTGACCAACAATCAGCCATTCGAGATAAGAGCAAATGCATTCGCTGCCGCCTTCTTGATGCCTAAAGAGGGAATCGAAGAATTCCTCACAGAGCGCGGAATCCGCAAGGGAAGCGAATTGCCTATCGTCGTCATCATCCATGCGCAGCACTACTTCGGTGTAAGCTTCGAAGCGCTTCTCTATCGACTCCAAAACACTAAATGGTTGAAAGCCGATGAGAGAGAACACTTGGCAGGCTATCCGAGAAAAACCAGGCAGAAGCTTACTAAGCTCTTAGGTTACAGTGAAGAGCCTCGAGAGCACTTTCCTGAGTTGCCGAGCCGCTATATCAAACTAGCACTAACCGCGTATGAAAACGGTGCGATTTCCCTGCAAAAACTAAGCGAATATTTAGAGAAATCGCTCCAAGAAACCCGGCGAATCGTCGCGAGCATTAGGAAATCACATGCTTTAGGCCGAGAAGGCTCATCCTGATGTGGCGGCAAACCACTTCGTCAATAATCGTGCCGGACACCAACGTTCTAATTAACTTCGGCACCACCGGCAGCTTTGAGCTCTTAGAAGCGGTATGCAAAAGAATTGTCATCATGCAGGATGTTTCAGAAGAAATTACTAAAGAGCCGACTTGGTCGAGACTAGACCCCTTTATTTCGGGCTGCAAGTTTGAAGTTTACACACTAAAGGGTCCGAGGGAAGTCGCACTTCGGGAAAGCTTTAGGTCTCGGCTTGGACCTGGCGAGGCGTCTGTCCTAGCATACGTGACCGAGAGGCCTGATACGATCGCTGCAATCGACGATAACGCCGCCAGGAATATGTGCGACAGCTGCGCTACCGGAAGGAAAACCGGTTCAATTGGCCTGCTTGCCGCTTGTGTGATGTGCAATTTGATAAACAAAAAAGAGGCGGTTGTTCTTTGCCGCAGAATGGCTAAAGAAGCGGAAGCTTGGCTTCCAGAGGACAGACTTCTGGAGCTATTGAACTCTTTGTAAAGGAAAAACTTCCCCAAATTTGGTTAATCATCGATTTGTCGTCTTTTTAGGGGTTCGCCACCGAGCCCATGAAGAGGATTAGGCGGGTTTTGTTGTGATGGCGAAGAAGAACGGGTGGTCGACGAGCATATAGAATTCACTAGGCATGGCGGACCACTGCTTGACGGCGACCGAGGTCGCGGCCGCGACCTCCGTGCCTTGTTCGTCGACCTCGATAAAGGCCTTATGACGCACTTCGTCGATCCAGACGCCTCCGCCCTCGACCATCTCACTAAAATCGGCCCCCTCGAAGGCCGATCCCATGGCTTGGGGGACGTTGGTTGTTTTGTTTGTTGCATTGCGGCTATTTACGTATGAGTTCGAGGACGTGGTTTTATTTCAATGTTGACTATTCGGCTTCTTGGGGAGTCAGACGGGGGAGTTTAGGCAACGTCTACCTCGAGAGTCGTCGTTAGGATCTCTCTACTTAGAGACCTCTTTCTCTCGTCTTCGGGCAACGTCTCGAGATAGAGTTCGATCGCCTCTTTTATATTTGCTATAACTTCTTCAAACGTGTCGCCTTGCGATTTACAGCCCTCTAGTTCAGGCGTGTACGCGTAAAATCCGTGTTCATCTTTCTCGATAACAACGCTCACCTTATATGACATTTCATCGCTCCCTTAGGATTACATGTGCTGAGCAGTGAATAGAACTATATTAAGGTTAACACCTATCCCGCAAGCTGCAAAGCCTACATTTTGCACATGTTCCTGTCAACTCTTAGTAGGCACTCTCTTAGTAGGCGAGAATGTCTTTGCGAGGGCCTTGCTTCATCAAGACCTGGAAAACTGCCTCGAATATAGGGCGAGCTCCTTAATGGATATAAATCTGGGGTACTACTTTGACAACGTGCGCTCGTTCTTGAAAGCGCCTTAAGCTACTCAAGCCCGGGATGGGTGGTCCAGGTAAACGAAAGTGGCTACGCCGCCTTTCTGGCTTTTCTCGCAAGCCCCAACGCCGTTGCTTCAAAAGTTCCGATATGTTGCTCGTCATCGGCCATGTTCTCACGGCAGGCATCGACGACGTTCGGGTAGTCTGCGGCGAGCTCGATCGTCACCTTATACGCGGCGACAAGAGAGTACTCCGTTGCCAGGTCGTTTTGTATCATGTGATAATCCACCGCGGTTGGCGCGACTAACTCTTTTAAGCCGGAGAGCCATCCCGTCAAAGTAGCCGCTGCGCTAGGCACCTCGCTTCCGAGCTCTCGAATGGCTTTCTCTATGCGAATTCGATGCTGGTAATGATCCTGCAATATATCACTTATGCTCTTGCGGATATCGATAGGCAATCGCTCGTCCTTGCTGTGCTTATCGTATGTCTCAACGACGTAGGCCTGCGCTCGATGGAGGTCCCGAAGCGCGTTGAGTACGCGCTCATCAGCCATTGCGCATCATCCCCCTTCAGATTGACGGACTTGTCCGAAGCTCGGTTTCGGCAGGCGAAGAGCTACCCATCCGAGCGAATCTCGCTAGAATCCGACGAGCTCGTATGTCCTTGTCCCGCCTCTCTGCATCTATGATTATACCCGTGCGGGATCCCAACCTTTATCTTAGACTATGGGGGCAAGTGTTAATGAAGGCAGCAAAGAGTTACTAAATCAAAACCTGAAAGTCGTTTGCCTCGAACATGTACCTGGTGCCAGTACCTGGTACCTGGTGCCAGGCACCGCACGCTTTAACTACCAGGTCTTTTGCTTTTTGAATGGGCAGTTTCTCGATAGGTGGTCGAATTTGCGACCACCTCTTACTTAACGGATAGGTTGCCCTATGACCGTCTTTAGCTTCTCGGGGACGGAGCGGCGGGGGTCGGAGAGGTAGATTTCATGGTGCTGTCCTTATTTTCCATGCTGAAGTCGGCCATGTCGTCGGTCCACCAGAGGCCCTCGAGTGCCATGACGGTGTAGTCGATGGCTTGTGCTCCCAGCTTGAGTATGAATCTTGAGCGTATATGAGACGGAATACGGATAAAGTCCTCATCAGCGTGTTGGCTCTGCCGCATCGAGGGCCAGGCTCTTCTTCTCTCGCAGGTCGGCGATGCCGTTGGCCTTTATCAGCCCTTTTGAAACAGTGTAAAGGGTGTCGCCGATGTAGAGTATTCTTTCAATCTGTTTGCTGGTGCTTCCAGGCTCCATAAATGGCTGGGCGCCCTCGGGCAGATGAGTTATCCTACCCTTGAGCTGCATCCCCTTGTCGAGACTGATATTGTACACGTAAGCGCCCTGGAAAGCGAAGTCCCCGTATGCCGGCCAGACGCCCGGCTGGGGCGCTTCCCGACCGCCGCCAGCAGGCTTATTCTTGACCTCCATAACGGTAACCGGGAAGGCCATTAGATTCCTCGCCTTGTCGAAGAGTAACGCCTTGTGATTGCGCAAAAGCTCGGATTCGGTCCCCCTGTCGCCTATGATCGTTTTGAACTTCTCGATCGGGCGCTCGACGTCGGTGACGTCGAACATCGCGATCTTCATGCCCTGATAGTAGGCGAAGTTTGGCCGACCGGACTCTTGACCTGAGGCCGGAGCCTCGACGGTATCTTTGCCAAAACCGATGATGTGATTTTCGTCATAAGGATGAAGATAGTCGCTATATCCCGGGATCTTTAATTCCCCTAGAATCTTCGGGGCCGGTGGGTTTGAGAGGTCTATTACGAACAACGGGTCGACCTTCTTAAAGGTGACCATGTAAGCCCTGTCGCCCATAAACCGCACGGAGTATATGCGCTCGCCCGATGCGACATTTTCGAGCCTGCCGGTGATCGCCATATCTTTGTTCAGGACATAGACGTTGTTCTTGGCGGCCGCCTCTCCCTCGGCCCAGACCTCGCCCTTGGTGGTAGCCACGCGGAAGTAGCCCTTGTGCTCGTCCATGGAGAACTGATTTAAGAGCGCGCCGGGTATCTCTCCTTTCGCCTGGTAAACGACGTGACCGTCGTTGAGAGCAAAGCGGTAGAGGTTGGTGCTGGCCACGGCCGGCACATACATCGGTGATGGCCGCCGACGGGGCTCCGGCGCCGGCGTTCCTTCGCCCACCTTGAAAACGGTTGCGGCGACGTACAGGTTTTCCAAAGACGCGTAAACGTTCTGACCGGCTCCCAGATAGGTCGAAACCCGCATTTGCTCCTGGGGCCTGTCGAGATTAAGACCGGCGACCATCAGATAATTCGGCTCCGCGGACCCGGGAAAATACCTGATTGCGGAGTAATCGATGAACTTGAACTCACGCCTTCCCGCTGAATCCCGGTAGCCGGGTCTTAAGAAACCGGTCTCCTGTGCGGTTTCCGTTGTTTCCTGCTGTATGCGATAGAGATCGACATACTTGTTGGCCACTAGATACAGGGCGGAGCCTATCTTGCGCGAAGAGACGTATTCGCCGTCGATCTCCGCTTCCCTGATTTTTACGGGGTTCGCCGAGTCGCTCAGGTCGTAAGCGATGACCTTGACGACGGGCTCGCGGTAGTCGAGCGGAAACGGAGGCACGTTTTCGAGAGGCAGATCGATATCCGGTTGCCGTTGCGACGGCGCTTTCACCGCGCGGAAGCTTCGACCGATGACGGTCAGGTACTTGCCGTCCACGTACAGTTCTATAGGCGAGAATTCCTCAGCTTTATACCGGATGACGTTTAACAACCGCATCTCATCGGGTGGATTGAGGCGGGCGATCACTATTCGCTCGCCGTTGACTTGATAGACGTTGACCCCGTCAGTTTTAACAATGTCGGCCTCATCGACGCCTAGCACCTGGACGTTGGTTGTGGAGTAGTCCGCCGAAGATAACGACGACTTCGCCAAGGGCATATCGAGCGCCGGCGCTCTCAGCAACGATGATCTTTCGCGGCCTCGAGGCCGGACGCCGCCGGCTTGCCCGGCCTCGGCCAGCAGCGTCTTCAGCTTCTCGAAGGAGCCTACGACCGGTAAATCGGAAGCGATCGCTGGGTTATCGCGATAGCTCGCCAGTTTCGCGGCCGAATCGCGGCCCAGGATGCGTATGCCCTCGGTTAGGAGCACTACCCCGAGGATCGCCGTCAGAAGACCTCCGGCGAGCGCAAGTTTCCAGGTGTGGCCCCACCGGCGGGCGGCACGAGGTCTTGGCAAGCGCTTATCATCCACCTTGGCCATAATCCTTCTATCGACCTCTTCGTCCAGCTCCGGCTCGACGGGAAAGGCGCTCTTCAGCCGCCTGGCGACCGCATCAAGCTCTAACGTATTGCTGTTAAGACGGCGCCTAAGCCCTCGTCGGTTCCTGTATTCGTAACTCGTGCCCATCGGGATCACCTTCCTTAAGAACGCTTTTAAGCTTGCCGATTCCCCGGTAGAAGAGCGCCTTTATGGAATTCTCCCTCTTGCCTAGAAAGGCGGCGACCTCCTTAAAACTCATGTCTTCGATTGCTTTGAGAAAAATCACCTGCTGTTCACCGGTTTTGAGGTCGGACAGCGCCCGCCAGGCTTCCTGGTTCTGCCAAGGCGGGGAGGTCTCGGGTGAAATTGCGGGCGTCTCGTCTTCCAGGGGTTTGAGCCTCGCCATCTGACGACGGCGATCTATGCAAAGGTTGCCGGCAACCTTAAAAAGCCAGGGTGCGATGGATTGGTGGGATCTGACGCCTTTCTCCAAGTAACGAGCGAATACTTCGGCGGTTACATCCTCGGCGTCCTGACGAGAATTCGTCCTCATGAGGCAGTAGCGGTAAATCCGTCCGACGTATGTGCGATAGACCTCGGTGAAATCATCGACCGCTTCGTACCTCACCGTCTCTCCAATCTACAACTTATCGATTTCTCATCTATATAACGGTTGAGAGCCATAAAAAGTTGCAATGGCCGTGAGCGGTCAACTGTAATACCCCTTACCTTCATTCTAGTATTCTAGTGGAATTACGCTAGTGCAGCACCAACTTGATACGCCTAGGCTTCAGCCTAGGACAACCACTTGCTATAGAGGATTTTCTCATTAGGAAACAAGTTGGTGCTGCACTAGTCTAGTCTTCCCCAGGTTCTTCTTCGACCACCTCGTAGGCGGAGACGACGCTGAAGCCGCGGCCGCCGGACTCCTCATTCCACGACCAGGTGCCGTGTCCGGAGTCCCTTATCCTATACCTGCCGGGCTCGAGGTCGATGTTGGGCTCGACGACCCAGGAGACGTTTTGCGCCCCGCCCTGCCCGATTATCCCGTAGGAGGCCCAGGGGCCGTACTCCGTCCCGTCCGGACCCACAAGGCCGATCGTGCCGGGAGAGGCGCCTTTCCCGTCGTTCCAGTGGTAATTGGTTATGCTCACGATGTGCATCTTCTTCTTAAGCGTAAAGCTGGTGGAGGCCTCCGGCCCGTTCTTCACGGCCATGACGTTGCCGCTGTTGAATATGTTCCTGGGAGTCTGGGAGACCGGTACCACCGCCAGGTCAACGTACGCCCAGGCCCCGGTATCGAGCCTCGTCGCCTTTATGGTACAAGGCCTATCCTGGATCCGCGTCACATCCCAGGTCAGGCTACCCGGCGACTCCAACGTCTTCGTAAGGTCGCCGCCGATTGCTCCCTCACCCTGAAGTTCAACCTTAACCTCCGTGCCCTCGTCCCCGACCGTCTTCAAAGAGACCGTCACCTTGAAGTCCGTCGGTCCCCCCTCCGCCGAAAGGCTGATCTTTCCCATGCCCAGAAGGTCCGCCTTTTCGAGGCGCTTCAGCCCCTGCTTTTCACGCACCCTGTTTATGGCCTCGAGAACCGCCGCGTCCACGCGCAAAACACCGCCTCCCATGTTCGCAGGTATGCGGATGGTCTGGTTTCCACTGGGTACAGCGCGAGCGGCGGTTTTTTGGAGGATCTCTTTTATCTCCGACGCAGTGATATCTGGGTCTATGGATTTAATGAGAGCGGCGGCCGCGGCTACCTGAGGCGACGCAAAACTCGTACCGCTCGCTTTTACCGCTTTTCCGTCCGGCCCGACGCCGAGGACCATATCGACACCCGGAGCCGAGATGGATATCTCGCCGTCCCCGGTCGCATAGTTGGAGAAATCGGCTTTCTTGCCATCGTTTTTAAGGGCTCCGACGGTGATAAGGTTCGGGAGTTTATGCCCTCCGATGGAGTAGTTGCTCCCATCCAGACCGCCGTCCTCGTTTCCCGCCGCGGCGACGAATATCACGTCCGGGTGGTCCTTCGCCATCTTCTCCAAGAACTTCCGATATGCCGTCGACTGCCAGGCGTTCGAGGCATCGGGCTTCTCCGGCCCGAAGGAGCCGTTGATGACCTTGGCGCCCGACTCCACGAGCTTCTTCAAGTGGACGAGCGCCTTTATGGTATAGGCGTTACCATCAGTCGTCGTCCCCTGGGTAATATCGTTGGGATCTCACCTGCTATCGAGGCGCCCAGGTCTTTTGCCAGCGCTTCCGCGTCTTTCCTGTTCTTGCCGTCTTTGAGTAGAACCGCCAACTGATTGGCGGGAACTTCGCCCCAGGTTTGAGTTTTTATCAGTTTCTTTGGGTCGGGATTTTTTGCTTCCGCCTTGCCGAGGTTGATTTTGCGTTCCGGCGTTTCGGTTTCAGATCGCCCGCAACCAACCAGAGAAGTCACTACGACGAGAAGACCGAAGACCATTATTAAACGATATTTCCTGATCGACATGTTATTTCCCTCCTTGGATAGCGGTAAGTCGCTTATGTTTCTGGCAAGCAGTAATTAGTTTAGTGCTTAAAAGGTAAAGCGTCTTCACCCCTTAAGGGTGATTACCGGTACCAGGCACCGCATAGGCACCGCATACCGGGTGCCAGGCACCGCACGCTTTAACTACCAGGTCTTTTGCTTTTAAAATGGGCAGTTTCTCGATAGGTTGTTGCGGATGGTCAAAGATTTACCTGGTGTGGCTTGGAGAAGAGTGAACCGAAGCAATTTGTTATGGGGCGCTGCCCGGGTGGACTTGGTCTTGCTCGGCTATTTTTCTAGTATGAACTTCGATCCTGAAGACGACTGCTATGAGCTCAAGGTAGAGCCGGGCGACGATAATGGATAGGAAGAAAACTATTATGGCCAGGACGATGGAGAGGAGGCCGGCGCCCGCCGAGCGGGAGAAGCCCGTTACGATCACACCGATCGCAAAGATGAAGGCAACGATAATTGATATCCAGTAAAGCACCCGGATGATCATCAAGGCGACGAAGTTCGTGAACGTGAAGTCGAAAAGCGCCTCCCAAAAACCCCGTCTCTGCTCCATGCTCTTTCTCTCTTTCACCGGTTTATAAGTTTGTCTAACTTCTACTGTCTAACTTCTACAAGTTACCCGATGGCTTAATTTTGCTAACCTTTTGTACGTTGGCAACGTTATCCTAGATGATTTCGTCTAAGGCGATTACGCGCGGCACAGGACAAGCCGTTTTGCAACCCGAGTACGACTCGTGCTATCATTTAGAGCAGGCAATCCAAGCTCCGTGACAATCAACGCACCCTAGACAAATCCACCGCTTACCAGATGTAAAAGCTTTTTTGGTCAAAGGAAGCGATGGTATTTAAGAAACTCGGTGCTCTTCGATCTGAGGGTCGCCATGGACTTGCACCTCGACCGCAAAGACGCCGTCATCAAGATTGAGCGGCTGGAGTCACTTTATGATGTATCGGGGGTGATATCCTCTAAAGTCAGTCTCAAGGATATCCTCGCGGCCACGCCCGTCGCGATCGAGGCAATCACCGGAAGCGACAAAATGCACATCGCAATTGTAAAAGAAACGGTTGACGGATTTGAGCTCGACCGCGACTTCAGGACGTACACCTGTCCATTTCCTCACCATCTCATGCGCAAGGATGAGAGAGCGCGTGTGGCTATGATTGTGATTAAGACGAACAAGCCGATCATGGTCCTATCGTCCGGTAGGCTGATCGCCTACGACGAGCTCGACGAAGGTTGCGCCGGCGATATTCTCTTCACCGTTGTGCCCCTATCGGTACGAGATAGAAGCATCGGATTTCTATCGGTAGTTGCGCCAGAAAACCGCCGATTTAACCATACAGATATTGTTTTACTTACCGTCATCGCTAATCAGATAGCAATCGCCGTCGAGAACGTTAGACTTCGCGAGCGAATGCAGAAGCTCATCCTTTCAGAAGAAAGGCACAGAATCGCCGAGCAAGTTCTGGCGGTTATCATGAAAGAGTATTCGCGGGCCGAGCCCGGAACATCACCTCGTTCAATGGGCATCAGAGAAGAACTGACCCCAAAAGAACGCCAGGTCCTGACTTTAATGGCCAGAGGTTATACGAACGAACAGATTGCCAAGGATCTCTGGGTCGGACTAAAAACGGTCAAGACCCACGTTAGCAGCATTATTAGAAAGCTAGGTCAGAAGAACAGGGTCCAAGCAGTAATCTGCGCGCTCAAAAGTGGATTGATCGAATTCACCCCAGAATAGCGCTCAGAACAACGCTATTCGACTACCCGATCTACTATAGATCAGTCCCTTGGTCTGGTTTCTCCGTCCTTTGGCGGATTGTATTCAGGCGCTAAATCTCCTATGTTTAGTTGTAAATACATATTATTTAGCTGTAGATACATATAATCGCCAGCATTCTTGGCCTTCCTTAGAGCAACAGTCGAGTTCTTATATTTTGCCACGGGTGGCGACGACCTCCGGTCCGTACCATGGTCGCTTGGACCGGAGCAAGCCAGTAGCGAAACCGACCCGTGAGGGATCGTTTTGCTATAGGTAGAATGTCTATGCCGGTTTGGTCTTCGAAATTCAGCGAGTCACTGAAATTATGGGTTAAGAAGCATGGCGCGCGCCGCTTCGTCTACGTCGCCGTCATCGCCTTTTTCGCTATCGTCATAGCGACTGTCCGATATCCACCCACCCAGCAAGAAAAGAATAAATCTCAGAACAATAAAGGCAAATCTTCTCAAGGCAGTTTGCCGGTCGACTACCGCCCCGGCGACACTTACTCCTCCCGAAATATAGGCGTTGAGCTCAAGGATAGTAATCCGGTCGTCAAGAAAAGGATTGAAGAACTGGTCGGAAAGTCGACGCTCGTTCCCCGGGGAAAAATCGTCGCCGCAAAAAGCGACTGGACGCCTGATAAGAAGCAGATTTATACCTACATAACCATGACCGTAAAGGAGCTCCTTAAAGGGGAAGAGCCGGCCAAGCAGATAACCATCAAGCAGCTTGGAGGCCGGGTCGGGGAGATGATGCTTTACGTACCGGATGCGCCTAGGCTGCAGCTTGGCGAAGATGTGGTCCTTATGCTCAAACGATGGGATAGCGAGTACGTGGTCGTGGGGCTTGCCGATGGCAAGTTCGGCGTGAGAACGGATCCTGAGGGACGGCAAGTGGTCGAAAACGACCGGCTTTCCAATAAACCGATTTCCTTCGAGGATTTCAAGAAGCAGGTGACTAATTAAAAGCTTGCTAAAACATGGCATTGGAATGTTCGACCGGAGGCGTGTTTTGATAGATAGGGAAAGGTTTTTTAAATATCTTCTGCTTGCCTTGGTTTTCATTGTCAACGCTCTGACCTTATCAGAGGCTCTCGCTTTCCACATTTGGGCGCCAAGCACCGGGGAACCGACTGGCGGAGGGAAAGTGATCTACTCTCGTTCCACCTGGAATATCAACAATCAGGCCGTTCCGGTCTATTTCCAACTGGTCGACACGGATACCCTGAACATCACTGTAAATGGAAACGCGCTTGTGATCGATTTTCCAGATAAGAATGCGGGAGCGGTCGATACCTATACCGCTACGGAGATAGCCAACGCGATCAACGATGCCTTTACGAGCGGAGGAATCGATGCAAAAGCGACGGTGGTCGATTCCGACTATGGTGTTGGGACGGTGCGCGTTACGGCGGGGGTAAGCGTCTACGTAACCGGCACTGGCGGAAACGCCAACACGCGGGTGAACGGTCTTGATTTCAAAAACGAAGGTGGAGAGCAAGATCCCATGTTCTCCAGCGGAAGCGGGGCCGCCAGCGTAAGCCCCGTCGATCTACCGCCATTCACGCACTGGGACCTTCGTAGATTTACCGGCAATAAAATCCCGTACTCCGTCAACAACGCCGGTATAAACGACGATACGACGCCCGCCGGAGCGGTCGGCCAGGTAACCGCCGCTTTCAACTCGTGGGAAGCGGTCTCACCCTCTTTGATAGGCTTCGCGGCCCAGCCGGACACCACCGGAGCCGGCTACGACCCCGGCGGCGTGGTCCAGAAAGACGGCTGGAACATATTGGATTGGCAGACCGAAGCGGAGGCTCCCTATGTGGTGGGCGGCTCCGCCATCACGGGCGTTTGGATCGACGTCGCCAACAACACGGGAAGGATAGTCGAGGCGGACGTCATCTTCAACAACTCACTCGACTGGACCGACAAGGGTATGGATTGGACGGTCGTACCCGGCCAATACGATATACAAGGGGTCGCGGCCCACGAAATCGGTCACTTTATAGGTTTAGGCCATGAGAAGGATTCGGTCACTACTTCGACGGCCGCTACGATGTCCTACGACCTTAAAATATGGGAAAAGGGGACGGAACTCCGGAGCTTGGCTACGGATGATCAGAATGGCGCCAACTTCCTCTATTCCCCGGACCATGGCGACGCGCCCGATCCATATCCGGTCAAGGTCCACGGAGCTGCCTCGGGCGAAAAGTTAAATAATATAGCGCTGCTCAACCCCGGACCCGGTGCGACGCACCTTTTCGGATACCGGCCGGGTTACTCCTACGAATGGCTTGGACCGGATGTAGACGAAGCGGCTGACGAGGGCGAGGCCAAGCAGATTGACCGGGATAAGTTCGACGACGGGGTGAAAATCACCGGAACGATCGCTTCTAACTCACGGTTGAAAGTCGAGGTCACAGTAACAACCAAGGACGAAGGCAACCACACCGGCTCGCGTTATCTGAACGCGTGGTTCGACTGGAATTCCGATGGCGTCTGGGATGAGAGCGAACACGCGATCGGAAACGCGGCGGGTGCGGAGGCATTCACCGGCTCTGGCGCGGGGTTGAAGACCGAGACCAGGACTTATGACGTAACCGCTACCGTACAGAAGCCTTACGGACCGGGCAAACCCATCTGGGCGCGATTCCGCCTGGACTACAAAGAAGACGCCGGACAGGTGGACAAAATCGATAACACCCTCAACCTGGCCACCGGAGCCGCCCAATTCGGCGAGGTTGAAGATTACAACCTATACGTGGCGTACCAAAGCTGGGAAGTCACTTACACTACCGGCAATTACAAGCAATTCGAAAACACCAGCACCACCGGGAGTAAGGTCGACGGGTACACGCGTCCAGGAAACATCCCTATCTATACAAGCAATCCTCATGGCGGATACTCCACGACCAGCAACAAGTGCAAGACTTGTCATGCGGTTCACAATGCAACCGGCTCGTTTAAGCTTCTCCCGCAAGCGACCAGTTCAGACGATGCGTGCGATTACTGTCACCTGGGCGCCGCCGCCCACACCAATAAGCTGGTTTACGGTTACGCGAGCGACGACCCGGAGATCCTGCCGACGGCTGTCAATAATGGCCACACCATCGGAGAGTCTCTAGCGAACACTCCAGACACTGAAAGCGTCTCGGCGAGCGGGATTCTCACCTGCAATGTATGCCACTCCGTTCACGGAGCCGGCGTTATCTTGTTTAACAACTCTCCGACGAATATCATCAGAGCCGCCCCGCTGGGTGGCGCCGGAGTTACCGATTCGGCCAGCGACTACGGCATCTCTCAAGGTACGGTGAGGGCGTTCTGCCTGAAGTGCCATGACGCTAACAGCGGTAGCGATTCACACCCCTACAGCATTGCGGATAACAATAGCTCCTGGGGAAACGCCAACTACTGTTTAGATTGCCACGCTGCTAGCGGTAGACCGCACGCGGCTGCCCAGAACGGCTATAAGATGCTGATCGGCCGCGACGATACTTCAAACGCTTCAGCGAACAGACTGGATGACGTCTGTCGGCTCTGCCATATCAACGCCACTTCCGATCAGGGCGTGGGCTTAACCTTCTAAGTTATGCGTCCCACAGCCGCTTGACCAGCTCCGACCGGTCGGCGATCTTTTGGACTTCATCCATTACCAGGACGGCACCCGCACCCCCGTGCTCCCCGGCCTTATTTCCAGCAACTGAATAGTGGGCTCCTAAGCCCTCACCTTTCGCTATATTGCTGCTATCATTAATGGTAAACTGAGATCGGGATGGCCTACCTATTCTTAATAATCGGCTTAGCTCTCTTGGTTAAAGCGGCCGACTTTCTCATCGACGGATCTACTTCTCTCGCGAAGCGATTCAATGTCCCAAGTCTAATTATAGGACTAACAATTGTAGCTTTAGGTACATCTCTGCCTGAATTTGTTATTAATGTCATCTCCGCCTTGAACGGTTCGACCCAAGTTGCTTTCGGCAATGTCGTGGGAAGCAATATAACAAACACACTCTTAATCCTGGGCGTAACGGCTCTGATCAATCCACCGAGAATTGCTCATTCAACAGTCTGGAGAGAGATCCCTTTTAGCCTCATCGCAGCCATAGTGCTATTGGTCGTCTCCAACATTCCGCCGATTCGCGCGCATGGGACATTTTTCTTAACGCGAGCAGATGGGATCGTCTTGTACTCGTTCCTTCTGGTCTTTCTATGCTATCTCTATAGGACTGCGCTACGAAACAAAGCGGATCTAGTGGACGAAAAAATTCAAATGAGAGGACATGAAAGGTGCTCCTCGCTCGGACTATTTTCGAGCCGCTACAAGACCTTGTGCTTATGGTTGGTTGATAGGCTAAAGCTGCTGTTCAGAACGATGGTTGTCTTTCAATTGCTGTTCTAAAACTGAACTCACAACACAGCCCTCTTGGAACAATATATACGCCTAAATGCCAGGCATCTTGGCGAGCAACCTTTTCGTCGCCTCGCCTGGTGCCTCAAGTCCGAGAGGACCAACGATCGTGTCGCTTAGCCAGAGTGCGATGTCTACCAGATTCGCATTCGGGTTATCCTCCAATCGGAACCTCATCATGAATGCGAATTCATTGAGCGTACCGAGCAAAGACCGGTTATTCGTCGCAGCGATGACAGCCTCGCGTGTCTCCTTGACCTCTCTCTTGAAAACAAGCGGAGAGATGCCAAGACCCAGGAGTACTTGGGAAAGCGCCTCTGGAAAGTTATCTGCGAGATGCTTCACATCTCGACCAGGCAAAAGAACAGGTAATCGGGAATGCTCGCTTACCAGCAAAATGAAACGCTGCCGACTCACATAGATAAGATTGGCAAACCAATCGCCCAAAACTGTCGTTGAAGGTCCGGTCACCACATTGGGAGGGCCAATCCGATCGAGCAGTTTCCGTGTGCAACGTAAAGCGACCATAGCCTAGCCCTTCAACAAGTTGGTAACGATCTTTATCATCAGTGAAACGCCTTGATTTAACTCTATAACCGACCGAGATGATAACGTCCAGATTATAATGCTCGATAGATCTTGCGATCTTACGCTTTCCCTCAATTCGAACTATCGGAATTTCCGGAGAGTTGAAATTTTTTCTAACTCCTTTTCATCGTAGACATTCTTGATGTGCTCGGAGACGGTTCTGACATCCTTGTCAAAAAGCTCGGCCATTTGCGCTTGCGTCAGCCAAACGGTCTCTTCTTCCAGCCTGACTTCAAGCTGAGCTTGTCCGTCAGCTGTATAGATGGCAATCTCACCTTTGGGCTTCTGCTCTTGATTGCTGGCAGGAGTCTCGTCTGTTTTCATACATTTATTTTACCAGTATTCGACCTGGTAAAGAAGGTCATTAGTCACTGTGGAGACTCCTGTTGATCGATCGATTTATCCACAAGCCATTACAAGACCCCATTGCAAGAGGCAAGAATGCAAAAAACGGCTTGTCAAAGCCGTTTTTCAGTTCTAGGATTGACCCCCAGAGTGGTGCTCCCCGGGCAAGATTGCGAACTTAACAGCGAGCTGATCAGCTCGCTGTTCCAGGGGGCGAACCCAAGAGTTCTCCCCCTGGTATCCCCCTCTCCCGACGAAAGACCGTGGGGGGAGCCTCTCCCCCCACGGAATATACCCCTCCAAGTTCGAATCTTGCCTCCCAAAGACGAGCAAAATTAAGGCCCGCACAAAGGCGGGCCTTAATTTTGCTCCCCGGACCGGGCAATTTTCGAACTCATGCAAGAACTTGTATTTGCGGTTTGAAAACTACCTAGCTTGGCTCAGACTCCAGGCGCTGACCGCCTTAATCCACTAAGCCAGTTAAGCGGACAGCTAAACATACTGAAGTGACCATCCAAGCGAGGAATAGTACTCATTGAGGCTGTTGAGCAAACCCATGTCTTCTTGAGAGATAGCAAAGTCAAAGACACCCAGATTCTCTTCTAAGTGCTTTTTTTGATTAGCTTTCGGAATAGGAACTGTCCCAAGCTGTAAATTCCAGCGGATCAGAATCTGGGCTGGAGATTTTCCATGCTCTTCAGCGACTTGGTTTAACTTCTCGTCATCAAGTCGGAGAGTTCTTGTGAGCGGGCTATAGGCCTGGATGATAATCCCTTTTCCCTTAGAATAATCCAACATCTCCTGGCTATAACCAAACGGACTCCATTCAATTTGGTTCACTGTCGGAACTTCGCCGCTTGCTTCAATTAGTTTATTGATCAAAGGAATAGAATAGTTGCTGACGCCGATATCTTTTACGAGCCCTTCATTTTTTGCCTTTATTAAGCCTTCCCACAGTTCTTCACCAGCACCAGTGGCTGGCGGACGATGGATGAGCATTAGATCAATATAACTCAGACCGAGTTCGTCTAGATTCGATTTCGTCCGCTCATAAGAATCATCGGTTTCCTCAACTTTTGTCGTGATATACAAAGCTTCTCTATCAATGCTGGCTTTCCTTATAGCCTCCCCGATCCCTGGCTGAGTCCCATAGTCGCTAGACGTGTCGATTAAACGGTAACCGAGATTAACCGCATAAAGCACCGTCTCAGCCGTCTCAAGGGTAAGCTGCCATGTGCCTAAACCCATGATCGGCATCCTATTTCCCGAATGTAAGTGGACGGTTGAATTAAGATCCATGCTCAAAACAAAGCCCTCGTGTTTTCGTCTTGTTTATAACCAAATCTAAAGCGAGGATAGTATTCTAAGGAAAGGATCTTTTTGCTAGGTGACCATACCAGATTAGTAAGCCCTCTTGGATACATCCAAGAGGGCTTCTCACGTTTGGCCCTTTTCCATATTAATGTTTTCACCCAAGGTAACAGAATTGCTCATGATGCAGCATAAAGAACGGCCGAGGACAGTTGTGGCAGCAATTTCTCGGGGTTCTTATGCTTGGTAGT